>JBGPRB010000041.1:0-15283 GCA_041489355.1 Dehalococcoidia bacterium
GGTGAGATTCGTGGCGCCGAAGGAGCCATCGCCTTTCAGGCAATGCAGACCGGCCATGCGACGATGAGCACCTTCCACGCGGCATCGGTATCCAAGCTTATCCAGCGTGTTACCGGTAACCCCATCAACGTGCCCAAGACATATGTTGACAACCTGAACGTGGTCGTCATCTGCCAGCAGGTGCGTCTGGCTAAAGGCGGGCTGGGAAGGCGCCTGACCAGCGTTAATGAAATAGTCAGCTATGATTCAATTGGAGACTCTTTCTCATTTATCGAAGTATTCAACTGGAACCCGGTGGACGACACCTTCCAGTTTCGCGGGTTCCAGAACTCCTACCTGCTGGAGAATAAAATTGCGCCCCGGCGCGGTCTGCCGGAGGAGAAAAGGAGACAGATATACAAGGTATTGAAGCAAAGGTCGGATGTATTGAAGCGTATTGCCGACCAGGGCAAGACCAACTTTTATGATGTCTATGCCATATTATCCAAGGCATACCGTGAGGGTTATTTCCGTTAAAGTTATCAGAGAATAGACAGCATGTGCTCACGGGCGCTTGCTGCAAAGGAGGCCTCGAATGCGTTTTATGGGGTTAAAAATAGGTAAATCGACCGAAAAGAATGAAAATGGTAACGCCGGAGCGAAAGGTTCCACGGCCACTCATGCAACCAAGTTAGAAGAACATCTTAATGGTAGAACCGATAACCTGAAGCAAACGGCAAAGCAATTGAAGAAACTCTCTGATAAAGTGAGCAGCTCAAAGGAAAATGAAGATATTTCCCTCAAACCACATGGACCTATAGCTGTGCTGGAGGTCGGGGCGGAAGACATAGTATCGCGTGGCGATATTATTAGAGAATCGGATATCGGTGACCCTCCTGAGGAAGAGGGCGAAGTGGTGAAACTGGTTGAAGTAAGCGCCAAAGCCGCCACATTGCCAAAAGCCGAAGCGGCTAACCCCCCGAAAGCCCAAGCTGCTGCCCCACCCAAAGCCCAGGCTGTTACCCCACCCAAAGCCGAAGCCACCACACCACCAAAAGAAGAGAAAAAACCACCACCGGAAGAGGGAAGTGATTCCCTGAATAAACTCTTCAGTAGTGATGAAGAAGAGGAAAATCCGCTGGCCAATCTGATTCGTTCACTGCCGGATGTGACGACCGAGGAACTAATCGATGATTTGAATGAAATAAAGGCAATAATAAAAGATTGGCAGAAGAAATAAGCAGGAGATATCGAACACACTGGAGACATAAGCCGATGGGACTGGGGGAATACCCCGATAAAATAGGGGGTTATCATGGTTGCCTGCCATGGTACAGCAGTAGTAGCCTAAAATTGCGGGGCAACTGGATAGAATTGCCCATACTGCGTGCTGTGATGAAAAGTAGCTATGGCGCAAGAGGCAACCGGACCCTGAAACTCATGGAGGGCCGAAGATGAGTTATAAACGTAATAAAAAAGGTCTGTGGGCAAGTAAACACCTGCGCTATATCATAGCCATCATGGTAGTTTGCTCCATTGTTTACTATTTACCTGTTATCGGCGGCTTTTTCGGCTGGACAGGTCTTCAGGACTCCCTGAATAGCCTTCATAATTTATACGGCATCGACTTCCTGGGCCTGATATTCTTCGCCCCGGTGGTCTATACCGCTTATGTCCTCGGGGTCATACCGGCGGTACTATCGGCACTTATCGCCATGCTAATCCTGTTGCCCCATGCCATATTGATAGACAATTACCCCAACGCCCTGTTCAAACCCACGGCGTTCGTCATCATCCTCAGCGCTGTGGGGGCGGTAGTTGCCATGCTCCAGAAGAGCGAGCAAGAACATCGCCAGAGGATGAAAGAGATGAAATGCCTCTATGACATCGGCAGAGCAACAGGAGATAGTAGCTCCATAGAAGAGTTCCTGGGCAAAGTAGTAACCCTGATTCCACAGTCAATGCAGTACCCCGAAGAAACCAAGGTCAGAATTACCTTTCATGACCAGGTATTTAAGAGCCCCAATTTCCAAAAATCTCACAGCAAAGTAGCCGATAACCTGGTGGTCAACGGCGAGAATATAGGCATTGTGGAAATATATTCCTCCCGCGATAATCCCTATTTAAAGAAGAAAAACCACCTGACCAAGACCCTCGCCGAGAGAATCGGCAGTGCCATCCGCCAGGTGGAACTGGAGCAATCGCTCCGCGGCTACTACGAACAACTGGAAAAGGAAGTGGATATCAGGACAAAAGACCTGGAGCAGGTCCAGGAAAAGCTTATCCGTTCCGAGCGATTGGCGGCCGTCGGCGAACTGGCCTCGGGCGTGGGGCATGAACTGCGCAATCCCCTGAACGTGATAAGGAACTGCGCCTACCTGCTTAACATGGCTCTAACCGATAAAGGTGACGAAGAGGCAGCGAACACTCTGAAAGTCCTGGATAAGCAGATTGATATCGCCAATAAAATTGTAACCGACCTGCTGGACTTTACCCGCATCAGGCCGCCGTCACAGGTCAAGGTCGACTTAAAGAATCTAATTAACGAAAGCTTATCATGGACAACCATACCAACATATGTCACCGTCCATGTTAATGTAAACGGTCATTCCCAGCAGGTTAGAACCGACCCCGAACAGATGGGACGTGTCTTTGCCAATATCATTTCTAATGCCATACAGGCCATGAACAGTAAGAACGGAGAACTCAATATAGGCACCGGGGCTGATGATAACTTTGTCCGGATAGAGTTCCAGGATAACGGCTGCGGAATACCCGAAGAGAACATGACGAAAATATTCGAACCGCTATTTACCACCAAGCCAAAGGGCATCGGCCTCGGCCTGGCAATTTCGAAGAGACTTGTCGAGCAAAACGGCGGCAAAATCGAGGTTGTCAGCCAGGTCGGACAAGGCACAACCTTCACCGTAAAACTACCCCTAGAACAAAGGAGATAAACCCGACATGAATGATAAACTGAAAGTTCTCGTGGTTGACGATAATGAGGATTTACTCGAAACGTTTGCCATGATTCTGAAGCGACGCGGTTTCAGTGTACAAACAGCGGACAACGGGGTATCCGCCGTCGACAGGTTTAAAGAACAGGACTTTGACGTTATTTTAATGGACATCGTTATGCCCGAGATGAACGGCGTGGAAGCCTTTAAGAAAATAAAGGAGATACAGCCTGGAGCATCCATAATTCTCATGACGGCTTACTCCGAGGAAGAACTGATTCAGACCGCTAAAAACGAGGGCGCTCACCAGATAATCCATAAGCCCATAAGAATTGACCAGTTAATTGAACTGATTAATGAAGCAGCTGCCAGCCAGCCGATCCTCGTCGTAGATGACGACGCAGATATTTGCGAAACCCTGACAAAGGTGCTGGAACTTCAGGGATACGAGGTGCTGACGGCAGGGAGCGGCGAAGAAGCCGTGATTATTTCTCAGGAAAAAGCCTGCCAGATGGCTTTTATTGACGTCAAGCTGCCTAACATAGACGGCCTGGAGACACTTCTCAGGCTAAAAGAAATCAATCCCGATATACTCACCATTATGATGACCGGTTTCCGCAACGAAGTTAAAGAAGCCCTGGATAAGGCTCAGGCAGCTTCGGCGATAACCTGTCTTTATAAACCATTCGACCCTGTCCAAGCTGCTGACATCGTAAAAAAAATAGGTAAGAAGTCACGTCATCCCGGGAGAGCAAATGAAGGCTAAAGACAGCATTCTGGTCGTCGATGATGACCTTGATTTTCTGGGAATCATCAAACGTATCCTGGAAAGCAAGGGCTATGAGGTGGCGACCGTCCCTTCAGCCGGCGAGGCCATATCCCGGCTGAAAGAGCGTTTCTACAACGTCGCTATCCTCGATATCAGCCTGCCTGATGCCGACGGCACGGAACTCCTCTCCAATGTTATCGAGACACATCCAGAGATAATCGCTATAATGCTCACCGGCCATTCTTCGGTGCTGAATGCCGTACAGTCGTTGAATCGCGGCGCCTTTGCTTACCTTGAGAAGCCGCTGAATCCGGACAACCTTCTTTCGGTCATCAAACGCGGTCTGGAGAAGCAACGCCTCGTTCTGGAAAACCGTTTACTATTGGAAGAACTGGAACGGCATAATCGTATCACCAATACGTTACTCACCGTATCACAGGCGGTGTCACAATCTCTTGACCTGCAAAAAATCATCGATTCAGGATTAGAGAAAGTAGCCCAGTGTACCGGTATGGAAGCCAGTTTCGTTTACCTCAGTGAAAACGACCGGCTGAAGCTGAAGGGTCAACACGGGTTATCGCCAAGAATGGTCATAGACATACCCGAAGAAATCAATATGTCCAGCGCTATCATCGGTCGCATCTTTGAGCAGTCCGGACCGGTTGTTATTGAAGACCTGACAAAATACACCGAAAAAGACCTCGGCTTCCTGAGCAACGGAGGCTACCGCTCGTTTGCCGGGGTTCCCCTGACTATCCTGGGTGAAATTATCGGCGTCATGGGGGTAGCTACCGATTTTTCCGGCTGCTTCAGCCATAATAATATCGAATTGCTTACCGGAATCGGCCGTGAGATAGCCATCGCGGTAAGAAATGCCCAGTTGTACGAAGAGGCATCCAGCGCCAAGGCACTCAGGGAACTCGATACCATGCGCACCGAGTTCCTGGCCAACGTATCCCACGAACTGCGTACCCCTCTGGCCGTGATAAAGGGGTCTGCCAACAGTCTCCTGCAACCGGACGTGATTTTCGATGAGCAGACACGGCGGGACTTTCTGGTATCTATAGATAAAGATGCCGATACGCTGACCCGCCTGGTGGATGACCTGCTCATAATGTCACGCCTGGAAGCCAATGCCCTGGAGGTCAGGAAAAAGCCGCACAAACTTATTGATGTGATTTCTTCGATAAAAGACAGACTGGATAACCTTACCGCCAAACACCCCCTTCACATCAATTTTCCAGATGATATGCCGTTGGTCGAAATTGATGATGTACGCATTGGCGAAGTGCTCACCAATCTCGTAGAGAATGCGGTAAAGTTCTCGGACGACAATACGAATATCTACATAAAAGCGTATGCCAGTAATAAAGAAGTTATCGTAAGCGTGGCCGATGAAGGCGTCGGCATTCCTCCGGAACTGCACCAGAGAATATTCGAACGGTTCTTCCAGGGAGACGGCCGCAGGGCCGGACGGAGAAAGGGAACCGGACTGGGGCTGGCTATTTGCCAGGGCATTATCAATACGCACGGGGGTAAAATCTGGGTGGAAAGCCAGCCGGGCAAAGGGGCCAAATTCAGCTTCAGTCTGCCGGTGAACTAAAGGGGAGATACAGCTATGGACAAAAAACACATTCTTATCGTAGACGATGACCCGGCGATACTGAGATTACTCAGTACGAACCTCAAAGCACGTAATTATGAAGTCATCACCGCCACCAACGGAGAGGAATCTCTGGAAGCGGTGCAGAAAGATTTCGTCGACCTTATCATACTGGACCTCATGATGCCCAAGATAGACGGCGTGGAAGTGTGCCGCCGCATACGGGAATGGTCTGACGTGCCTATCATCATACTCAGCGCCCGCGGCGATGAAAATGACAAGGTCAAGTGTCTTGAGCTGGGTGCTGACGACTACTTAACAAAGCCCTTCGGCATCGCTGAGCTTATGGCGAGAATCAAGACAGCCTTCCGCCACCGCGGCGACCCCACTGTAGCCCCGGCCCAGTCTACCTTCGTCAGCGACGGCCTAGAGATTAATTTCGCCAAGAGGCACGTCACGGTAAACGGCAAGGAGGTAACGCTCACCCCTACCGAGTTCGCCCTGCTGCAGCACCTGGCCGTAAATTCCGATAAAGTCCTTACCCACAACATGCTCCTGCAAAGCGTCTGGGGCAGCGAATACTCATCGGAAAAGGAATACCTGCGGGTCTTCGTCGGGCGGCTGCGCCGTAAACTGGAGCCGGACCCCAAGAACCCCAAATACATCCAGACCATCCCCGGCGTGGGCTACCACATCGCCACGGTGCCTTAGAACTTATAAATACTTACATTTATGTAAAAAATGAGGGGAGTTATAACAACTCCCCTTTTTGTTTAACTCTCTCAAATCCCGATATTATTGATTAAACAATCCCGTTAGGAGTAAAATCAGGTAAATAATTTCCTATTTATAAGGAGAGTTATGGTTGAAAGAAAATACGCCAAGTATATAATCACGGAGAACAAGGTACCACTACCGCCACCACCTCCCCAGGCCCTGAAAAGATTGGAAGAGCAAAGAAAAGCCGGTAACTACATGGAAAGTACCCACATGTTCATGTTGACCGATGCTGTAGCCAAGGGAGCTTTCTACGTAGATTGCGTCTGGATGTGGGAGCAGAAGGGAACCGGAGGCTTGTACACCGAGATAGCTCACGCCCATGACTGGGATGAAGTCTGGATATTCGCGGGAACCGATAAAAAAAATCCCAGGGAGCTTGGAGCCGTACTCGATTTCTACCTGGGAGACGAACAATACCTGGTTGATAAGAGTTGTATCGTCTATATACCTGCCGGACTGTCCCATGGTCCCTGCGGTATGAAGAAGCTGGACAGACCCGTTCTTTTCATTACCATGGGTAATGGGACCTCATATACCAGGACAGCCGGAAACGAGTAGTGAGAAAAACAACGGCAAACCATATTATAAAAGGAGAAAAATGCCTGAGAAGAAGTACGCTAAATATATCATTACGGAATATCCCAAGCCACAGCAGCCGCCGCCCGCCGAGTTCATAAAAAGAATAGAGGAGCAGAGGAAAGCAGGAAACTACTGGGATGACACTTCCCTCTTCGGCCTGAGCGACAAGGTGGCCAAGGGGGCTTTCTACGTGGACTGCCACTGGATGTGGAAAAAGTATGGCACCGGGGATATTCAGACGGAGATAGCCCACGCCCACGATTTCGATGAAACCCTGGGGTTTATCGGGAGCAATCGGGAAAATCCGCGTAAACTGAACGCTGAAATCGAGTTATGGCTGGAAGACGAACAATACATCATCGATTACAGCTGCCTGATATTTGTCCCCAAGGGTATGAAACACTTGCCACTGATATTCCGCAGGATTGACAGCCCGATATTCTTTTTCACCGCGGGAAACGGAACCTCTTATACAAGGTCGTCCGGAAACGAATAATAAAAAGCTACTTTTTAACTGATATTAGAATATGGAGGTCTTAATATGGCAGCCAAAACAAAATACGGAAAGAATATATTGACCAAAAAACTCATCAGGGAAATAGCACACTACACCGGAAAATCAATCGTGGCGCATGATGGCGAGCTGGACACGGACTGCAGTATGGGTTACCACTGCATCTCCAAGCCGATGTCTTTCGACCATCCTCATTCGCATGATTTCCCCGAGATGCTCTGCTTTATCGGAGGTAATCCGCTGGATATTACCGACTTCGGGGCGGAAATCGAGTTCACTCTGGGTGGGGAAAAGCACCTGATTAATACCCTTGCCGTCGTCTCCATCCCCAAGGGTGTGACACATTGCCCGATAATTATTAAAAAAGTGACCAAACCCATTATATTCCTGGAAGTATCTCTCACCCGCATCTGGAAGCCATCGGGCCCACCACCCCCGAAAAAGAAAGCAGTCGCGGTCAAGAAAACTGTTAAAAAGACCGTCAAAAAAGTGTAATATAACTTGATGCGATTCTTTGTCACCCATGACAACCCAAGCGATATTTCAGGAGAAGTTCTTGGAATTAAGGGGATTGAGAGTATCGATTCGTCCCAGCGCGACAAGGAGTAAAATATATGGCGGAAACGAAATACGGCAAACATATACTGAGAGAAGCTTTCAAAACACACCATCAACTGGAGGGACTTTCGGCAAACGGCGACGAGATGGATGCCGAGTGTATTCTTACACACCATGTAATCTACAAGCCGGAACTCATGTTAAAGGAGCCTCATTTTCACTCTGATTTCCACCAGCTGCTTTGTTTCCTGGGTACCAACCCGATGAATGTCCGTGATTTCGGCGGGGCTGAGGTCGAGATATGCCTGGGCAAGGAACAGGAAAAGCACATCATCAACTCCCCAGCTATTGTCTCCATCTCCAAGGGATTGCCTCACGGCCCCCTCAACTTTAAAATAATCCCCAAGCCAATCATTTTCCTGGAAATCATGCTGACGCGTAAATATCATTCTGAAACATTGAAAAAATAGTCCTTAACCAATAACAAATTAACCGAAAATATAACAACTCCATCGAGTAAAGGGTTTGCTTTTATCCATATCATTATGTAAACTATCTTTACCCTCTTAACATATGTTTCAATTGACTCGCCTACCTCCACCCCATCATTAATAAGATATTTATCTTCTCATTATTGCCGTTTATGCCCTGTTTATTGCCGCGATGTTAGTCTTATACCAGAAAATTAAACAACCACTATAAGGAGGCTAACATGTTAGCAAAAACAAAAATCCTTACTGTCACTCGCGACCCGGTATTAGTGAGTCTACTACAAAAAGAGCTCAACGACGGTAAATATGAAATAGTTAATACCCAGCGTACCGGTATCTATCTTAAAGACATGCTCGATACCGAGCTACCGGAGTTCATTATTCTGGACATCGTCGTGCCAACGCTTGATGGTATCGGGATATGTCTGCAGATCCGGCAATGGACCCAGGTTCCCATTATGATGCTCAGCACCTGGGACACCGGCGATGGTACGGTCAGGGGTCTTAATCTGGGTGCCGATAACTACCTTACCGAACCTTTCGGGATTGACACACTGAAAACGCGGATAGAGGATACGCTGAAACGCAATACTGCCGCCGCCATCGACCCGCTTTTCAATACTCGCACAGGCAAAAACTGAAATAATAGCCGTTAATATTAAGCTGTTCCCCAGCTGGATAACCGCCCAATAGATAGAGGGCTTAGCCGATGAACCGCTAGGCCCTCCCTTATTTTTTACTCCGGTATCCCACCAAAGCGTAACCTCTAATACTTTCTCGTAAAACATTTATTTATTGTTTACAGCTTAACCCCAGCTTTTTATAATTTATTACTCGCTCCAGCGATAAGCTTAGACCGTGAGAGAAGACCCGGAACGTAAGCTTTACCGCAACTTCAATCTCTCAAGTTAAAAAGTCCGAAGAAATGAAAAGAAAACTGCTTTTCCCTTTGATTGCGGCTTTGCTACTGGCTCCCTGGCCGGTAGCCTACGCTTATGACAACGCTCTGGCCGGTAACATTCCCACGACTATTGAAGTTGCTGAAGCATCAGCGGCGCCACAACTGAATGGATTCGGTAATGCTATAGGTAACGTAACTCCCGGCGACCTCTTCCATGTCGACACTTCCGGGGTAACGGCCGATACGCTATTTACTATGTCCATAACCAATACCGATGAGCTTATACACAGCTATCGCTATATGACACTCAATATCGGCATCTATGTACAGGCCGACATTGACCGATGGGAAAAAGTAAACGCGGGCTCCGGTGAAATACCCCCGGAGACTTATTTAACGATGCAGAACGGTACCGTGAGCTTCTCACTGCCAGGATGCGCCAAATATAAAATCACCATCGATAAAGGCTGTTTCTATTGCTATGGAGCGAAGTCAAATAACAGCGTCCCGGTACCGGAATTTTATCTCACTACAAGCTAATTTAGTGCTGCCGGCTCCGCTACGACCGGCATATCGAGATAATGCAGTTAGTCAGGAGCCTGATAATAAAAGAATAAAACGCCGCTGGAGGTAAAAATATGATAATACTATGGATTAGAAAGAAAAGAAATGAAGAGCAAAATGTCCCTGACAGGAAGGAAAAACAGCCTTTCCAGGAACACGATGATATTATGAAAAAATTTCGGCTCGCCCATCCGGATGCAAACATCGTTGCCTCAAAGGATATTATGACAGCGGATGGCAATTTGCTGGCGCCGATACAAAAGGTTAAACTTACCGAGCACGCACAAAACTAATAAATCCGCGACTCGATAGAAAAATCTGCATATATAAACCGGATACAAGTTATGTAGAAAGCTCTGCCATTATTTAATATGGGAGAGCTTTTTCTTATGACCGCCCTGCCCGTTAGCTTCAATACGCTTGCCACGAGACATTTTATAATGATAAAATGAGGAACAGCAGTAATAGTCTGGGCCGCTAGCTCAACTGGCAGAGCAGATGACTCTTAATCATCAGGTTCAGGGTTCGAGTCCCTGGCGGCTCACCAAACCTGATTCTGTGTTTTAGTCAAACAACTTTTTGTAAAATCAGGTGGTTTAAACACCGGTCTACCGACACCCTGATTTTATTATACGGGCGTGTTATTTGCAACACCGCACCCACTTGACAACAATCGTGATATTTGTTATTAATATTATCGGGGTGAAGCTGTCGGTAACCTGAGAATAAACTCGCTGTAATTACTACAGGCAGTTCTGCCCTGGACCTGATATCGCCGGTGGCTCTTGCGAGAGAGCCTGCTAAGATCTATATGGGCGACGTATTTCGAGAAAATACGCCGCTCTTTTTTTGGGGCGGCCTGGGAGAGCAAAAAGATGGTTAACAGAGCCGCACCAATTACCGGGCCAAAACCCACACTGCCGCGCCTCCAGGAACTCATCCAACAATATCGCGTGAGTAATTCCGTCGAAGGCAAGAGCACCTATACCGTCGAATGGTACACCCAGTTATTAACGCTTTTTTTGTGCTATCTGAAGAGAAATGGGCTGCTGGATAATTTATCCACGTTTGATATCACTACCGCCCGTAACTATGTTCTTTACCTACAACAACGAAAAAAATTGAGCCGTTACCCCGGTAATAGCCAGAAAAATCTATCCCCTAAAACCGTCCAGTGCCATGTGCGGACGTTAAAGGCTTTTAGTTCCTGGTTATTCCGTGAAGGCTTTACATCCGAAAACCGTCTTACGAATCTGAAGATTCCCAAGGCTCCCAGTAAAATAATCGAACCATTGACACCCGAAGAGATTAATAAAATCTTTCGTTGTATCAATAAAAAGCATCCGATGGGTATGCGTGACCTCGCGATATTAATACTGATGCTAGACACCGGTTTACGGGCGTCGGAAGTATGCTCCTTACAGTTGGGCCACCTTAACCTTGAAAAATATTACCTAAAAGTCTTAGGAAAGGGCGCAAAGGAAAGAATAGTACCTTTTGGCGATTACACCAGGACGACTTTGAATTACTACATCAACAAAGGCAGGCCTAGGCTTTTAGGTAAAAACTCCGATACTGTTTTTCTTACTGCCGACGGAAGACCGATGTCAGTTAATGCCCTGAAGCTATTTTTCAACAGACTGGCGAAGTCCAGTGGAATATCCAGACTTCACCCGCATCTATGCCGTCATACGTTTGCGACGAATTATCTTTTAAACGGGGGTGATGTATTTTCGTTAAAGGAAATTTTGGGGCATACAACTTTAGAAATGGTAAATCAGTATTTGCACTTTACAACAATCCAGATATCCATTCAACATCACCGATTTTCGCCCATGGATTGGCTTAAAAAGCAGTCGAATGATAAAACTTAGTCCCATTGAGTATGATCTAAACCAGATTATGGGGTCGAAAGGAAAAGGAGGAATTCATATTTTGGAAAAGGAAGCAATCAGAAGACTATGAAGACGAAGAACTTGAACGTAAAAAGCTCGGCCGCAGGCTTTTCGGATTCCGGTGTTCGCCTGCTATTCATATGACTCCGAAGGCGTTGGCTCAGAAGTTGCACGTTGATCTATATGTTATCGCCGAGCATGCTTTCCAACTTGGACTAACGGACATCGCTCACGCCATGAAAGATCCAGAGGAAACGGAATTGCTGCGCGAGCACTTGAATGAAGAGCATGTAATTAAGCACCTGGTGGAATCCATTAGTAAATATGATGTGGAAGCGGCAGGATACATTCGAGATGGACAAGCTCGCCGGTACCACAAGGAACAAGCAGTGCGGGACCTAGTGGAACTGTGGGCCAGATACGGGTTGGACCCAAGGCTGATGAAAGAAATTATTTTGCGCGAATTGGAAAGGATCACGGACATCAGGCGAAGTCGTGCTGCACAGAACGATCACTCAGCAAGAAATACGTAAAATCCCCCAGATACTGTAGATGAGACTAATAGAGGTTCAGGGGGAGAATGAAGGGGGCAATTTACTTTCCTACCCGGTGGCATAGTGTGAGGACATGACTGGATATACTATTTCTGCATTCAGAACCATAAATTAAACAGGGCTGTGGCCAATTTTCCTATTGGCCCACCAGGAGTGTCCTTGGTGCATCTGCATCCCGGGTGCAGAATCAACTGTTCAAACCTACTAGAAGCGGCTACTTGATTACCTTTTAACAACCATCAGAGCTATTTTCTTGCACTTAGGATGTTTCAATGTCATCAATAAGAGCGTTTAACTGCTAATATCCCTGGTTAAAGTATCCTACTATATCCTGTCGAATCTGCCAGTGGTCTTATCAGGCTCGATTTACGAGCTTATATGGACGCTATTTTCGTTTATATGCGCCGTATATCATAGGTTCGGGCTCTTAAGAAAGGATTATTGTGCTTAAGCTGGCAGGGTTATGACAATAAATGTCCCTATACAGGTTATGTTGTGGGCGCTGTTTGGGTCAATCAGACAATCACAGTTCGATGAACGTGCCGCTAATGCTAGTTTGTTATGGCACTCGCCAAGTCTAGTGGAACATTTGACGGTTTAATACTAAAGAAAAGCAAAGGACCGACCCTGTTTCAACTTTTCTTAGCCCGTACCAGGCCATTAGAACAAGTGGTATTTAATCTTTCAAGATATTATTGGTGTGACAAATTGGTCTATTATGATATGTCCCATTACGATGAAAAGTGACCTTCGGGTAAAAAGTAAAGATCGATTAAACATTTTCGATGTCTGATGAGTTCAATCAGCAGGGATGACCGGTACAAGAAGATGAGAATCGTACTTACCGCCGGTATAGATTACATGTTCGCCCCTGTTTACGGTGGTTGTATGCGCATTCATGTGTCCACCTTCGGGATACGAATAGATATCACTGGCTTGCACTAAAAGCCGCAGCTTCTCGCCCCGCTTGAACAGGGTACTTGAAGGCCAAATTTCGATCTCAACCGGAACGATTTCCCCGGCTTTAAGTTTTATTTCTCTCTGGTGCTTGTGGACAGGCTGGTAAGGTGTTGACTTCTCCTCATCAAGTTCACGATGGGAAACTCGCAGCCAGCCAAGAGCGACAGGGCCATCATCATGGTTGCCAAAGAACGCGAACGGGACAATATACCCGGCGCGATCAATTTTCTCTATCGCGACAAACAAATCCATATCGTCGCTGCCGTCCGCTTGCACCCAAAGTTTCAGCTTCATATATCCGGTTAGCTCAGTATCTTCGTCAAACCTGCATTCAAAGCGGGCGTTCTGAGTCTTGTCTTTTATACCGTTTACCTTATAACAAACATGAGCTTCCTTTTTAACCAGAGACTTGCTTAATTTTCCGTCACTCGCGTTCAAGAAAAGTTTCGTATATTGGGTGCGCGCCAGCGGCCATTCGTTTTCGGTCCTGGTATTTCCGACATAGTATTTTTCTCTGATTTCCAGCGTGACTCCGGGCCAGTCTTTTACACGGTTATCGATACCTTTTAAAAACCTGTTGAAAAATTGCCTCTGCTTTTCCACATTTTCTTTCTGATAATAGTGTTGCCACTTCTTCCGCCCGTGAACAATTAGCCACTTGTCCTTGGAAGCGATTTTCCTGAAGCCTTCGAGTGTCCCGCGGTTATGGAGGCCGTGGTCTGTCCAGCTCGCCACGACCAAGGCCGGCACTGTTATCTTTGATAGGTCGGCATTCTTGCTTACCCAGTAGTCGTCAAATAGCGGATGCTGCTTTGCCATTTCCAGCAAATTTTCTACCCGCGTTTTCGAGAAGCTTACGTTATTCTGAAATATGGGGTAAAAATATGTCTCCGGGATGCCCCCGTGGAATGCAAGCTCACGATAAAAATCGCTCACTCCCTCCCAAGGATTTATCGCCGCCAGATGCGGCGGTTTGGCCGCCGCCACTTTCCACTGCGTCCAAGCCAGATAGGAGACACCATGCATACCAACTTTACCGTTACTCCAGCCCTGGGTGCCGGCCCATTCGATGAGGTCGTAGCAATCTGCTACTTCCTGCTCGCTGAATAATGTCAGGTCTCCTTCAGAATTCCAGGTACCACGCGGGTCCGCATTGATAACAATATAGCCATTTTTGCACCAGTAAACGGCATCAGGTGCTTCAAATTTGGTGTACTCGTTAAAGATGTGGTCTTCCAAGCCGCAGTTCACCATATCCTCTAATCTTATACGGCCGTGTTTACCATAAGGCCCCCAGGCTATAAGAACGGGGTATTTACCTTCCCTGCCCGGGCGATAGATATCGACGTATATCTTTATGTTATCGCGCATTGTCACGGCGGTATCATACTCGATAATCATTCCCTTTACCTTTTCCGTCCGGGGATTGAATCCGGGGTAGCCGCCTTCGCTAAGTGGCACAGGATCCCTGAAAACCATTGTAGACTTTTGATCAAACATTACATTCCTCCTTTTGCTTTAGCGTTTTAATCCACCTCATCATTTCAAGGCGGCCCTTCAATGCTACCTAAGAGCCCCTTTCTGGAAATAATAGCCCTTTTGGTCATCTAGAGTAAAGCATTCACGTACTGAGTACTAATGTTTCTTAAAAATAAATTGCCTGCCTGATTTTACATTCTGGCTTATTGGGTTATCCACGACATCCTTGTGTATGAACGTTCGGCTATCGAGCCCCAGATGAACTCGAATTCATGCTTAATAAATATTGAACTTCGGTTACGACTCCTTCAAAGGTTGCCTGGCGATGAACTTTATGGCGAGCGTGCCGGCAAGCAAAAAGAGCCCCACAGACGCGCCGAATACATACCTCAAACCTATGAATGAGGCCAAACTACCTCCTATTATTGGCCCTAGTCCGTTACCCAAAGAAGTGGCACTCTGGGATAGACCATAAGCTATACCCTGCTGACTAACAGGCAGTGACAGGCCGATAAGAGAAGCGGTAGATGTTACGGCACCACCCTGGAGTAACCCCGTGATACCTACAAGGATTATAAGCTGAGTGGCGTTTTGGGCTAAAATAGGCAGCAGGTATAATAAGGCGGTGCCAAGGCACGAAACGATGAGTATCTTCCTCAAGCTTACACGCCCACTCAAACGACCGGCGACGATTGAAGAA
>JBGPRB010000042.1:0-15064 GCA_041489355.1 Dehalococcoidia bacterium
CTGACGCGGCGATGGTCGGCGCCACCATTGAAATCGAGGGAGAAAAGCTCCCCCTGCGGCCGGTAGCGGCCATCATGTTCCGCGGCGGCCAGGGCCATACCAACTCGGCGCAGAGCTACTGCGCCATGTGCCTGCTCAACGCCATCGTGGGCGCCATGGATGTCCCCGGTAGCACTCTCGGCTGGCCGGCCTACGTCGGCGGCTACCCGGAGACGGGTAGATTCAAGGTCATACCTTACCCCTGCAAGGACGGCATGCTGACGGCCGGTACCTTCATGGAGCATAAACCCTGGCCGGTAGAGGAATCCCAGGTGCCCAATACTTTTCTCATGAAGGAGCTGGTGCCGACGGCATCGTTCTCTCCCCAGCCGGTAACATCGGACTTCGATAAATACTGGGATAAGCTGGGGCGGCCTTACGAGATAGAAATGGCGATAATTTTCGGCGCCAACATGGTGCGCAGCACCCAGAACCGCGAAATAGCCGAAAATTTCTTTAAGAAGATACCGTTCATCGTATCCATTAATATACTACCCAACGAGTTCTGCGAGGGCTTTGCCGATATCGTCCTGCCCGACTGCCATCCGCTGGAGACATACTGCCTCTTTGGGGCGCATGGTCCCTTCTTTAACCATCCCATTGGCATGGAAGGCTGGAGCTTCCCTATCAGGCAGCCGGTGGTCAAGCCTGCCTACGAGCGGCGGAATAAGGTCGAAGCTCTCTGGGACCTTGCCGATAGAATCGGCATGAGAGGAGAGATGAATCAATACTACAATGTCTATTTCTCCAGCTTCGGCGGCGAAGCGCTGATAAGCGGCGACATAGCCAGTGTCAGGGATGTGAAACAAATAGACCCGAAAAAGGTAACCGTACTCATCAAGCCCGAAGAGAAGATTTCATACCATGAGATGATGGACCGCGCCTTCAAGTTCTACTTCGGCGAAAAACACGGCCTGGAATATATCTCGGAGCATGGCTCCATCGACTGGCCCAAGAAGGTCAAGGAAGCTTACTGGCGCTGGTATGTAGACGTGCGGGTACCCATCTACATGGAGCATATCGCCGAACTCAGGCCGGGGATAATGGAAAATGCCAAGAAGGCGGGTGTGGAGCTTGAGTGGGAGCAGTTTACACCTCTTATCAGCTACTTCACGCCGCAGGTGGCCAGGGAAGAGACAAAAGAGTTCGACCTTTACAGCTTCTCCTACCGCGATATACTGCACAACGGCACCTATACCATGGAAATGCCCTGGCTGGACGAGGTCAGCCAGCTCAATCCGTACACCTACAATATCACCATGAATGAGGACGCCGCTAAAAAGAAGGGCTTAAAAGACGGCGACCTTATCTGCCTGGAGTCGTCATACGGACGCAAGACCACCGGCACTTTAAAGACAATGCAGGGTCAACATCCCAAGACAATAGCTATATCCGCCTGTTCCGGCGCCTGGGCCAAGGGAGCGCCTATTGCCTACGGCAAAGGTACTAACTTCAATATCCTGCTGGAATCGGACTTCAAGCACGCCTGCCCGGTGTGCTGGAGCCAGGAAACAGCCACGATGGTCAAAGTCTACAAAATCGACCATAGAATTGAGTACGACGGAGTAGGAGGTAAACCGCTATGAGATGGGGAATGGCAATAGAACTAAAGAGATGTATCGGTTGTGATGCCTGCATGCTGGCCTGTAAGGCGGAGCATTTCCTCCCACCCAATATTTTCTGGAACCGGGTGCTGATAGGAGAGAAGGGTAAATACCCGGCGGTAACCAAGCTCATTTATTCGGTACGCTGTAATCATTGCGCCGAGCCGAAATGCGTGAAGGTCTGTCCCACCGGGGCCACCCAGCAGCGGGAAGACGGGATTGTCTGGGTTGATGAAACCAAGTGCGTGGGCTGCCGCTACTGCATGGTTGCCTGTCCTTATCAGATGCGCTCAATGTATGAGGACGGGGATTCACAATACTTCCCCGGACAGGAATTGACCGAGCACGAAAAGATAGGGAAGACGCTCTATCCGCATCAGCCTGGCGTGGTTCAGAAGTGTGTCTTCTGCAAGGAGAGGATAGATTCCGGCATAGCGCTGGGATTGACACCGGGCGTTGACCGCGATGCAACCCCGGCCTGTGTTATCATCTGCCCGACGAAAGCCATACACTTCGGCGACCTGGATGACCCGAATAGCGAGATTAACCGGATAATCAAAGAAAAGCACGGCCATGCGTTCCATCCCGAGTTTGACACGGAGCCGTCAATTTCTTATATCGACTGAAAAAGCAGAAGGGGAGGCTTAAGGAAATGAGTAACATAAAACCATATGAATTTATGGTAAAAGCCCAGCAACAGAAAGACTGGATAGATGGCAGGGGCAATTTTATCGCCTTCGCCTTTTTCCTGGGAGGTATCAGCGGCGGTCTATACCTGGCTTCCGCTTACTTCGATAATTTGACGGGCATGTTCGTGGCCTGGCTGCTCTCCCTGCTCATGGGCATATCCTACATGATACACCTGAGCCATCCGTTCCGGTTCTGGCGCATGTTTATGAAGCCGAAGACATCCTGGATAGCGCGGGGCTTCATCTTCATCATGCTGTTCATCGGTCTTACCTTTATCACACTTATCTTACGCCAGTGGTTCCCCGACGCGACCGGGGCGATAACCACCTTCAAGGTACTGGCGGGCATCTTTGCCTTTGCCCAGTCAATCTATACCGGCTTCGCCGTCAGCTATGTCAGCGCCATCAAGGTATGGAATTCGGCGATTGTGCCGGTCCTTTTCGTCACCTGCGGTCTCACCGGCGGCCTGGCCATACTCCTGGCTATCACTATGGCCGGAGACCAATCCCAGCTGGCGATGCTGGAGAACATTATCCGTGTCGTGCTGATAGCTCTGGCTATTATCATCGGTGTTTACCTGTGGAACACCACCTACAGCAGCGCCGCGGCCAGAGATGCCGTCAAGAGGCTCATCGGAGGCAGTCTGGCACCGCTCTTCTGGGTAGGGGTTTTTCTGTTCGGCATAGTAATACCGATAGCTATATCAATTGCCACCTATTATGCCGGGGAGGCTTCCTCCGGAATATTGATTACAGCCATAATCAGCGAGATAATCGGCGGTCTGGCATTGAGATTCGCCATACTGAAAGCGGGCGTGTATACACCTCTTTTACCAGCGGATTAATTAATTAAAGCCCGGTAGCACAATATGTAGGTTTAAACATTCGGTTTTGTGTTGCCGGGCTTTATTATTTTGTAAAATTATTCATATTTTTGTGTAAAATGGCAATTATCTACTAAACGCGCTCTATTCTTATTCGGTTGATTGTTTTTACCATACCCCTGTATCCCCTCTCCAGCTTGGACTCTATGCAAGGCCGAAAATTTCTTGGCTGGAGAGGGGAGTAAAAGAGAGAGGGGGCACAGCCCCCTCTCAAACTCTCCCCCCTCTCCTACCAGATTAGGATTGACTCTTGCTGGCGAGTTGGTAGGAGAGGGGGTTCACCCTGAAGGTTCTCCCTGAAGGGACAAAAGGGGGTGAGGTATACATATTTTGAAGACGGTGTAAAAATTCCAAATATTCTCGTATAATTACCTCGGGAGGGGAAAATGTCCTCTGGAGCCAATATCTATATCGGCACATCCGGCTGGTCTTACCCGAAAGGTGAAGGCACCTGGAAGGGCTATTTCTACCCCGCCGGTAAGATAAATGAGCTGGAGTATTACAGCCAGTTCTTCAACACCGTGGAGATTAACAGCTCCTTCTATCGGCCGCCCGACCCTGGTTTCGTTTATAACTGGGCGCGCCGTGTGCCGACGGGCTTCCTGTTCGCGGTCAAGCTCTGGCAAAAGTTCACCCACCCCAAAATGTATAAAGAAGCTACTGGAGAAGAGGCGGTCGTTGCTCAGGGCGACGTCGATAGGTTCAAAAAAAGCCTGGAACCCCTGGTGAAATACGGCAAGCTCGGCGCATTGCTGGCTCAGTTCCCGCCCAGCTTTAAAAATGACGACTATGGAATGCAGATACTCGGGGCGGTGGCTAAAGCGTTCGGGGAGTATAAACTGGCCGTGGAGCTAAGGCACCGCAGCTGGAGCGATGACGAAGGCACCGCCCGGTTTCTCCGGGAACATAATATGGCCTGGGTGCAGGTTGACGAGCCGAAGTTCAGCACCTCGGTGGCGGCGGAGGTGCCCGCGACGGCTGATATGGCCTATTTCCGCTTCCACGGGAGGAACGCTAAAGACTGGTGGACGGGTGATAGTGAAACGCGTTACCGTTATCTCTATTCTCCGGAGGAAATCGCCGGGCTGGCGGACAGGGTTAGAGCCGCCGGAGAAAAAGCCCGGATGCTCTTTGCCTTTTTCAATAATCACTGGCAGGCCTATGCGCCCCGCAACGCCAACGAC
This sequence comes from Dehalococcoidia bacterium, assembly GCA_041489355.1. GTDB lineage: Bacteria > Chloroflexota > Dehalococcoidia > Dehalococcoidales > RBG-16-60-22 > JBGPRB01. The sequence goes on from JBGPRB010000042.1 coordinate 4,401, forward strand.
CTGAAGAGGGCTTTACAGCTGCCGTTCCAGGGGATACCCATGAACCTTGAAATTGCACAGGATGAACGCAATACTGAGAGTAAAGAGGGAGCGCGATAAAACGTGCTTGACGAACTGACGGTAAAAGGGTTCGGCATCATCGAGGAGATAAACTGGAAGCCGGCCGAAGGATTGAACGTAATTACCGGAGAGACCGGCGCCGGCAAGTCGCTGGTCGTCGATGCCGTCGAAGCCCTTCTATCCGGACAGGCGCATGAAGAAGATATACGTCACGGCTCTGATGAAGCTCAGGTTGAAGGGATATTTCGTGACGTTGATAAAGAAGAGAACAGACCGATGCGTGAGTTGCTGGCGGAGAAGGGACTGGAAGCCGGTGATGATACCATTCTCCTCACCTGCGATTTTCGCCGGCAGGGTCGTACCACGCCGCGGGTGAACCGGCAGGCGGTATCGAGGGCGTTGCTGCGGGATATCGGCGCGGCTCTGGTTGATATCCACGGTCAGAGCGAGCATCTCTCGCTGCTGAACAAGAGCCATCATTTGGATAACCTTGATGCCTACGCGCATACCCGGGAGAAGAGACATAATTTTGGCGTCAAAGCCATGGAGCTGCATCAGGTGGAGCGTGAAATTCAGGCTTTATCCCGGGACGAACGGGAGCTATCCCGGCATATGGAGTTGCTCAATTTCCAGATTGATGAAATCAAAAGGGCGGAACTTCAGGAAGGAGAGGAAGAATCGCTGGGCAAAGAACTCATCCTCCTGACCTCGGCGGAAAAGCTGAAAACGGCTTCCTATGAAATTTACCGGATAATCTACGGCGATGACAGCGCTCTCGCCTCGTCTTCGGTGGTGGATAAGGCTAACGAAGCCCTGCCGCTGATGAAACAGATGGTCGAAACCGACCCCTCCCTGCAGACGAAGATGGGCTATCTGGAGGAGATGATACACGGACTCGAAGAGCTGGCTCGTGAAGTCCATTCGTACGGTGATAATCTTAGCTTTGACCCGCAGCGTCTCGAGGAGGTTCAAGACAGGCTAGAACTCATCAGAAGTTTGAAGAGGAAATACGGCGGTTCCGCTGGCGAGGTGCTGAATTACCTCGCTAAAGCGGAGCGGGAACTGGAGGGGCTCACCAATTCCGGGGAGCGGCGCGAGCAGCTGGAAGCCAGGAGAGGACAATTGAAAAAGGAGATGGGTGCCCTTGCCTCGAGGCTTTCTCAGGAAAGGACCCGGGCGGCGCAAAAACTGGCCGGGGTGGTGAAAAAAGAGCTTGGCGAACTGAGTATGGCGCGGGTGGAATTTGCCGTGTCGATTACGCAGGAGACCTCTCCGGAAGGAATTCCATTCCCTGACGGCCCGCCTGGGGCGGGCTACAGGTTCGGTACCAGCGGTGTCGACGATGTGGTTTTTATGGCTTCGACGAATCCGGGTGAGCCTGCCAAGGCACTGGACAAAATTGCCTCCACCGGTGAGATATCGCGTTTTATGCTGGCGTTGAAGAGCGCCCTCGCGGAAGCGGACACGATTCCGGTGCTTATCTTCGATGAAATCGATATCGGTATCGGGGGGAGGAGCGGCGAGGTCATCGGCAGGAAGCTGTGGAAACTTTCGCGGCACCATCAGGTAATATGTGTGACGCACCTGCCGCAGATTGCCGCCTTCGCCGATGCCCAGTACCGCGTCAGCAAACAGAGCACCGGCGGCCGGACGGTAAGCACTATTGAAGCCCTTAAGGGGGAAGCGCGTTTCAAAGAGTTGGCGGTGATGATTGGCGGACCCCGCTACACGGCGAATGCGCTTAATGCCGCCAGGGAGCTTATCGAGAGAGCGGAGACCTGGAAGAAAGGCGCTGTAAAAGACTAGGGCGTATGGCTGATAACTGGCAATACGTTACCTGACCACGCGCCCTTTTTAAGAATTTCTACCTGTTTACAGTGACGAGAGCAGGCAATAACTATCTCTGCAGTGCTCTTCTGCCCGTGACCTCCTGCCTGGTGTACCATTTCTCCACGGCACGGACAACCTCAGCGGGAGAATCGAATACCCGCAGCAGTTCGAAGTCTTCCTCCGAAATGGCGCCTTCAGCCAGCACCGTGTCTTTTAGCCAGTCGAGTAAACCGCACCAGTATTCGCTGGAGAACAGTATTACCGGGAAGGGTCTCATTTTCTGTGTTTGTATTAAATTCAATACTTCGGTGAGTTCGTCCAGAGTGCCCAGTCCGCCCGGCATGATGATGAAGGCGGTAGCATACTTTACCAGCATAACCTTGCGGACGAAGAAGTGGTGGAAAGTGATTGACTTGTCCGTATAGATATTGCACGCCTGTTCCGGTGTTAGATGAATATTCAGCCCCACCGACCTTACTCCGGCATCCCGCGCTCCCTTATTGGCGGCTTCCATGAAACCGGGGCCGCCGCCGGTCATGATGTTGAAGCCGGCCTTACCCAGTAAGCGAGCGATTTCTTCGGCCTGCGCATACCACTTGTTATCGGCTTTGAGTCGGGCGGAGCCGTAGATTGTCACGGCGGGCACAATATCAGCCAGGGTATCGAAGCCTTCGACCAGTTCCCCTATGATGCGGAACATCCGCCACGATTCTTCTTTGGCAAGTTGATTGATTTCATATTCGGCGCTCATGGGCACTCCTTTATCCTTCACAGGTGAAGGACCGATTGACCTTATTTTTATTCCAGCCGGACCTTCGTGCCGTATGTCGGCACCGATGTCTCATAGCCGGTTTTTTCCCTTAAAAAATCACTGAACTGCTCGGCGGCTTTGAATTCTCCATGGGTAATGAAAACATGCCTGGGGTTTGCCGAAAGATTGGAAAGCCATTTTAGAAGCTCGTCTCTATCGGCGTGGGCTGAAAAACCCTGTATCTGGACTATCCGGGCGCGGACAGGATACTGCTGTCCGTGGATTCTCACGTTCCTGGCGCCGTCAAGTATTTGTCTGCCCAGGGTGCCTTCCGCCTGATAGCCGACGAATAATACGGTGCACTCCGGCCGCGAGATGTTATTGACGAGGTGGTGCTTTATCCGGCCGCCGGTGCACATCCCGGAACCGGCGATAATCATGACCGTGCCGGTAATTGCGTTCAGGGCTTTTGACTCTTTCACGGTCTCCACCATTTTCAGGCCTGGGAAGTCGAAAGGCGATTGGTGCCGGCGTATAAGGTCTTTCATCTCGCTGTCGAACAGCTCGGCGTGTCGCTTGTAAACCTCGGTGATTTTTATCGCCATCGGGCTGTCGAGATAGACCGTCAGGTCAGGTATGCGATTTTCCCTCAACAATGTATTGAGATAGTAAAGTATTTCCTGAGTGCGCTGTAAAGCGAAACTGGGGACAATGATATTACCCCCGGCGGCGAAGGCCGCTTTAACTATCTCCACCAGGTCATCGCCGATTTCCTCGGTGCCTTCATGTGCCCGGTCGCCGTAGGTGGATTCCATCACGACATAGTCTGTCCTGTGGAATACGCTCGGGTCGTGCAATATCGGGCGGTTCCACCGGCCGATGTCTCCAGAGAAAACGATGCTCCTCTTTTCTCCTCCCTGGCTGATAACCAGCTTTATCATGGATGAGCCCAGCACATGGCCGGCATCGTAAAAAGTGGCTTCGATGCCGTTGCCGATGTTTACCGGTTGATTGTATTCGACGGGAGCAAATAGTCGAAAAGATGCTTCGGCATCGGCGACTGTATAGAGCGGAATTTCAGGATAGGGGCCTTTTCTACCCTCTCTGATATGCCTTTTCTTCTTATACGCGGCGTCTTCTTCCTGCAGGTGTGCCGAGTCGAGGAGCATGATTTTAGCGATATCGGCCGTGGCGGAAGTACAGATCACCCTGCCCCGGAAACCATCGTTTACCAGCCTGGGGAGCAGTCCAGAGTGGTCCAGGTGGGCGTGGGTCAGCAGGACAGCCGCCAGTTCTCCTGGCGTGCATCTGAAGGGTTCCCAGTTTCTGTCCTGGAATTCCCTTTCCTGGTAAAGTCCGCAGTCCACCAGGAGCTTTATATTATTGGCCTCTACCAGGTACCGCGAGCCGGTCACGCCGCGGGCAGCGCCCATAAAAGACAGGTCGATATCCATGCCTTGCATCCTTGTTATTCTATCATGATAACATCTGTGATGATGAGATGCCAGTGTGTAGTGATGAGAGTGTTTAGCAATGATTTGGTGTCATTCCCGCCCCGATGAAATCGGGGTAAACTCCGGCGGGAATCCAGTACTTTCATATTGTCATTCTGACCCTTCGGCTGAAGGGGAAGAATCTTGGGGGGGTGTCTGGATGCCGATTCAATCGGCATGACATTATTAAATAATATCGTGGAGACGCTGCCATTGACCGGGGCTACCCTCGGGCTTATAATTGCGGAGAACAAGTACGGCGTTAATAAATTCTATTAAAGGAGATTAAAATGGACCGCGTTAAAGGTAAAGTAGCTATTGTGACGGGTGCGGCCAGCGGTCTGGGCAGGGCCACGGCATTATTATTAGCGAAGGAAGGGGCTAAAGTTACCGTCAGCGACATTAATGAGGTTAATGGTAAAGAGGTGGTGAAGGAAATAAAACGTGGAGGCGGGGAGGCCATCTTCGTGAAACACGATGTTACCAGTGAAAGTGACTGGAGCCAGGTCATCGAAAAGACTTTAGCTGAGTTCGGGAAGCTGGATATCCTCGTGAACAATGCCGGTGTCATGCTTATCAAAGAGTTAGAAAAAATGTCTCTGGAGGAATGGCGCTGGCTGATGAGTGTCAACCTGGACGGCGTTTTCCTGGGCACGAAATACGCGATATTAGCCATGAAAAAGACCGGCGGCGGTTCGATTGTTAATATGTCCTCGGCCGTTGGTCTCATCGGCACCATTGATAATACGTCGGCGTACTGCGCCAGCAAGGGTGCCGTAAGGCTGTTTACCAAAGCGGCTGCCCTTGAGTGTTCCAAAGCAGGCCGCGACTATAATATCCGTGTTAATTCCGTTCATCCCGGTATTATTGAAACGGCGATGACGGCCCCCATGCTCAAGGACGCAACCCTGGGGAAAAATATGGAGCAGGTTCAACCCATCGGGTTTCTGGGTAAACCCATTGATGTTGCCTATGCCGTCCTTTATCTTGCCTCGGACGAGGCAAGGTTATCCACCGGAAGTGAGATTGTGGTGGACGGGGGCTGGACAGCGCGTTAAGGCAGACCGCTGATATATGTCAGCCCTATCTTCCGGCACTATCCGATAAATAACTCAACCTTGGCCGGACCGGCCAGTTGATTGAGGTCGTTGGTGAAAGCAGCCCAGTTAAAGTCGGTGCGGCGCCGGTACAGGTAATGGAGGCTGACGCGGTTATCTACTACGGACATCGTCTCCAGCCTGAGGCCGCCCAGCTGTTCCTTGAGAAAAGCGGATATCTTTCCTTCCAACCCCGCATAAGCAGGCTGGTCTACGGAAATCATCAGGTGGCCCCTCCCGAAAACAGAGATGCGGTTGCGGGTCAGCCAGTGAATACCCAGGGCGATGAACACGATGCCGAAGAGGATGGCGGTTACCAGGAAGTTATTGGTGGCGGCACCGATTGATGAAGCGATAAGCAAAAGGAGGAAACCGATTTCGGCCGGGTCTTTTACCGGAGTCCGGAAGCGGACGAAAGACAGCGCTCCCAGCAGCCCCAGCGATAGCGGTATGGATACCTGAATGCCCAGGAAGAGCGCGGTGATAGCCGGTCCGCCGATGATGAAAGTACGGTGTACCCCGGCCCCGATGTGCCTCGACCCATAGAACATCTGGTACATCAGGTAAGCGGCCACGGAAGCCACCACAGAAAATCCCAGGGCGACCAGAATTTCCCAGAGTCCCAGCGGGGATTGCAGACCTTTGACATACTGCCAGAATCCGTCAGACATGACTTTTCCTCCTTTTCATCTATGGTTCGGTTATTCTGCCCGAAGGCCAGAAACGGGCTACGCTTCCTGGTTGCGAAAAATGGGCATCAAGGCAACTGCCGTACTTGGAAAACCGACTCCAGTCTGTGTCCAGCAGTCGCATGCGCCGGAGCGTAAAAGGTAGCTCCAGAGAAGGCCCCTTGACCTCGATGACGCCTCCCGTCAGGCGTATCTCGCGTTCCCGGCGGCCCAGTTCCGGGGCCACCGCCGTGGCGCGTATATCGTTGTCGAACGATACCCGCACGCCGGTCAGCATTTCGTTAAAGCGGTACCGCTGGTATGATATCACGATAATCGACATTAAGGGTTTCTCAGGGAAATGTCCGAACCTGGCCAGTGTTTCGATAATCGCCGTCTTGTCCAGAATCCCGCGGCCCAGATTCGCCGCCTTCAAGGATTGTGCCGGTACCAGGAACCTCTGGCGTTGCTTGCTGCTGGCAAAGCCCTGTCTTGATTTAAGCTCGAGGAAGACGGGTATCTCTCCCTGTTCATCGATGTTATCGACGTACCAGCGGATGCGTACCTTGTTCTTCCTGAAATCGCCCGATGCCGACCGCTCGTACTGGTCGAGGTCGGCGGTATCGAAGTACAGACTGTGGACACGGTCTTTAGGGTATTCCCTGTCCGGCCGGCAGACCTGCCGCAGTAAGGTATAGGCAAAGCCGATGTTCCTGGGCAGTATCGCGAATTTCCGTTCGAACCTCTGCGGGGGTGTGGCCTTGGCTGGCTCCGCGTTATTGACTAATTTATCGGTAATTTCTATTTTAATTTCCTCCACGTATATTCATCATTTAACCCGGGGGTTTCATCCAGTCCACCATCCACATGCTGGCCCCGTTGCCGCTGCCGTTGCCGAGGCTGCTCGGACGCTCTCCGTTAAGCTGCTGCCGTACCGACTCGTGACGCGCTTTGATAAAGGTCTTCAGGCCGAGCGAGTTGGGTCCGAAGCCGGGCTGGCGGGGGGGCTGTGGAGTCTTCAGGGGACCGTAGATGTTTTGCAGGAACAAATCATAATTTTCTGCCGATAAACAGCCCTTTAATTTCTCCAGCTCTTCGGGTTTGAAGTCGCGGTTTATCAGCTCCCACAGGCTGTACACGCCGAAATTCTGACGCAGGCAGGAACTTTCCTTTGAGGAAAGAAAGAACGGCAGTGTCGGTGACGCCCCACCGGCCATCCACCCCTCGAACAGGTCCGGTGGCCTCAGGTCTTCCATAAGGCAGCGCTCCCAGTCCTCGTAGGAGTAGAACATCTCCGTATCGGCTTTGGCGTAGGGGCGTATCATCTCGACGAGCTGGTCGATGCGTGACATCACCGTGTCAACGGCAAAGGGGCCGTCCTGCGCCTCTTTCAGGTAGCCGTGATACCTGTCCATATAAGGCTTATAGGAGAGTAGCCGGTAGACCAGTGGATACCTCTTGACCGGGCCGGCGGTCGGCTCGTCGATATAGTAGTTGATAACACCGTCTTTTCTGATACCCTGGTTAAAGGTGCCGAAGGCCATATTCGTATCCCAGGGTATGACGGTGAATTTACCGTTGACCTCGTAAAGGTAGTTATTATGCCCCATGCCGATATAGTTGTCCAGATGTAATATGAGCGCGGATACCGCCAGAAACCGGAGCGTCTGGTCGACATCCAGCACCTTCTCGACTTCCTGCGGGAAGGTCTTATCAGGCTCGTTATTGAGGACATCGAGGAATTTGAACAGGGCGGTATAGTTCGGGTTGTTCTCATTGGTTTTCAGGTACATGGCTTCGATATTGTTTCGCGGCATTATGATGGGGGGAAGACCGCGGAACATATTCCCCGGCAGCGGTGGAATGGGTCTGTAAGCGGCCACGGTTTCTTCCTGTCCTAAAGCGCGCAGGATGTCTATCAGGGGACCGCCGCCCAGGTTCGTGTACAGGATGGGGTTCTGTCGGGGCTGTTCGGGCATGCCCATAATGACGACATTTTTATAAGCGTCTTTTTCCGTCCAGTCCAGGCGCGCCGCCATCACTTCGGGTTTATACAGGTTGCCGGAGGCATCGGCAAAGTGCCGCTGAAGGAAGGCTTTATCAATCACCTCGGCCATGGTGTATACACCGAGATGCTTGTCATTTACCCAGAGGTCGATGAGTGTGGCGCGGGGGGTGGGAAGGCCCATCTTGTCGAATATTTCATAGGCAATCACTTCCCGGATGAGGGTGGGGTCGCTCCAGCCGTTATTGAAATGGACCTTTTTTAAGCCGTGGAAAGTGCGCGCCTTGTTAAGCAGGTTGAAGTCGATCGCAAACGGCATGCGTGGACTGTTCCAGCCGACGGCCTGCCCCAGAGAGGAATTTCCCTTGGGCCTGACGCCGACATTGGGTATCTTTTCGCCATCGAATCAGAAGTCCGCCGGAACATACTGCTCCTCGAACGCGTTTGCCCTCAATGATTCCCAGTCTTTTTCCTTCATCACGATACGCACTGTTGCCACGCGGTTGGTATCGAATGGTGACGCATTACGGTCGTAGGTTTTCCGGGACAGGCTGCCGGCGCATCCGGACACGCATGTGGCGAGGACGATGAACAACAAAAATATCGCCAGGATAGATTTACTCTTTTTCCGCATCGATAAGACTCAAAAAGTGTGTTTTAGACAGATTACCAGAAGTAAGGAGGTATTACAAACATCCGGGTCAATAGGGCGGGTGGCGGCAGAGCCCCTGCCGCCGTCACCCTGTCCCTGTTACTTTCTGCGGCCCACTACTCTTATTAGAGCGAGATACCTGCCGGCATCGGCTTCCAGGGGCTCTTCTTCCGAGGGGAAGAGGAGCGTTCCGGCCTCAGCGCATGCCTTCTCGTACTGGAGCCAGTCCCGCCAGCCATCCCGTAGAATGTCGGCCACCTCAACGTCAACCAGTCCGGTCCGCGCCCAGAAGTGCCGCCACCACACGGCGGTATGGAAACACCAGCACTCATCTGCCCAGAATGCGCCGCCGCTCTTGCGGGGACGGGTCAAATGCTCGGGCACCGGGCCTTCGAAGTCGCGTACCAGCCCCGGCACTACTATCCCGATTTGCCCACCGGGACGCACAAACTTGCGTAGGTAGTTCAGATAAAGGTCGTCGGTACCGTAGTATTGATATGAATCCATACTAACGATGGCGTCGAAGAATTCCTCGGCATATGGTAAAGAATGTGCCTCGGCATGTATCGGGTAGACCTGATTTTCCAGGCCGGCTTCCCGGATACGCTGCCAGTTTTCGGTGGCGCTTATCCACAGGTCGGTCGCCCAGACCTGCACCCCGAACTCCCTCGCCAGGAAGACCGAGCTAAGCGCCTTACCGCAGCCCATATCCAGGACGCGCATCCCGGACCTGAGGTCCATTTTCTCGCCAAGCCACTCCATGAGCCAGAGGACGTTCGGCCCCATCCAGCCCTTCAGCACCCATTCCGGGTCGTACTTAGCCGAACGTGGAAAACGGTCGTTCTTCAGCAGTTCTCTCATTTTTTCTTGGCTAATGTTCATTCTATTACTCCTTTTTTATGGTTATTTATCCTTTTCAGTATACAATACGGGCGAAACCCCCTCTCTCTTAACTCCCCTCTCCAGCCAATTCAGACACTGGTTTTTACCATGCTGCAGGCTGGAGAGGGGTCAGGGGTGAGGTATCCTTCTCTGGAAGGACAACCAAATGCAAACGATACAGCTCGGTTCGTATTCAGGTGTCTTTTATGATATTGTTATATTATCCGGAGTTAGAAGTTAATGGTTCGAAAGCAACCATTTTTTTATGGCTGGTATCTCGTCGGCGTCATGATTATCGCCATGATGCTGATTTACGGCATCAGGAACTCCTTTTCCGTTTTCTTCGCCCCGGTCCTGGATGACTTCGGCTGGTACCGCGGCACAACGGCCATCATGCTTTCCTTGAATATCCTCGTCTATGGACTGGCAGCGCCAGTAGCCGGCATTCTTGTTGACCGCTGGAAGCCGAGAACGGTGGTGGTGATGGGCATCTTCGTTCTGGCGCTGGCAACGGCCGCAAACTTCTATGCCAGCAAGCTCTGGCATTTTTACCTGCTATTCGGTGTGCTGGCGCCTATCGGCGCAGCCTTCTGCGGTTCACCCGTATTTAACCCGACGCTGATTAACTGGTTCGGCAAGAAGCGTGGGCTGGCCGTCGGGCTGGGTCAGATAGGAGGAGGACTGAGTTTCGCTTATACTATGCTTATTGAAAAGGTGATATCCACTTGGGATTGGCGATATGCTTTCTTTGTGATGGCGGGCCTGGTTGTGGTTGTTTTATTGCCGCTCTATATTATCTTTTTCTATCACCGTCCGGAGGATAAAGGGTTGACTGCCTATGGCGCAGGTGAATCCCCGGTTGGGAAAAAGGCAACCGGTATACAGGATGTCCCCGTCCGCGATTGGACGCTCCGCGTCGCGCTGAAGACTTATCAGCTATGGCTCCTGGTGTTTACCGAATTCTGTTTCTGGGGGGTCGGCAGCTATATGATTCTGGCCCACCAGGTCAAGTTCGCCGAGGACGCTGGATACAGCAGTATGCTCGCCACTGGGGTATTTGCCCTTTTCGGTATCGCCTCCATCGGCGGCCAGCTCTGCTCTTCCATTTCCGACAAGATAGGACGGGAGAAGACCCTGACGATAGCGGCCGTCCTGTCCATTGGTGGCCTGATAGCATTGATGGCGGTCAAGGATACCTCGCAGCCATGGCTTCTTTACGTATATGC
>JBGPRB010000043.1:0-14780 GCA_041489355.1 Dehalococcoidia bacterium
AGGCTCTGCGCCCAGGCGGTAACATAGTCCAGGTTACCCACATCCTTGGGGTGCAGTTTCTCGGCATATTCCATCACCTTGGCCATACCTGATACCTTATCGCCCCAGTTGGCTGTCGGGAAGACACCGTACACACCCTCGGTAATATCAGCCCCGGCGATGTCAACAAGTTTCTTGGTGAAGCTGGCATGACCGCAGCCGATGGTAATCTTGGGATACATGCCCAGCTCGTAGGCGTTCTTGATAATGACAGCCGTGGGTGCCGGCGTGCTGGAAATATACAGCACATCGGGATTCATTCCCTTAATCCGGGTCAGCGATTCCGTTTCGGAGGTAGTGGTCGCGGTATGTTCGAAGGCTTTGCCCACCTGGCCGTCCCAGAGGATTTCTACACCCAGCTTGTCGGCAGCCGCGCGGGCGGCATCCCTGGCACCATATCCGGTTGGATTGTTGAGCAGGAGAAGCGCCATCTTGGGTTTGCCGGAACCCTTCCAGATATTTTTCAGGTAATAGGTGGCAAAGGCCGTCCAGTCATCGCCGTAGTCGGGCGTCTGCCCATAGACATGCTGCGGCGGGCGGTGGAGGCTGGGGGCATTGAAGCAGACCAGGCCGGGAAATTCCGCCCGGTTAGCGATTTCCATAGCGGCCTGCATTTCCTTAGATGAAGAGGTGGTAAAGAGGAGGCAGCCTTCATCCATGAAATTCTTGACGATGGTAGCCACCTTGGCAGCGTCATAGTTACTGTCACGCCAGACGGCTTCTATCTTATACCCATCGACGCCGCCGAGTTCAGTATTGATGTACTCAATAGCGTCCAGGTTGGCGTCTCCCATCGGGGCGCCTTTCTCGGCCGCCGCGCCGGTCGTCGGCGTAATTATACCCACCTTGAGCACCTTTCCCGGTTGTGATTTAGGGCCGCAGGCGCTAAATAACGGTAGTGCCGCCACTATCAGCGCCAGGCAGATAATCCACCTTAGGTGGATGATGACCAGTTTCTTGTTTTTCATTTTTCCCTCCTCAGTTGATTAATTATTTCGCTGTTCGTATTTCCAGCGGTAGACTACATAAACCATACCCTCCTTCTTTATATTGTTAATATGAAAACGGCCACAGGCGATAGGCCGATTTAAAAAGCCCCCAGCGGTGGGCGATTCCCCTCGGCTCCAGTATCAGGAAAAGGACGATTACCAGTCCGAAGAGCATGGGCGTGACGCCGGTGGCAAATCCGGACGGTAACATGGTGAAGGTCTTTTCCAGGAAGGGGACCAGGTTCACCGTCAGCACCTGCTGGAGAATCCGTATAAAGACAACCCCCAAGATAGGACCTATCGTCGTGCCCAGGCCGCCGATAATAATCATGCCGATGTAAAGTATCGACTCCGTAAAGCTGAACTGCTCCGCGTTGAGAAAGCCAATCCAGTGAGCGAGCAGGGCCCCGGCGATGCCGGCAAAGAAGCAGCCGATGAAGAAGGCGAGCAGCTTGTAATACAGGAGGCTGATGCCCATGACCTCGGCGGCAAGGTCGTTATCACGGATGGCGATGAAAGCCCTGCCCACCTTCGTCCTGGACAGGTTCTTGGCGAAGAAGACGCAGAGGGCGGCAATGGTAATGATGAGGTAGAACTGGCTCGATTCGCTGCGGAAGACCAGGCCGCCTATCGAAGCGTAAGGCACCTTGATGCCGTTAAAGCCGCCCGTTAGGCTCCAGTGGTTGATGACCCAGACGATGATAAACTGGGCGGCAATGGTAGTAATAGCCAGATAAAATCCTTTGACCCGCACCGAGGGTAAGCCGAAGATAATCCCGATGAACCCGGAGACGAGCCCGGCACCGATGAGTCCCACCAGGAAGGGCATCTCCAGCCGGTTGGTCAGGATAGCGGCCGTATAGGCGCCCACGGCGATAAATCCGGCATGTCCGATAGACAGCTGCCCGCAGTAGCCGACCAGGATATTGAGCCCGATGGCCGCAATTAATGTAATGCCGATCAGGTTAAAGACTCCCAGCCAGTAGTTGCTGAAGTACAGCGGCATGGTGAAAATAATGATGAGCAAGCCGATGAGAAGCGCCCAGTGTGTCCTGGTGCGTACTATGGCCATGTCTTCGGCATAATTATAGTTGCGGATTCCGCAGGGTAAACTCATTTTAAATCCTCTCTATGCGCTCCTCTCCGAAAAGTCCGTAGGGTTTTATTACCATGACGATGATGATAATAACAAAGGGTATGATATCCCTGACTCCGGACCAGAGAAATTGCGTAAGATAGCCGCCGCCGAGGCTTTCACAGAGTCCGATGATGGGACCGGCGATAATTGCCCCGACGAAGGAATCCAGACCGCCGAGAATCACCACGGAGAATGCTTTCAGCCCGGTCTCTACCAGTCCGTTGGTAATGCCGCCGATGCTGGAGATAAGAATGCCGCCGATAGCCGCCACGACACAGGCAAACATCCACGATGTAGAAAAGACCCTGGTCACCGGTATACCGCAGGCCTGCACCGCCATCTGGTCGTCGGCGGTGGCCCTCATGGCAATGCCCATCCGGTGATAGCGGAAGAACAGGGTCAGCAGGATAAAGACTATGAGGCAGATGCCGATTACCCAGAGGTATTCCTGAGAAATGACGGCGGGCCCGATGTGGACGACTTCCTTGGGGAAAAGGCGGGGTAAAGCGTCGACGCTCCAGGGCCAGATAAATGTTATCACCCCTTCGATGAAGTAGCCTATCCCCAGCGTCACCGTAATAAGCGAAAGTATAGGCTGTGCTATCAGCGGGCGCAGGGCGAACCGCTCGATGACCCAGCCGAGGAATAAAGCGAAGATAATGACCAGGGGAAAAGCGATGTAAACGGGCAACTTGGCCTGCACCAGCATCGAGTAGGTGAACCATGAGGAGACCAGCACTATCTGCCCCAGCGCCAGGTTGGCCACGCTGCTTGATTTCCAGATGAGAGCGAAGCCCAGCGCGATAAGTGCGTAGACCATGCCCACCGATATACCGGTAATGATAAACTGGAGAAGCTCAGCCATTATATCAGGACACCCCTTTTGAGATACCTCTTACGTGGATACTGGTGGTGACGACGCCTTTCCGGCCGTCTCTATATGTCACGGGTGCCTGGACATCTATCCTGTCCCTGTTCCCGTATAAAGCATCAATCAGGTCTTTATACCGTTGCTCCATGAATTCTCTTCTCAGCTTCCTTGTCCGCGTCAGTTCCGCTTCATCCGGGTCGAACTCCTTATGCAGCAGGACGAACTTTTGCACCCGGGACTGTTCCGGCAGGTAGCCGTTGACCCGCTCCAGGTCCTGCCGCACCAGGTCGGCTACCTCTTTTTTCTGGGAAAGGTCGACGAATGTCGTGTACGGAATATGGTTACGTTCCGCCCATTTCCCCACCATAGCAAAATCTATATTGACGATGGCTGAGACGTATTCCTTGTCCTTGCCCCCGATGACCATCGCATCCTTGATATAGGGACTGAACCTGAGCCTGCCCTCGATATACTGTGGAGCGTATTTGGCGCCCGATTTCAGTATACCCATGTGCTCCAGCCGGTCCATGAATATCAGGTGCCCCTGCTCGTTGATGTTGACGGCGTCCCCGGTATGGCACCAGCCGTCTATCAGGGTGACCGCCGTTTTTTCGGAGTTTTTGTGGTAACCCGTGAACATGCAGTCGCTGGTAACCAGGAGCTCGCCTTCCCTGGTTATTCTGAGCGAAGTGCCCAGTGCCGGCCGCCCGACGCTCTCGAATTTTATTTCGCCTTTACTGTGAGACGATATCAAACCAGCTTCCGTGCTGGCGTAGCACTGCCTGAGTTCGACGCCGATAGCGTGGATAAGGCGGAAGGTATCCAGGCTCAAGACCGAGCTTCCCGTCACGGCGAATCTTACTTTGCTTAATCCCAGCCTGTCCTTGAGGGGTCTGAATAGCGCCAGATAAGCGATGCCGTGAAGAATGCGCCAGAACAGGTTCGGTGTTTTCCCCTCGAATTTCATGTCGGCAATTTTATGTCCTACCGGCAGGAACAGCTTGTAGGTAAAGCGCTTCAGCGGGTTGGCATCCAGCATCTTCACCTGAATTTCGCTGACCAGCCCTTCCCACTGCCGCGGTCCGTAGATGACGAAGTTCGGGCCGATTTCCCTCGTGTCTTCGGCGATAGTTTCCGGCTCCTCCGGGAAGTTGAGCCTGGCCCCTGTTAATAAATGAGGAATGGTGGCGAAGAAGCTATCGCCGACCCAGGCCGCCGGGAAGTTGGATATAAGGTTGTCAGTCTCATCCATCGGGTAGCGATTGACGAATCCCCGGGCTGTGGTTATCAGGGCGCGGTGGGTAAGCACGGCCCCCTTGGGCAGGCCGGTAGTCCCCGATGTATAGTAGATGAAGGCGATGTCATCGCCTTTTCCCGCGTCTACATTCCGTTCGAAAAGGTCCGGGTGAGTTTTATCATATTCCTTACCCAGCTCTATTACCTCGTTAAAGCTGATGAGCATGGGGTCCTCGTAGTTACGCAGTCCCTTGGGGTCCCAGTA
This sequence comes from Dehalococcoidia bacterium, assembly GCA_041489355.1. Lineage (GTDB taxonomy): Bacteria > Chloroflexota > Dehalococcoidia > Dehalococcoidales > RBG-16-60-22 > JBGPRB01. The sequence continues at coordinate 4,539 of JBGPRB010000043.1, forward strand.
AATGACCTTTTTCAGTAAAGGCAGTTCCCCCTTGATTTCCAGGAACTTGTCCGTCTGCTCCTGGTCATTGACGATAGCGAATTTGGCATCGGAATGCTCGGCGACGTATTTAACCTCCGATGGAATAGAGTCCACGAAGATTCCGGTGGCGATGCCTCCGGCGGCCTGCACGGCGAACTCCCCCCAGAACCACTGCGGCTCGTTGTCCCCGATGATACATGCCACATCGCCGCGCTTGAGTCCCAGGCTTATCATGCCCAGCGAGAAGTATTTGACGTTATTATAGTAGTCCTGCCAGCTATAGCTGTGCCAGATGCCGTACATTTTCATGGTCATGGCTGTCTGTGCGCCCCATCTGGCGCAGTTGTTTTTAATAATCTGTGGAATCGTCTCTCTTTTTTCCATAATTTTTTAACTGCAAAATATGTCTATAAACTAGATTACCTCCCGTTTGGGAGGTAATTCGTAACCATAGATTATAACTAACAATAGTCTATTAATCTAACAGCGAATCTTTAAACCTCCCACGCGCACCGCCTGTGCGCTTGGTAAAGATGAACTTCAGTTTCTCCAGTTCACTGCAGATGATGGTAATTATCATAATAGTCCTGCTATTTATGCTTAACAACGGCATAGCTTAGCACATAGTAAATCGTTCTGTCAATAAAGCTGAGGATTGGGATTTTTAATGTATCTGGTTAGAGGTTATTCCCCACCCCTGTATCCCCTCTCCAGCCTGAAGCATGTAGCAAGCCTGAGTTATTGTTGGCTGGAAAGGGGAGTTTATGAGAGAGGGGGCTACGCCCCCTCTCATTTACTTTCCCCCTCTCAAACAGATTCACTTATGCTCTTATTCAATCTTACTGGTTTGAGAGGGGGATAAAGGGGGTGAGTAAAAATGAGGTGAGACCAAAATGTATGAAGGACAGAAAAGACGTTAATACTGAAGCTGGGTAGAAAGTTTCGCCACTCACCCCGTATAAACGGTCGTGCCGGTGGCTTTGGCGATGAGCTTCCCGTCCTGGTTGGTCACCGTCATCTCGGAGACGCCGATACGCCGTCCGCTCTTTATCACCCGGCATTCGGCGGTTAGCTCATCACCCGCGCTGGCGCCGGAAATCAGGTGGATATTGAACTGGGTGGCGATACTGGGGCTTACCAGGGAGTTCGTGGCGTAGGCGAAAGCCTGGTCGGCCACCGCCATGACAATTCCCCCGAAGACCATCCCGTTGAAATTCAGGTGGTCGGGCGTGAGCTTCATGGCTACCCTGGAATAACCCGGAGATAGCTCCACCAGCCTCATTTTAAGGAAAGAAGCGATAGGCTCTTTAGCCTCTTTCTCTCTCAGCTTGGCTACATTATCCGTTGACTCGTTTCCTGCTGCTGACATTCTGGCCTGTTTCCATTCCGGTGTTAATATTGCTACATTATAACATAACTCAATATCGGGCAAAACATCAGGTCAACATATTGACAAATCGGGTGGCTATACCTTCATAATAAGAGCCAGATACTATGCCAGAAGGAGGTTGCGATGTCTGTCTATCTTATGCTGACAACCCTTACCGATGCCGGGAGGAAGGTCCTTCAGGAAAATCCGGAGATTCTCAAGGAAATCAATAAAGAAGTCGAGTTTATGGGTGTGAAGATATTGACCCAGTATGCGCTGCTTGGCCAGTATGATTTCGTCAATATTGTGGAAGCCCCCAGCAATGAGGCTGTAGCCAAGCTGGCCATACGCTTAAGCGCCAAGGGGACCATGCAGACCCTGACACTGGCCGCCATAACTCTGGACCATCTTATTGCTACCCTGAAGGAGAGGGAGAACCCCTGGTAACGTTTCTAAATAAAAAAGGGGCGAACTGGTTTACTGAGCTCTGCTCTATCGCCCCTTTTCTTGTCTAGCCACGGCAATCGACTACTTATAATCTTATTTTGATTCGTTTTCCCTCTCCCGGACAGCCTGTCTGGCTCTAGCTTCCTTGATGGCAATATAGCTGCCGCCGATGTTCAGATACAATACGAAAGCTCCTGTAAAGATGATGATGGATATTACGATAACAAAGGCTAATATAATCTGCCATTCCACTTTATAAGTCTCCTGCCCATTTTATGTCAATTGTTACTTTTTCGCCTCTTGGATGTTCAACTCATCTGGCTCTGGTTTCTCTGATTGCGGTAGAGACACCGCCGACTTTTAAATAACCCCTATTATCAGCTTAACAATCGAGCGTGAAAGTGGACTTCCGCTATGATACCTATTTCTGGCTTCGAGGGTCTAAGTATTAATACCTACTGACAACGGCTGTAGGTATCAGGTATTAGTATCGTTTGAGTCCTTTGCCCGAAGGATGTATGATTAATATAGAGGTAACTGGATAGCGGGGCGTGTCACATGGGTAAAATAAAAATACTGATTGCGGATGACCATGCTGTGGTCAGGGACGGCACCCGTCAGATTCTGGAACAGGAAGCCGATTTAGACGTTGTCGCCGAGGCTGCCGATGGTGCCGAAGCGGTAAAGCTGGCTGGCAGCGCCAAACCGGATGTTGCCATCATCGATATTGCCATGCCCGGCGTTGATGGCATTGAAGCCACCCGGCAGATTAAGTCGCTTTATCCGTCTATAGCCGTATTGATTCTTAGCGCTTATGATGACGACCAGTTTGTCTTCAGCCTCCTGGAAGCCGGGGCCGCCGGTTATTTGCTTAAAAGCATTCGTGGCCGGGAGCTCATCGATGCCGTGCGGCAGGTCTATGCCGGAGAGTCGGTACTCCACCCGTCCATTGCCCGCAAGGTGCTGAATCGTTTTGTGCCTACTGCCGGTAAGACGGCGGGACAAAAGCCTTCGGAAGTGCTCAGCGAGAGAGAGATAGAAGTGCTGAAATTGGCTACCCGTGGTTTGAGCAACCAGGAGATTGCCGATGAGCTTTGCCTCAGTTTGCGTACCGTTCAGGCACATCTCGGGCATATCTTTAACAAACTTCAGGTTAGTTCGCGGACTGAGGCTGTGGTAAGGGCATTAAAAGAGGGCTGGGTTACCCTTGAGGATGTAACCTGAAAACTGCCTCATCGGGTATGTTCGAGGTATAACTGTGGAGAATCGTACCACAACCGGATGGATATCCAGGACCGTTCGCAATCCCGGGTTCTGGTCCATTTTTGCCATACTGGTTATCATCACGGTCTTTCATTATCAGGAAACCCTGAAACACCCGGCATTCCTCAGCCAGTTAATGAGTAACCTGGGGCTTACTCGCCACGCTTTTGAGAGGATTCTCTATCTGGCACCTATCGTCTGGGCCGGTTTCCTTTTCGGCTGGAAAGGTTCTCTGGTTACTTCACTGGTGGCTCTTGCCTGTATGGTGCCGCGTATTATTTTTATTTCCGATTATCCGGTTGACTCGCTTTTTGAGACCGGGGCCGTCTTCGTCATCGGAAACGTTCTGTCTTTCGGTTTTGTTTCTCTACGCCGGGAAAGAGAATATCGCACGCAACTTGAAGTAACACAGCAGGAGCTGAAAACATCCGAGGAAAGATACCGCCAGCTATTCGAAAACGCCCACGACGGCATCTGGATACATGATCTGGAAGGCAATTTTATCTCCGCCAACCGGGCCACGGAAATAATGACGGGGTACACTAGAGAAGAGCTGTATAAATTGAACGTGAAAAGCTTTCTGTCCGATGAGAGCCTCGATTTAGCCCATCGGATTAGAAGCAAGCTGCTGAATGATGAGCCGGTGGAGCAGCCTTACGAGCAGCGCGTCTTCAGGAGGGACGGCAGCGATGGTTACCTGCAGATAGCGACCAGTGTGGTGATGGATAAAGGCAAGCCTGTGGGATTTCAGCATATTGGCCGCGATATTACCGAACAGAGAAGGTTGAATGAGAACCTGCGTTTTTATTTGCAGCAGGCTACCAGGGCTCAGGAGGAGGAGAGGAAGCGTATTTCCCATGAGCTTCACGACGATACCATCCAGGCCCTTATAGTCCTTTCACGGCAGCTGGATGCTCTGGCTTCCGATGGCAAGGGACTATCCAAGGAAGTCCGCCTGCGTCTGGAGGAGCTCTGGAAGCGGACGGATAGCGTCCTGCAGGGGGTGCGCCGTTTGAGTCAGGACCTGCGTCCAGCGGCTTTAGACCGCCTTGGCTTGCTATCGGCGGTGGAATGGCTGGCTTCGGAAGTTACCAAGTATTCCGGCATCGCGACCAGGGTCAATATGGTGGGTAAGGAACACCGCCTGCCGGAGGAGGTGGCGATAGCTCTCTTCCGCATCACTCAGGAAGCTCTGAGAAATGTCTGGCGGCATTCAGGTGCCACCAGCGCCGAAATTACTATCGACTTCAGTGATTCAAGAACAAAAATCACTGTCAGCGATAATGGCAAAGGCTTTATACTCACCGGGAAGGTCGGCGATTTAGCCAAGCATGGAAAGCTCGGGCTGGCGGGAATGCAGGAACGCGCCCAGCTTGTCGGTGGTACCTTAACGGTGCGCTCCGGCCTGGCCGGAGGGACATCGATAACTGTAGAAGCGCCGGGGTAGTATATTACTTAATATATTATGTGTGGCAATCTCAATCTTTAGATTAAGACTGAGATAGAGATTGCTTCGCCCTCGGGCTGAACTCGGGCTGAAGCCTTCCGCTTGCAGCGGAATGGACTCGCAATGACAAATGAGTTCTTTTTTACTGAGCACCCTAAGCCTGTGATTATTTGTACTCTGCTTTATCCTTCACTTTGTAGATGCCGGTTTTAGCTTCTTTTTTCCGGTAGTGGGCATGATAACCACGGTAAAGACGGGCCTTCTAACGTTCCTCCAGATTTGCGGGAAATGAGCGGTATTCGGCGGCACGTAGATGCTCGATGAGGTGGTGAATACAATCTTTTCCTGGTCATCCCCCTCCCCTATCCAGAACTCCACTTCCGCGCCGAGGTCCTGGGGGTCTTTGGGGTTGGTCCCCAGGAACATAAAAATCTCCTCGTAGTCATGCTTATGCTTGCTCACGAAACTGCCGTCCCCGATAGTCATGTCCCCCGAGACGATACCGTACTCGATGATGGAGTTGGCTTCTTTTACACGGTCCTTGGAGAAGATAACAAGGGGACCGGTGTCATAGGGAGTCCTCAATGGTATTTTTTCCGTCTTCGGCACCTCTTCAGAATAGTCTGCTTTAATAATAGCCGGTTTTCTCACCACGTATTTTTCATATTTAGATTTTGCCATTAGCTACCCCCTTTTTTGGAATTTTCGTTTAGAAAGCTATATCGGTAAACGCATCAGCTTCCTGGCGTTGTCCTCGTATATCTTTTTCCTTTCTTCGTCGGTAATATCCATTTGCTCTATCGCGTTGATGGTCTGCCGGTAATTCCTGTCCCCGTGCTCGGTATCGCCGAGAGGGAAATCGATGCCGAACAGTACGTGGTCGGGGCCGAAGAACTCATGGCCGCACTTTAGCGCCGTGGGGTTGCCGTAAATGGCGGTATCGGCGTAGAACATGCGGAAATAATCGATGGCGTCTTTCTTCAAAAACGGCTTTTCTTCTCCGATACGCATTACCTGCGTAAACTGCCGTATCCTTTCCGCGTAGAATGGCACCATGCCGCCAAGGTGGTGCGTGACAATTTTCAGGCCGGGGTATTTTTCCATGATGCCGCTGAACACCAGGCGTGCCATGGCGGACGTGGTGTCATAAGGCCATCCGAAAAGGCTGAACATATTATATTTGGACACTTTTTCGGTCAGGTAGTCCGGGTGGTCGACCTTTCTCATCGGGTGGATGACTATCGGCAGGTCGTACTGGGACATCTTTTCGTATAGCGGCAAAAACTCCGGTGCGTCGAGAGGCTTTTCATCTACCGGCGTATGGAGATAAACACCTTTGAACTTTAAGTCCTTTATTGCCCTGTCTGTCTCCTTCAGAGCCGCATTCATATTATTCATGGCCAGGGTAGCCAGAGCCGCGACGAATCTATCCGGGTATTTCACTACCAGTTCGGCCATTTCGTCATTGGCCCGCTTCGCCAGGTCGGCCGCTTTGGCCGGTCCAGCAACATGTTCCACGGGAACCCGTCCCAGCGTTAATACCTGCCGGAGAGGTTCATATTTGTCCATGATGCGGAAGCGGCGGTCAAGGTCATACAGCGGCGGGCTGAAGAGAATTTGCTCGTCGTGAATTTTGGGGGCGACTTTTTTGAGGGCTTCCCGGTATTTCGGTGGCACGATATGGGCATAGGCGTCTATCTTCAGTTGGTACGGCTGTTTCATATCTTTCTCCTTTCGATTTTTCTATTTATTAGTATATATGGCAGCTGCTTATACTACACGGCTTATTTTAGCACCTCTGCGTTCAATATTCTTCCTCACTTCCGAGAGGTCTATGGCGTCTTTGCGCAGGTTCACGCCCTGCTTTTCGAGTGTCTTCCTGAGGGTAGGAATATCTATCTTTCTGGGGGATACTCCCTGCTTTATCGCGATGGCCGCCGCGGTGCCGGCCGCCTGTCCCCAGTGCATGCAGGGGACCATGCCGCGGCACGGCCCGGGTTCGTGGGCCATATAGGTCATGGAAATGGTCTGCCCGGCCACGAGTAGCCTGTCGATGTTTTTGGGAATCAGGCACCGGTACGGGACGCCGAAGATGGTCTGGAGATACGAAATGTTCTGGACCTGGCGCTGGTAAGCCTTATCTCCCTGGCTGCCGTCCGATGGATGCATAATCCAGCCTTCATCTTCGGATACGGGCACATCCGGCCAGGTGACGGTGATAAGACAGATATCATCGTCGGAGGTTCGCCCCTCGGAGATATCTTTTCTCGTTAAAACATAGTCTCCGATAATGCGTCGGGAATCCTGCAGTCCGATGCTATGGGGCATATCGATGAGGAAAGACAATTCGAATCCGGGCACGGTCTTTAAGAATTTCACGAATGTTCGTACGCGTTTCCTTCCTTCGAGCTCGGCCTGGCAGACATCCTCCGCATTCCAGGGGAAACGTTTGAATATGTGAATCATGTCAAAGTACCCGATGCCGCGTTTGATGGCTGAGGGAGAAACGCCCGCCAGGTTAAAGCTTTCCCTGCCCCACCCGCTTTGCCAGTCTTTAGGGAGGTCGCCATTCTCTTTGGCTTTCTTTACCAGTGAGAACCATCCACCCATGCCCTGTATGGATGCCATGTTCTTTCCGTCGAAATCGCCGGGAGGCACGCCCGAGCCGGGCATAAAGTCATCGGGGTGCTCCCGCGCGTAGTCCGCTATCTTTTTATAGTCGATGCCTCCCACGCGGAACAGCATGACCATGGCCATCAGGTAGCCGCTTTTCGGCACTTTGTCGATAGGCACTCCGGCTCTGGCGGCAATATCGGCATCACCGGTAGCGTCGATGACCACATCGGCCAGGATTGCCTGCCGTCCGGACTTGTTTTCAATGATAATACCCTTGATTTCCCGGTTTTTCACGATGGCATCAACCACCAGGGTGTTCGTCAGCATCTTGGCGCCCGATTCTTCCACCATGTCGGAAGCTACGTTCTTCCACTCTTCCGGGTCGATGGAAATGTGATAGGAAAGCGGCGCGATGCCGGTAGCAGCGGTTTGCGTTCGGTAACGTTCGAGCAGTTTCGCCGCGCCGATATCATCCAGTCTTTGCGCGAACTCCTTGGAAAAACCGGTCAGGATATCCGTGGCGCCGCCGAACCAGACCTGATATGACGCCGAAGCCTGCCCGCCCAGGAAAGAGTTGCGTTCGACGAGCAGCACATTGGCCCCGTTTCTCGCGGCGCACACGGCGGCCGCCAGCCCGGCGGAACCGCTGCCGGCCACGACGACATCTACTTTTTTGTATACCGGAATATTACGCGCTGCCTCCCTGATGAATTCAACGTTACTTTCAGGCATAACAACCTCCTTACTTATTAAATATCGTTTATTTATAGGTATCAATCAGGCTGCGGACACGCAGTCGTTGCCCGGTACGGTGGCTTTGTTTAGTTCCTTCTTTTCCGATTGCCGGAGAGTCCATTCACCACCGAGGTCTATTGTCTGCATGGTCATTCCCATTATTTGACGGTCGCTAATGAGTTCTTAGACCTTTTTCTTGATTTCTCGCGGTTAATCTCACCTGTATCTGCGCCCTCTTTATAAGGCAGTGAGAAAAAGAATGTCGAACCTCGGCCTCGTTTAGACTTTACCCAGATTTCCCCGCCATGGGCTTCCACCAGTCTCCGGCAGACCAGCAGCCCCAGTCCGGCCCCCCTGGCCCGGTCAGGCCTGATATTCTCCAGCCGCTGGAATGGGCCAAACACTTTGGATTGCTCTTCAAGGGATAGGCCTCTGCCTTTGTCGCTGACGCTTATGACCATTCGTTCTGGCTCCGATGTGGCGGAGACTCTGATACGGCTTCCCGCCGGAGAATACTTGGTGGCGTTATCGAGCAGATTATAGAGGATGCGCTCAACTCTCAGCGGGTCGGCATTTATTAATAAAGGCTCATCGGGGAGAAAAGTGACGAATTTGTGCGAAGGTGCCTGCCTCTTTATTTTATTAATTGTCTCTCTTACCAGGTTTTTAACGTCGGTCGTTTCCGCATAGAGGGTCAGTTGCTGGGCCTGGAACCGCGATAGCTCCAGCAGGTTTTCCACCAGGTGTGATAAAGACTCACATTCCAGGATGGCTTCCCTGAGGAGTTGCTGCGCCTCGCCCACTGGCAGGCGGTCCCACTCCGTAAGCACAGTACTCAGGCAGCCGCTGATTACGGTTAACGGCGTGCGTAATTCGTGCGAGGTGAGACCGATAAACTCATCTTTTAGCTTCTCGACTTTTTTACGTTCGGTAATGTCGACAAAAGAAGCCATCATGCAGATAGGTTCGTCATCAGCATCGGCAACTAAGTTTCCCGAGACCAGCACATCAAATATCGTGCCATCTTTTCTCTTTGCTTTAATTTCGCCCTGCCACGCTCCCTCCTCCAAAATTGCCTTCAGCGACTCATCTCCCTCTTTTCTATCGTCAAAGAAAATGGTGGCGTGTTTGCCCAGTATCTCCATTTCTTTTTCATAGTCCCACATTCGGCGACAGGCCAGGTTAGCATAAGTCACCCTGCCGTCCAGGTCCGCGATGGCAAGGCCGCTGATAGCTGAGGCAACGGCAAAATCCTTGACCCTTAGCTCATTTTCCACCATCTTACGCTCGGTGATGTCATGCACGGTGCCGAATCCACCCGTAAGCTGTCCCTGAGAATCGAATTCCAGCTCCGCCCTCTCGCGGACCCACTTTACTTCGTTACCTACAATAATGCGGTGCTCGATGTCGTAAGGCTCGCCGCGTTGAGCCGCCGCCCACTTCCGGTCAACGTATTCCCTGTCCTCCGGGTGAACGCTGGAGAGGAAGGTCTCGTAAGTCATGGGCGTTCCCTCCGGTACGCCGAAGATACGGTGGGTCTCATCCGACCACAAGAGTTCATCGCGACGGACGTCCAGGTGCCAGCTGCCGGTATGAGCTACGGCCTGAGCGCGTTTCAGGTCTTGTGCGCTTTCAGCTAACGCCTCTTTTACCTGCCTGTAGATAGCGTTTTCGATGATATCCCAGCTATCCCCCTGTTTAATCAGAGCGAACTGATGGTTCTTGACCACATCGATTACGGCGGCCGCATCGCATTTATCAAGACTATAGGTACATACTGCCATCATCTTGTATTTCCCGATGACGTCGTTTATCTTGGCTTCGTATACCGTGAAATCCTGCCAGTGATTTCTTTCCAGCCAGAGTGTATTGCCCGTCAGGCGCAGGCCGGCGTAACCTTTATTTAATGCCTGCTCCAGCTTTCCTACCCAGCCTTCGAGCACGCGGTCGTCGTTGAATACACCCCCAAGCAGATACCACTCGTCATAAGGGATAATTTCTATCTGCCCCTTACGCAGATATTCGTCAAAATTAGCGATGGCTCTTCTCATGGCTTTTTGGGCTTCGGCTACCTCAAGCGGCTCGGACGTAATCCACATGCAAAACTCGTTGTTCTCAAGTCCGGCTTTAAAGTATGGGACGAGTATATCTATTAAATCCTGTTTGGTCTGGTAAAACTGGCAGAAGTGGGTGCCCCAGGGCACTCTGCCGATTACATCAATGCCGCTGTGTCTTATTGCCTCTTGCATCGGTGCCATTCCCCCGCTTTACCTTTTCTTGAAACTACTATTTTTTGACAACTTTCGTATTAAACGCTATTATTGGAAGCGCAAGCTAAGGATAT
>JBGPRB010000044.1:0-14756 GCA_041489355.1 Dehalococcoidia bacterium
CACTGGATTCCAGCCTTCGCTGGAATGACAGTAAGCCATTGCCAAACAATCTCTTAATACCTCTTGACAAATTCGGCTTTTCTAATTATAATATCAGTATATTCTGATATTTCTGATTATTCTGTTTCGTCAGACTATTTATTTCGAGGAGATATAAATGGCTAAAGAGGGGAAAAAGGAGAATTGCTGTCCGCCGGCTGAGATGGCATCAGGCTGCTGTAAGGTCGAGGCATTAGTCAGCATAGACGAGCGCGGCCAGATGGTACTGCCGAAGGAACTGAGAGACAAGGCCGGCATCCGCCCCGGCGATAAACTGGCGGTCGTCAGCATGCAAAAAGATGGCAAGACCTGCTGTCTTAGCCTGATTAAAGCTGAATCATTTACCGAAATGGTCAAGGGTATGCTCGGGCCGTTAATGTCCGAGATATTCCAGAAATAACAGGAGAGATAATAAATATGGAAGACACGGAAATCAGGAAGTCGGTTAGGGAAGGCTATGCAAAAATCGCTAAGGAGGGCGGTTCCTGCTGCAACCAGGATACCACCTGTTGCCGCGATACCAAATCTGCCCGTGATATCAGCAAGAGTATCGGATACTCGGATGAAGAATTGGCCGCCGCCCCTGAAGGGGCGAACCTGGGACTCGGGTGTGGTAATCCGATAGCCCTGGCTTCTCTAAAAGAGGGGGAAATAGTCCTTGACCTTGGTTCGGGGGCGGGTTTCGATTGTTTTCTGGCAGCCAGGCAGGTCGGTGAAAGCGGCAGGGTCATCGGCGTGGACATGACGCCGGAAATGATTGAAAAGGCCAGGGAAAACGCCGTAAAAAGCGACTACACCAATGTGGAGTTCAGGCTGGGCGAAATAGAAAATCTACCCGCCGCCGATAGTTCGGTTGATGTCATTATCTCCAACTGCGTCATCAACCTGGCGCCGGATAAGAGAAGAGTATTTAAAGAAGCATTTCGCGTGCTTAAACCGGGCGGCCGCCTCATGGTCTCCGATATCGTCCTGACGAAAGAACTGCCTGATGTAATCAGGAACTCCGTCCAGGCTTACATCGGATGCGTTTCCGGGGCGATATTAGAAGAGGAATACCTCGGTGAGATTGAAGCCGCCGGATTTCAGGATGTCCGGGTGGCCGATGAGACAGGCATTGCCATAGACTCTCTCGATAATGACCCGATAGCATCATCGATTGCTTCAAGTCTGAAATTAACACCTGAGGGAATACGAGACCTAGCCAGCTCGATTATAAGTATTAAAGTCTACAGCTTAAAACCAAAATAGAGAAGCCAGTTTGTTCATTCCCAGCGGAAGAAACGGGCGGCTAATAATGCCGCCACTACCGTTATCCCCGTCACAATTAGAGATGCGTTTACCTGCCAGCCGAAACCCAGCCAGGGGTTTTGCAGCAATAAAATGACATAGCGTATGGGTGTAATCTCCCCTACGAACCTCATCGCTCCGGTCAAAACCTCAGGAGGCGGCCCGGCTCCACCCAGTATCATCATGACGAAAAAGAGTATTAATCCCAGACCCTGTGCCGACCGGGTTGATGGGAGCACAGCACCGAGGAAAAACCCCAGGGAAGCAAAACTTATTGTACCGAGAATGAAGGCCGGTATTAAAAGGGCAGGCGACTGCGGAAGATGTGGAGAGTATATCAGCATACCGAAAGCCATTATCAGGATACTGCCCAGTATGGCGATAATGAAGCTAACCATCAATTGAGAACCGAGCAGGGACCACACGGAGATTGACGAGGCACGCAAGCGACGCAGGACACCCCTTTCACGATATGCCGTGAGATGCACCGGCAACGCCACCACACCGATAGCTGTCATCACCAGGGCAAAGTAAGCCGGCATATAGTAGTCGATAGCGCCAACACCCCGGTATACTTTGGGATTCGGAGTATTCCCGAAGACACCACCCATAACGAAAAGGAAGATGATGGGCAGGGCAAGGGTGAAAACCACCGTGATAGGCTCACGGATAAATAGTTTTATCTCAACCCATGTAAGCTTAAACAAAGTACGCATTTATCTTATTCCCCAGCGGTATGCCCGGTCAGCTTTAAAAAGACATCCTCCAGAGTCGGCTGCTCCACGCGAAGGTCGGAGGGCACGATACCATGTTCCACCAGCGCCACCGCCACCAGAGCCAGCACCGGGCCGCTACCTTCCACCTCTACTCTCGGCCCTTTTCTTGTCACTCTTATAACGCCGGATATTTTCTCCAGCCACGGGAGGTCGGTTTTTTCAGAGGTGAAGATAACACGAACCTCACTGGTATGCCTGGTAATGAGTCCCTGGGGAGTATCGGAGGCAACTATTTTACCCCGGTCGACGATGGCGACGCGGTCGCAGAGATTTTCGGCTTCATCCATGAAATGGGTGACCAGCACCACGGTGGTGCCCCTATCACGTATGGCCCTAATAAGATCCCAGGCGACACGGCGGGCGGCGGGGTCAAGGCCGGTGGTCATTTCGTCAAGAAAGACTAACTCGGGATTATTAACCAGCGCCAGGGCGATAAACAGGCGCTGCCTTTGACCGCCGGACAAGCTGGAGAAGCTGGCTTTACGCTTTTCGGCAAGTCCCCACTGCTCCAGGAGGACAGGCCAGTCCAGCGCATTCGATGTCACCGAGGCAAACAGGTCAAGAGCCTCCCAGACCTTGATGCGGTCCGGCAAGGCGGATTCCTGAAGCTGAGAACCGATACGCCGCCTTAACGTTTGCGCTTCCAGGCGCGGGTCCAGACCAAGCACACGGACATTCCCCGAATCCGGATGTCTCAGACCCTGCAGGCATTCGACCGTGGTGGTCTTGCCGGCGCCGTTGGGGCCGAGGAGACCAAAAATTTCTCCCTCGGCCACTTCAAAGGAGATATCATCGACGGCAACTGCTCTGCCATAGGTCTTGCGGAGATTCTGAACGGCGATGATTGAGGTCATTGGGAATATTATAGCTATTTAGCAGGATAACAGCAATAAAACAGAGCATTAGAGAGAGGTTCCTTGAGAAGCTAGCGCTGGTATAAACCAGTAAGCTGCCCCCGGGCAAGAATATGGCCTTCCAGAGCATCAAGGACCTGCTTCTTGGAGGCTCCTGCTTCCAGATTCAAGGCAGTGTCCAGCGCGTAAATAGTAAACTGGTAACGGTGGGGTTTTCCGGACGGCGGACAAGGACCGCCATAGCCGATTTTCCCGAAGTCGTTCTTCGCCTCCAGAGCACCGTTGGGCAGCCGCGATTGGGGGGACACGGCTTCGTTAAGTTCGCGAATATCTAAAGGGATGTTGAATAATACCCAGTGCATGAACCTGCTGCCCGGGGAATCCAGGTCTTCCTCTACTAATGCCAGCGACCGGGTTCCCGCGGATGGTTCACCCCAGGACAGCGGCGGGGATACATCCTGCCCCTGGCAGGTATATTTATCAGGCATGATGCCCCCATCCTGAAATGCCGCACTCGATAAAGACAAGGTGGCCTCCTGTACCTGCGGCGGCTCTACAGATTGACAGCCTGCCGGTAACACCGCGGAAAGGCAGAGCACGGATAAAAGGATAAATATCCAAATTACATTATGTCTGCCTGTAAATAAATGAGTATTAAGTTGCATAAATCTCTATTCGATAAAAAAATCACCTCTCCCTCGATAGGAGAGGTCGGGTGAGGGTGAAATTAAAGCCCCCTCACCACATTCACTGCGTTCAGTGCAGGCTTAATCCTCTCCCACGGAGGGGAGAGGAAATATATCGCTTTCTATAGAACCAAGCATTAGTATTTATGTGCAACTACCATCTGCTGGCTGTCAACTTATAAGCTCCCTGAGCTTTCCGACTATCTTCTCCAGCGGTACTAACTCAGACTCTTTCTTTGAGCGTAACTTCAACTCCACGCTGTCTTTTTGAAGCGTACGCGGGCTGACGGTTACCCGTAAGGGTATGCCGAGCAAATCAGCGTCATTGAACTTAACGCCGGGAGATTCTTCCCTATCGTCAAAAAGTACCTCAAGTCCTTCCGCTTCGAGGTCGGTATAGAGCTTTTCGGCAACCTCAGCCACTTTAGAGCCTTCCCGGTACAGAGGGCAGAGATAAACATGGTACGGAGCTATCGATAACGGCCAGATAATACCCTTAGCATCGTGGTTCTGCTCGACGGCCGCCGCCATAAGCCGGCTGAGGCCCATGCCGTAGCAGCCCATGACAATAGGATGAGATTCGCCCTTTTCATCGATATAAGAGGCATTAAATTTAGAGCTATAGGTAGTTTCCAGCTTGAAGATATGCCCCACCTCGATACCGAGTGTCGATGCCAGTTCCCCACCACATTTCAGGCACCTGTCACCAGCGCGGGCGCTGGCGATATCCACCACGGTGTCGGCTTTGAAATCCCTGGGGTAGTTCACATTTCTCAGGTGAGTATCCGGCTTGTTGCCGCCAGCCACGAAATTCGTGCCCGATGTCACGGAATCATCGGCGATAACTTTGATGCCCTTTAACCCCACCGGCGAGGCGGCGCCGGCGACGATACCGGCGGCGATAACCTCGGCTTCGGTAGCCATGCGGAGGTCAGTTGCCTTCAGGATGTTATTGAGCTTAATTTCATTGACGGCGAGGTCGCCGCGTATGACCACAAAGACCATCTCGCCATCGGCGATATAAAAGACCGCTTTCAGGGTATGGCTTTGAAGCACCCTGAGAAAACCGGCCACTTCCTCAATCGTTCCCATACCGGGCGTGGCCACCTCCGCCACGGGCAGAGGCCGGCCGTTATCGATACGGCCCTTGACACTCACCGCTTTCTCCGCATTGGCGGCGTAATGGCAACCGGGACAGTAAATGATTTCATCCTCGCCGCTCTCAGCGATAACCATGAACTCACGGGAATCCTTGCCGCCGATAGCGCCGCTATCAGCCTCGACAAGCATGACCGGCAGCCCGCAGCGTTCAAAGATATTCCGGTAAGCCTGGAGCATCTTCTGATAGCTGATGTCCAGCCCGGTCTCATCGACATCAAAGCTGTACAGGTCCTTCATGGAAAACTCGCGCGCCCTGATAAGTCCGCCCCGTGGTCGAGGTTCGTCGCGGAACTTGGTCTGAATCTGGTAAAGCATCAATGGCAGGTCGCGGTAGCTCTGGACATAGCGGCCAGCAAGCTGAGTAACAACCTCCTCATGTGTGGGGCCTAAAGCCAGCCGGCGCTCCCGCCGGTCGTAGAGACTGAAGAGCACTTTGCCCAGAGCCCGGTCACGCCCGGACAGCTGCCACATCTCAAAAGGCTGAAGCACCGGCATAGTCAGCTCCTGCCCGCCGGCTTTATTCATCTCGTCACGGATGATATTTTCTATTTTTTTCAGCACCCGCCAGCCCAGCGGGAGGTAGGAATAGATGCCGGCCACGAGCTGATTTATCATGCCCGCCCTTACCAGCAACTGGTGGCTGACGATATCCGCCTCGGCGGGCACCTCCCTTAAAGTCTTGCCGAACAGCTTCGATATGCGCACTGCTGACTCCTCTCACGTTTATAATGGGGTAGCAAGCTTGTTTATCTCACTCATGACATTATTTAACGCTGCTTCCTGCTGCTGAATCAACTCTACCAGCTTATTATGCACCGCCTCTAACCTTTCGGCGGTTGCCGGGTCGGTTGCCTTATTATTCTCTTCAATGACCTTATTGTCTTCAGCGGCTATCTGGTTTCTGATACCGACCCTGGTATTGTACTCTCTAACCAGTTCATTATGGCTCTTTAAGGCAACAGGGCTATCGAATGACCATCCACGGTAATAAAGGGCGTTTTTACTCCTGGGAACCACATAGCCGCCGGTTGCCTCCAGCGCCAGATATTCTCCCGGGTTTACCTCGGCGAGGACCCAGGCGTGGTCGGACTGGAGAATATTGGAAATGGCCGTGTCCTTATTCCCCACGACGATGACCGCCTTAATCCCCTGGGCTTTGAGCATATTCCAGACTTCCGAAGCCATATCGGAGCAGATGAAATAATCGATAGTGCTGTAGACATGCGTTTCAATGTAATTTTTTACGATTTTCGCCGCCGTTTCTGCGGGCGTAGCCCCGGTAAGGGTGGCCTGCTCTTTGAGTCCGCCGACCTGCCCCTGTAGTTCGTTAATTTTAGCCTGGGCTTTTTGCAGCTCTGCATCTACGGCTGCTTTTTCTGATTGAAGTTTAGTGAGGTCATTCTGCGCTTTGGACAGCTTTGCCTGCGCATCCGTTAGCTGGGCGGCAAGCTGGTCGTACTGAACTTGAGTGATGCCCGTTGTCTGGCACCCCACCAGAGTAATTGAGAGTATAAATATGGATGTGATAAGGGCTAGTAATAATTTTTTCTTCATTAAAATTTCCTTTACTATATTAGACTACACTAGGCTTTATCTACCCTGTATTACCCCACTCCTAGATTCCAGCCTACGCTGGAATGACAATAGGGAAGAGGGGCGGCGCCCCTCTTGAACGCCCTTAGGCTTTGCTCTTTCTCTCATACCTCTATAGTGTAACCCACCCATGAACTTCTCGTTTTATTTTCTTCCACTTGGTTTTACCACCATCTTCCCAAATTAGGCAAACGTGAAACGCCTTTTTGCCGAGTTCTAACGCTAACTGGCTAGCTTTCTCCCATTTCTCACTGCCTTTAGTTTCCTCAACCGCTGAATATTCTGGGTGTATAGGTTCATGCCTCTGACCAGACGACACTATTTCACCTTGCGGTAGCTCTAACAACTCACTGATTCTTATAACTCCATCCTTAGGCAAGTTGAAGTATTTATTAAGCTCTTGGTATATTTGTGCATCTGGCTTTAAGCAAATTTGGTCAACGTTGCGTACTTTTTCTCCGCCTAACCTTCGGAATGAAACACCACAGAATACTCTGAGTACGCTATCATGCATGTTGGTTGCGTAATTTGGTCTAGGAACGCTGATTTTTACCTTCTCTCTTCGTGCTAATATAGCTGGACCCCATAGAAGGTTAACCAAACCTAGCCCGAAAGTAATGAAAAGACCAATCCATAGAGCAATATTTTGCCAACCCATCTCTATACCCCCTCCACCTCTTTCATCAACGCGGTGAGGAAGTCTTTCTCTGCCACCACCGCCACCTTTTCCCCCCTCTTAAAGATAACGCCCTTGCCTTTGCCGCAAGCGATGCCGACATCGGCGTCTTTAGCCTCGCCGGGGCCGTTGACCACGCAGCCCATTACCGCCACCTTTATCGGTTTATCAATTTTTTGAAGCCTTTTCTCGACCGCTTCGGCCAATTTTACCACGTCCGATTCGGCGCGACCACAGGTGGGGCAGCTTACCAGAACCGGGCCGTGTTCTCTTAAATTAAGGCTCTTTAATATTTCATAAGCGGCGATAACCTCTTCGCGGGGAGGGGCGGTCAGAGAAACACGGATAGTATCGCCGATGCCCAGCCAGAGCAGTGTGCCGATGCCCACCGTGCTGCGGATAACGCCTGTCCGCGGCGTGCCCGACTCGGTGATGCCGATGTGCAGGGGATAAGGCATTTTCTCCGCGATACTCCGGTATGCTTCGATAGTGGTGGGGACATCGAAGGCTTTCAGTGAGACTTTAATAAGGTCGAAGTCAAGGCTTTCCAGAAGTCGTACCTGCTCTAAAGCAGCCTCGACCATCCTTTCAGCGATGCTTAATTTGGGATTGTCAGTTTTCGGCCCGCCCGCCGTCACGCGGTGACTATGGCGGGCAGGCCCGCCCGCCGGCCCTCCATGACCTCGTAAGGCGGGTAAACTGCCGGCATTCACCCCGATGCGGATGGGGACTCCCCTCTCCTTCGCCGCCAGCGCCACTTTTTTAACTTTATCCGGTTCGTCGATATTGCCCGGGTTAAGGCGGAGTCCGTCAGCGCCGGCCTCCAGCGCCATTAAAGCCAGGCGGTAGTCGAAGTGAATATCCGCCACCAGCGGTAATTTAATTCCCTTCTTTATGTCAACTATAGCCCGGGCGGCTTCGGCATCGGGGACGGCCACACGCACCAGCTCGCAGCCACAGTCCTCAAGCTCCCTTATCTGCCTGATGGTAGCTTTCACATTGCGAGTATCGGTCTTGGTCATCGACTGCACCACGATGGGCGTGCCCCCGCCGATGGTGACATTGCCGATTTTAATGGCCTTGCTTGTTCTCCTAAGATTTATCATTACTCACTTCGTAACCTGAGATTATTTAACCCACCCCCTGCCCCATCCCTTGAAAAGGGAGGGGGATTAATTTATAAGAGGGGCTTCGCCCCTCTTGAACTCCCCTAAGGCACCAGGCTCCCCCCGGTTGCCCATCGGATAACATCCTGGTAGGTAATCAGTATCATCAAAGCTATTAATATCATAAATCCGACGGAGTGCACGATGCCTTCAACCCGCGGGGACACGCGTTTCCCGCGCCGCAGCCACTCCAGAACGATAAATATCATCCTGCCGCCGTCAAGAGCCGGGAACGGTATTATCTGGGTTATGGCTATCGCTATGCTGATGAATGCCGTCAGCTCCAGCACCGGGCTTACCCCACTATGGGCCACCTCTCCAGCGACCTGCACGATGCCCACCGGCCCGGCCGGCACGAAAGGCACGGTGCCGATAATCATGCCAATAATACCATTCTTATACAGAATAAGTGTCTCAATGCAGTCACGCGACCCGATAGGGATGGCCCGCCAGAAAGGCAGGCTTTCGCTGACGATTTCCGGGTTCACGGTCTGGGATAGCGTACCCATAGCCCCCTGCCCCGACGGCGGCCGCCAGCGCGGCACGAGCCTGACGGTCTCGGTGGTAGCATCGGCATGTTTGAGGGCTATGGCAATTTCCGTACCCAGTCCGAGTTGAATATCGCGGGCAAGGTCGCCAGTACTGTTAACCGGTTTACCTTCCACGCTGATAATCGTATCCCCGGCTTTGATACCGGATATTTCCGCCGGCGACCCGGGGGCAACCTCCTGAACCACCACCTGGCCATTGACGATATTATGAGGAACCATGTAGGCCACGGATAAAAGCACGAAGGGCAGTAATAAATTCATCAGTATGCCGCCGCTGATGACCAGCATCCTGACGCCGTGGCTCCGGGCCGCCAAGGCTTTCGGCACGGTGGGGTCTACTTCGCCGGGCAGCTTGTTAAAGCCGCCGAAGGGTATCCAGTTGATGGAATATATCGTTTCCCCCCACTTTTTACCGTAAAGACGGGGCGGGAAGCCGACGCCGAACTCCTCTACCCACACCCCCGTTGCCTTGGCCATGATGAAGTGCCCCAGTTCATGGACGATAACAAGCACAGACAGGACAACCACGCCTGCCACTATCGTAAGAATCATTTATCATCTCCCCTGATAAGCCCGAGGACCGTCTCTCGCGCCCAGGTATCGGCCGCCATTATCTCTTCAACCGAGGGACGAGACACCTGCCGGTGCCGTTCAAGCACCTGCTCGACAAGACGCGCGATATCAACAAATCCTATACGCCGCGACAGAAAAAGGTCGACAGCTACTTCGTCGGCAGCGCAGAGTACGGCCGGGTAAGTACCGCCCTTCCTGCCCGCTTCGATAGCCAGGCGGAGACAGGGAAACCTGGCCACATCGGGCTGCTGGAAGGTAAGTTGAGATAAATTACTCCAATCAAGACGCGGCAGGTCGGGATTGGCGAAGCGGTCGGGATAGGATAAAGCATACTGGATTGGCAAACGCATATCGGGATAGCTCAACTGAGCTTTGACCGAACCGTCAACGAATTCCACCATGGAATGAATAATACTCTGAGGGTGAATCAGCACCACAACGTCTTCCACATTTATATCGAAGAGCCAGTGAGCTTCGATAACCTCAAGGCCTTTATTCATCAGTGTCGCCGAATCGATAGTCACCTTTCTTCCCATTTTCCATGAGGGGTGGTCGAGAGCCTGCTCGACGGTTATCCGGGCCATCTGCGTCTTTGAAGAGTCGCGGAACGGCCCCCCGGACGCCGTCAGGATAATCCGTCGCGCCGTCTGTTTCTCCCCGTTGAGGCACTGCCATATGGCGCTGTGCTCGCTGTCTACGGGCAGAATCCACGCTCCGCTTCGCCCGGCCTCACCAGTAATTATTTCCCCGGCAGCTACCAGAGACTCTTTATTGGCGAGAGCGATATTTTTACCGGCCTTCACCGCTGCCAGAGTGGCTCCCAGTCCGGAAACTCCCGACGTCGCGATAACCACGGTATCCACGTCAGGGTTACACGCCATCTCCTCGAGCGATTGATACACACACCCCATGACACCTAAACGATTCCGGGTATCTTTCGCATCTCTGCCGACTAACGAATAGTTGACAAAATCCGGCTTGAATTCACTGACCTGTTCCGCCAGCAAATCGAGGTTCTTACCCGCGGCCAGTCCGACGATGCGAAAGCGCTCCGGTAGAGAGCGTATGACGTCAAGTGTCTGCCGCCCTATGGAGCCGGTCGACCCCAGCACTGCCAGCCGCTTTACCTTATCAACCATAACACTTATATCTTACAACAAATGCCTAATTGAAGCTATTGACGGGGATATTAAGAGGAATTAAGATATAGCAAAGCGAATTTCATAATTTCAGATGATAATTCATAGGAGGTAGAATGAATACATCAATAGGGATAAGCAAATCGGTGGTGCTGGCTGTCGGCCAGCAGTTTCACCTTAAGGCAGGCAAGGACCATACCATTTACGCTGGAATGCCGTCCGATGACGTATACTCCATCGTGCAGAAAAAAGCCAATGCCTATCAAGGATATGCCTGGAACCTGTTTTTCCCCAAAAAGCAGCAGGATATAACGATAGACGGGGTAAGACTCTACGTCGAAAGAGTTAGTCCGGAAAATATTCAGCTCAGGTTAGCGTAGCAGGCTTTCGCCACCCGGGGGCAATTTTCAGCTTATATCACTATCTCTGACTTTCTTGTCTCGTTACCACGCAGAAACAGGATAGTCACGATATTACCAGGCTTAAGCCCCGCCAGTACTCGTTCCATATCGGCAGCATCGTTGATGCGTCTGCCATTGATTGCGGTGATAATATCCCCCTCTTTAAGCCCGGCTTTCTCCCCTAAAAAACCCCGTGATACCTCCCCGATAATGGCGCCTAATACCGGACCCGCTCCCGTCTTCTGGGCTACCTTATCAGCGTCGGCTATCTTCAGACCGAAGCGCAGGGGTTTATTGCCGTTGCCGCCGGCTACCAACTCTTGAATTCTGGCCCGGTCGAAGCCGATGACCGCCTGGCCGTCGATAACAATCACCGGCACGCCCATCTGGCCGGTCAAATTAACCATTTCTTCCGCCGCCGCCCTATCGCGGGAAACATCGTATTCCGTATATTTCACCCCAAGCTGGCCAAGGTAACTCTTGGCTTGATAACAGTACCCTCAGGTCGGCGTAGTATATATCTTAACATCCATCATTATCACCTCATGAGTTAGAGATTATATAATAATGTCACCCCACTTAGGCCGTGCTCCAGACCACCACTCCTCACCTGGATTCCAGCCTTCGCTGGAATGACATCGAACCATCATCACCTCATAAGCTCAGGAACTGCTATCCTTATCTATCTCCACTTCGGGTAATTTGGGCAAATTTAACGGGTTACCGTTCTTCTTTAAAGGATTGAACGGCGGAAACGCATTGAGGAATTCTCTCTTTTCACCGCAATATTTACACACGCCACCACTCTTAGGTCCATTGGCGTCCTCGATTACCCAGAAATGGTGACACTGTTCTTTCTCTGTGTTTTCCTGAATCCTTTCTTTAACTCTCTGTTTCATCACACACCCCCTATCTGCCATTCATGATAATTCTATTTCAGAAGGCTCTTTTTGTATGCGACTTTTATCCCATAATAAATAATAATACGGAATAATTATGAATAAATTATGAAGAGAAAATAATAGCGCGGAACCCGATGGAACCGGCAGCAGCGCTAGCCGTGCTCAAGCCCGGTCGTCTTCAATGATTATCTCGAAAGGACAGGAGATAGCCGCGTTGGGACAGACAAGCTCACAGAGAGTACACCAGCGGCATTCGTCCACGTCGACAGCCCTGACAGTATTATCTACAATCACGAGAGCGCCACAGGCACATACGCTGACGCATAAACCGCAGCCCTGGCACTTATCCCTATCTATTAACGGCATCTCTCTCATATTTCCGTCTCCACACACATTTTATTATAAAATCGAAAGCTGTATGTTGTCTGCGACATTTCTCTCATCAGATTATACCCGCTATTTCCCTGAGGGCTTTCTGGCTGGCAATGATAATGCGGTTACGCTCCATTCTGATAGCACCTTCCCCCTCCAGATTCTTAAGAGACCTCCCCACCATCTCGCGGGCGGTGCCTATCATCGCCGCCATCTCCTGCTGAGTAAGGCGCGGCCTTTCACCGACTCCATCGCCGGCATATTCAAGCAGTATCTTGGCAACCCGGCCGGTGACATGCCGGAAGGAGAAATCCTCAACCAGCGCTACCAGTTCCTGCACCCGGCGCGATAGTACCTGAATTACGTTCAGGGATACCTGCGGGTACTCCTTGATAACGTTTTCCAGGTCCTTCTTCTTTATCCCGTTGAGAACCACCGCCCCCATAGCCCCAGCGCTGACCAGATTCACGCCGCCGCTCAGAACGGGGACATCGTTGAACGATTCACCCGGGCGTATGATGCGGAAAATCTGTTCCTTGCCATCGGCCGATGTCTTGAAGACTTTAACCACGCCGGCGACGACAAAGTACAATACCTCAGCCGGTTCCCCTTCGAAAATCAGTATCTCACCCCTCTCCACCCTTTTTTCGAAGACATGTTTACTTATAGAGGAAAGAACAGACTCGCTCAATCCGGAGAAATAAGGCACCGACTTTAAAGAATCTACCTGAACCGCCATATCTGCCCGTATATCCTGCTGGTATCCTGTTTAATTACTTCTAGGATTATACCAGCTTACGGAACATACGGCAAAATGAAGCAACGAGATTATTAAATAATGTCATACCGATTGCATCGGGATACAGGCCACCACACCTCCCCGAGATTCTTCCCCCGATTGCATCGGGGTCAGAATGACAGAATGGGAACACTGGATTCTCCTTCGGTTGAAGGACTGGAATGACAATTGTAGGAAGGCTGGAATGACAGCAAGCCATGATAAAACAACCTCAGCACCGGGATTGAAGGAAAAGATATACGCTCTGCGGATTCCGAGAATCGCACTGCTAGCTCAGGCTACAGAAATAATAGCCGACGCCGGGTTCGGTTAAAATGTATCTGGGCTGGGATGGGTCCGGTTCTATCTTCTGGCGCAAATGTGAAACATAAATACGCACGTAATCTACGTCGTCGATATATTCCCAGCCCCAGACACTCTCCAGTACCTGCTGGTGAGACAGGATGCGGCCGGCATTTTCCACGAGCAATGCCAGAAGACGGAATTCCCGCGGCGTAAGCTTCAACCTCTCGCCATTTACGATAACTTTCCTCTCCGCCACATCAATAGTGAGATAATCATTGGTAAAGATAACCTTCTTCCTTTCATTCTTAGAAGAAGGTTTCTCGGCACGCCGTAAAACCGCCTTTACCCTGGCCAGCAGCTCCCTGTTCCCCACCGGTTTGGATAGATATTCATCAGCACCACATTCAAGACCACGTACAATATCGTCCTCGGAGTTACGCTTACCGGTGAACATGATAATGGGCATATCACTGACTTCACGAATCAAGCGGCATGTCTGCCAGCCATCGATTTCCGGCATCATGACATCAAGAAGGACAATGTCAGGCTTACGTTCATAAACGATGCGTACGGCTTCCTGCCCGCTGCTGGCTTTAAGCACTTCATACCCGTTGCTGGTAAGGACCTGGTCAGCCAGTCTGAGCTGGACAGCCTCGTCATCAACGACAAGTATTTTCTTGGCCACGGATATTCCTCAAGATGCAAATGCGCATCTTTTCTCAATAATTTTACGAAATTCTTTGCCGGCTGCGGCAGTTAACCGATTTTGACAGATATAGGCGATGTCTGACTTTACTGCTGTTTATCCGACTCAATTCAAGATTGTTTTTCAATATCATTTATCAGGTCGAGCATACGTTTACTGTATTTCAGTATGTCGGCTAAGCTGCGCCGCTGTTCTTCGTTAATTTTCCCCGGCACTTCATCCTGCATCAATGCGGCATAGCCGATAATAATATTCAATGAAGCACGAAAATCATGGGCTATTTTCCCGATATCGTTGTGTTTTATCCGATTACCTGTCTTACGCTCTCCATTGACGACCGACAGCCGCTTGCTGGAGCGTGGCAGGCTTTTTATAAGCTCATCGTTTTTCTCTTCAAGGTCAACTCTGTTAACGTCCTTATGTGCCATAAGTATCATATTAGCATATTATCGGTCATCAGACAATATTAAAAATATAACATACAGATAGAATTCAATCACAATAGAATCACAATATTACTATTGATACGCCCGTAAGTGTTAAAATGGGCATATCTGACAAATACGGAACAGTATTGACTGATTGATGGGAATAAATAAAATGAAGGGGGTCGGCCGGAGATATGATTACGTTAGACCAGGCCGATTAATGTTTAGATATTTCTGAATACCTCTATCAAGGTAGGCAACCGCCACGTCTTCCCGGCGGAATCTCCGGTCACCACGCGGCCCGCTGCGATAGGTCCTTATTTTCCCCTGCTGGGACCATCGTCTTATCGTGCCGGGGTGTA
>JBGPRB010000045.1:0-14463 GCA_041489355.1 Dehalococcoidia bacterium
AACGCCCCCGATTCAATACTCCGATGAGGAGGCGCGCCGCAAGGTGGAGGAATTTATCGCCGCCAATGCCCAACCTTCCGAGAAGGTCAAACAGCCCAAAAAACGGAGGGCGGCCAAATAGCTAGCCATGAAGATAGCGCTGGTATCACCTTATGACTTCGCTTATCCGGGAGGGGTCGTCAGTCATATCTCCTGCCTGGAGCAGCAGTTCACCCGCCTGGGCCATGACGTTAAAATTATCGCCCCAGCCTCAAAAGCCGTTTACACCCTGGGCGACCGTTTTATACGTATCGGCACACCCCGTCCTATCCCGGTCAGCGGCTCTGTAGCCCGCGTTACCGCGTCTGTGCGGCTGGAGTCCCAGATAAAAGAGGTCTTCGAGCGTGAAAAATTCGATATATGCCACCTCCACGAGCCTTTGATGCCGACTCTCTGCACCACCGTCCTGAGATTAAAACGCACGCCGACGGTAGGCACCTTCCATGCCTCCGGCGGCAAGCCCTGGTACACCATGTTCTCACCAATTATGAAGTGGTACCTCGACCGATGGTTCCGCAAGCTCGATGGCCGTATCGCCGTGTCTCCGGTGGCGATGCGCTATGTTAATACCTACTTTCCCGCCGAATATACCATCATTCCTAATGGTATAGACACGCATCATTTCAACAACCACGTCGCGCCATTCGAAACTTTCATGGACGGTAAAATCAATATCCTTTTCGTCGGGCGCATGGAAAAAAGGAAAGGCTTTGATTACCTGTGGAAGGCTTATCGACTGGTCAAGCAGGAAGTCCCTGACTGCCGCCTTATCGCCGTTGGGCCGGGTATCCGATTGCGTAATAAGTATGAGAAACGGATCGCCCGGAGCGGGCTGAGCGATGTCGTTTTTACCGGCTACGCCGCTTACAACGACCTGCCGCGATATTATAAAACCGCCGATATCGTTTGTTTCCCGAATACGGGATGGGAAAGTTTCGGCGTCGTCCTACTTGAGGCGATGGCCACCACCAAGCCGATTATAGCCTCGGCCATCGACGGCTTCACC
The DNA here is from genome assembly GCA_041489355.1 of Dehalococcoidia bacterium. GTDB lineage: Bacteria > Chloroflexota > Dehalococcoidia > Dehalococcoidales > RBG-16-60-22 > JBGPRB01. The sequence goes on from JBGPRB010000045.1 coordinate 1,046, forward strand.
AGCGTCCTGACCGATGGTGTCGAGGGAATCGCCGTACCACCCAGAGACGAGAACAAACTGGCCGAAGCAATTATCAGGCTCATCAAAGACGAAAAGCTCCGGGAGGATATGGGCGCCAGGGGAAAACCAAAGGCGGAGCAATATGATTGGTCAATCCTGGCCAAAAGAGTGCTTGATTTCTACACTGAAACACTGAACAGGATAAAGCAGCCAGGGGCAATCCCGGAAACCAAAACCGCACAGGTTAGTGCTGATTCAGGAAAGCACTGAGCAATGGCAAAACTAGCGACAACCCGTAAAGTCATCGCAGACTACTTCACGCAACCGATTGTCAGACTCCTTTCCAGGACGCCACTTACGCCAAACACCGTAACCTGGCTCGGATTTTGCCTAACTATAATCGCCGGGGCGCTCATAGTTACCGGGCATCTTCTGGCGGCCGGGGTTGTCGTGCTGGTAGCCGGTTTTTTCGATATGCTCGATGGCGCGCTGGCACGCGTTACCGAACGGATAACCCGGTTCGGCGCGATTCTCGATTCCACACTCGACCGCCTTTCTGAAGCCGTGGTGCTATTGAGTCTGCTGGCGGTATTCGTGCGGGAACAGCAGTTCGCCAGTAGTTTACTCGTCGGAATTGCTCTACTCGGCTCACTCATGGTGAGCTATATCCGCGCCAGGATGGAAGGGCTGGGCATCGAATGTAAAGCCGGACTGTTTACGCGGCCGGAGAGGGTCATTATCCTGGCACTGGGGCTGCTGCTGAGCCAGTTCGACCATGTCCTTATAGCCGCTCTGGGCTTAATAAGTATATTAAGCTTCTATACGGTCGTCGAGAGGCTGGTCTACGCCTGGCGACAGACAAAAGAGTAGTGGCCCAGGCATAATTCCTGTAAACCGATAGTAAATGAAATAGACAATCTGCGTCTTTGATGGTAGAATGTATGGGTTTTTGCCCGAGGAGGTGAAAATGCCGGTTGCAGCTGTAATCGGAGCCCAGTGGGGAGATGAGGGTAAAGGTAAAATCGTTGACATGCTGGCGGAGAAAGCCAGGTATGTGGTACGTTTCTCCGGCGGCGATAATGCCGGCCATACGGTCGTCAATCCCCATGGGGAATTCAAGCTTCGGCTCACGCCTTCGGGTATCTTTTATCCCGGCGTTACGTCCATTATCGGCAACGGCGTGGTGGTCAATCCCGGCGTGTTAATCAGCGAGATAGAGGAACTGAACTCACGCGGTATCGATACATCGAGGCTTCTCATCAGCGACCGCGCCCACCTGATTATGCCCTACCATATTCTTCTCGAAGGTTTAGAGGAGGAAGCGCTCGGGGTTAAAGCTATCGGTACCACGCGCAAGGGTATCGGGCCAGCCTTTGCCGATAAAGTAGCCAGGACAGGCATCAGAGCCGGCGACCTTTTAGATAAGGAAGTATTACGGGATAGACTGGCAACAGCGCTCGAGTATAAAAATAGAATATTGACCGGCGTATACGGAAAAGAACCCCTGTCATTTGACGATATTTACAACCAGTACTGCCAGTATGCCGACCGATGGGCTCCCTATATCTGCGATACAACTACGATACTGGCCGCGGCGATAGACAGAAATGAGCCGGTACTTCTTGAAGGCGCGCAGGGCGTCCTGCTCGACCCGGATTATGGCACATATCCCTTCACGACATCTTCCTCGCCGCTGGCGGCCGGAGCCTGCCTGGGGTCAGGGATAAGCCCCAACCGGATTACCCATGTCGTGGGCGTGTTCAAGGCATTTCAGACCAGAGTGGGCGCCGGGCCAATGCCGACGGAACTGAATGACGAAATCGGTGAAACCATACGAGAGCGGGGCCACGAATACGGTACCGTGAGCGGACGACCCCGCCGCTGCGGGTGGTTCGATACGGTGGCCGCCCGGCTCAGCGCACGTTTGAACGGCTTTCAGTCGCTGGCAATCACACGCCTCGATATTCTGGATGTGTTACCACAGTTGAAGATATGCGTCAGCTACAGGCTGGACGGAAAGACCATCGATTACTTTCCGTCTAATGTGGCGGTTTTAGAAAAGTGCCAGCCTGTCTACGAAGAGCTGCCGGGGTGGGAGAAATCGATAGAGGATGTGCGTAAGTTTAAAGACCTGCCGGCTAATGCGCAACGCTATGTGAAAAGGCTGGAAGAGATAATCGGCTGCCCGTCCAGCCTGATTTCCGTGGGCAAGAGAAGAGACCAGACCATCGTCAGGAAGTCGATTTTTTAACTTGATGTTGTCTATCAACCATTGAGATACAGGTCACTAGTGTCATTGCGAGCGTAGCGAAGCAATCCGTCAGTAATATACAAAGTAGCATTACGGATTGCTTCGCCCCGATTTCATCGGGACTCGCAATGACAGCTTGCTGATGATTTTTACTGGATATGATAAGAAATGGCTATTATTAGAACAGCGACAGAGAAGGATATTCCCCGCATCCTGGAGCTATACCGCCAGCTGGCTTTCAACCCGCCGCCAGCCGGAGCGTCCGGACCATCCCTGGAACACTGCCAGCGGGTCTTTGCCGAAATATCCGCCACACCGGGCTACAGCCTGCTGGTAGCCGAGGAAGACGGCGTGATTATCGGCACTACGGTGCTGGTCATCCTGCCGGGGATGGCTCACGGCACCTCGCCCTTTGCCGTGGTGGAATACGTCGTCGTGGATGAGAAGTGGCGCCGCCGGGGCATCGGTAATCTGCTCATGGAATACGTGATAGCACGTTCTAAAGAAGCCGGCTGCTACAAGATTATGCTAACCAGCGATAAAAGGCGTAAACTGGCACATAAGTTTTATAAATCGCTGGGATTCGAGGCGTCGGCACACGGGTTCAGACTGTATCTTTAGCCTTTCCCAGTTTAAGCTTCATTCCTAAGGTTTTTCCTCTCTCCCTCATTGGAGAAGAGTTTGAGTGAGAGGGTCTCTAATATTTCACCCTCACCCTTCCCTCTCCCGTCAAGGGAGAGTCGAATAAAAGAAGAGGGGGTATTAGTCCCCCCTTTAACGCCCCGCTTATCAGTAAAATAAACATGTTATCCTGTGAGTTACCTTATACCTTAAGGTCCATCTTATAATTCTTTAGAACATCATCAATTTTAGCTGCCGCCGTTTTATCAACCTCGACAAGTGGCAGGCGCGGCTTGCCCACCTTGAAGCCAAGGGAGTTGAGGGCGTATTTTATCGGCGCCGGACTCGGCACGGAAAACATGGCGTTTACCAGAGGTACCAGATTACGATGAATAGCCGCCGCCTCAGCTACCTTACCGCTGAGAATTAGGTCCACCATCTTCTTATACTGTTTACCGACGAGGTGCGTGGTCACGCCGATGACACCATAGCCGCCCAGGGCCATGATAAGGAAGGTATCGTTATCATTACCGCTCCAGATGAGGAAGCCTTCCCTGGAATTGTTAATCGTCTTGGCTACGTGTTCCATATTGCCACTGGCTTCCTTCACACCGATGATGTTATCTATCTTACTCAGCCTGGCGATAGTCTCCGGCTCCATATTAATCACAACGCGTGAAGGTATGTTATACATGATAACGGGCAGGCTGGTGCTTTCGGCGACGGCTTTGAAATGCTGGTAGATACCTTCCTGATTGGGCTTGTTATAATAAGGGACGACCGAAAGGCAGGCATCCACCCCGATTTTTTCCGCTTTTTCAGTGTTTTCCACAGCCTCGGCGGTGCTGTTGCTGCCGGTATAGGCGACAATAGTGCCCCGGTTGCCCACAACCGATTTAACCTCTTTAAACAGGTTCAGCTCTTCCTCCCAGGAAAGCGTCGGCGCTTCTCCGGTGGTCGCCGCCACCACCAGGCCTTCGCTCCCGGAGTCGAGCAGGGCTAACGCCAGTTTCCTGGCCTGCTCATAATCGACTTCTCCGTTTTCCTTGAACGGAGTAACCATAGCCGTCAATAGTCTCCCCAGCTTCTTCACAGATTAGTCTCCTTCCGGTTTTACCCAGTCTCTTTTTATCATTTCTTCAGCAATCTGGACGGCGTTGAGGGCCGCCCCCTTGCGTAAATTATCGGCGACAATCCACATAGCTAGGCCGTTGGGATGCGACTCATCCCTCCTGATACGCCCGACGAAGACTTCATCGGAGCCGGCGGCTGCCCACGGCTGCGGATAAAGGCTGATGGACGTATCATCGAGCACCTTCACCCCGGGAGCCCGCGAAATAATCCGCTGCGCTTCATCCACCGCCATCGGCAGAGCGAACTCTACATTGACGGCTTCGCCGTGACCCACCAGCACCGGCACGCGCACACAGGTAGCGGATACGACGATACTATCGTCATGCATTATCTTCCTGGTTTCCTCCAGCATTTTCCATTCTTCCCTGGTGTAGCCGTTGTCAAGAAAAACGTCAATCTCCGGCAGCACATTAAAGGCTATCTGGTGAGGGTAAACATGCGGAACGGTGACCTCTCCTTCCAGCACCTGTTTGACCTGTGTTCTCAGTTCATCGACGGCGGCGGCACCGGTGCCCGATACCGATTGATAGGTGGCAACAACAATACGCCTAATGGGATTGACCTTATGCAGAGGGTACAGGGCTACGACCATCTGAATTGTGGAGCAGTTGGGATTGGCGATAATGCCCTTATGCCACCTGATATCATCAACATTAACCTCGGGCACTACCAGCGGCACCGCATTGTCCATGCGGAAAGCGGCGCTGTTATCAATGACCACGGCACCAGCCATAGCCGCTATCGGCGAGAAATGCCGACTCTGGTCAGCGCCGGCGGAAAACAGGGCGATGTCTACCCCATCGAAAGAATCATTGGAGGTCTCTTCGACCCTGATTTCGTGATTGCCGACCGGCACCTTTCTACCCGCCGAGCGGTCGGAGGCCAGAAGGCGAAGGGAAGCCACAGGGAAGTTTCTCTGCAGCAGGGTCCTGATAAATTCCTGTCCTACCAGTCCAGTAGCCCCGACAATGGCTACATGATAGTCCTTCACTTTTTCTCTCACAAACCAAGCAGTTTATCCAGGCCGTAAATAAATCCCTTTTGCTTCACGACTGCCTTAACGGCCAACATGACACCAGGCATATAGCATTCCCGGTTAATGGTGTCATGCCGGATGCTCAAGGTCTGCCCCGGCGTGCCGAAAATGACCTCCTGGTGCGCCATAAGGCCGGGTAGACGGATACTATGTATTTCGATACCTTCCACCGATTGCCCGCGACTTGAAGTGGGTTCGCCAGCGGCCGGCGGCAGGAAAGGCTTGCCCCTGGCCTCAGCCATAGCACGGGCGGTCAACAGGGACGTCCCCGAGGGAGCGTCCAGCTTGCGGTCGTGGTGAAGCTCAATAATCTCTGCGTGGTCAATAAATTTACCGGCGATTTTAGCCAGGTGAATCATGAGAACGGCGCCCAGGGCGAAATTCGGCGCCGCTACAATGCCGATTTTTTTAGACACGGCTAACCGTTCCATTTCAGCAAGCTCGTCGGTGCTGAAGCCGGTAGTCCCGATGACCATGTTAACGCCTTTTCCCGCCGCTACACGTACGGCCGGCATAGAGGCTTTAGCTATGGTAAAATCCACCACCACATCGGGTTTGCAGGTGTTGAGTATAGATTTAAAATCTACCGAAAAAGGCACCCTGCCAGAGCCGTCCGGCAACGGCAGGAAATCCGCAGATACCTTCAGGTCTACCGCTCCCACCAGCTTCATTTCCGGCTCCTGGCAAACGGCTTTTACCACCTCCTGCCCCACCCTGCCAGCGGCTCCATGGACTACTACCTTAATCAGTGCCATAGTAGTGCACCTCACAAAAAGATTGGGAGAAGTTTAGTTGCGTTTGAAGGGAGGCTGCGATGGACCCCGGTTGGGCCTTGGAGGACGGTCGCCGCTGGAATAGCGCGGCTTGCCCCTGAATCCCGAAGAACTGCCGGAGCCACCCTTTTTGAACGGGTAGTCCGCAGATGGTGCATCTGAACCCGCAGCCTCGGAACCTTGAGATTCTTTTTCGAACAAAGCCCGACGGGAAAGATTTACCCTGCCCAGGTTATCGATATTGATTACCTTGACGGTAACCTCATCGCCGATTTTCACCTCGTCCTCCACCTTGCCCACGCGATAGTCGGCAAGCTCGCTGATGTGCACGAGCCCCTCTTTGCCGGGGAGGATTTCCACCATAGCGCCGAAGTCCAGGATACGGCTTACCTTACCGGTAAAGATATCGCCTATCTGCGCTTCACGCGTCAGGCTTTCGATAATAGAGATGGCTTTTTGCGTGGCTTCCATATCCGACGAACCGATGACTACCGTGCCGTCGTCAGTAACGTCGATGGTTGTCTTGGTCTGTTCGATAATCGACCTGATGGTCTTGCCGCCGGTGCCAATAACCGCCCCGATTTTAGCCGGGTCGATTTTTATCTTGGTCATCCTCGGCGCGTAACGGCTGACCTCGGCCCGGCTGGCGCTGATAGCATCATCCATTTTACCCAGGATAAATAAACGGGCTTCTCTTCCCTGGGAAAGCGTTTTTTCCACCATCTCCAACGTAATACCCTTGAGCTTGGTATCCATCTGAATAGCCGTAATGCCGTCCCTGGTGCCGGCTATTTTAAAGTCCATATCGCCGTTAAAATCCTCAATGCCCTCGATATCGGTCAGCACGGCGTATTTGCCGCTTTCGCCGGTAATCAGTCCCATAGCGACGCCCGCCACAGCTTTTTTGACCGGTATGCCGGCATCCATGAGCGAAAGACTCCCGGCGCAAACGCTGGCCATGGAGGTACTACCACTGGAACTCAGGACTTCCGAAACCAGACGGATAGTATAGGGGAAATCCTCGACACCCGGTAAGACCGGCGTCAGGGCACGCTCGGCCAGGGCGCCGTGTCCTATTTCGCGGCGGCCCGGCGAGCCGACACGCCTGACTTCACCGGTAGAGAAACCGGGGAAATTATAATGGTGTATGAAACGCTTGCTTTCCTCCAACCCCAGGCCATCGAGCATCTGCTCCTTGCGGGTGGAGCCAAGGGTGGTGATGGCGAGCACCTGGGTCTGGCCGCGCGTGAACATGCCGGAGCCGTGGGTGCGCGGCAGGAGTCCCACTTCACAAGTGATGGGACGGATTTCGGTAAGACCGCGCCCGCTGATACGCCGCCCTTTTTCCAGAACGTCTGTCCGCACCGCTTCCTTCACTTTAACATCGACGGCGGCGGAGATATCGCTTTCCGTGACGCCTTCGCTGGCATGCTGGATAAGCTCGATAACGATTTCCTCCAGCATTTTTTCGCGCGCGGTTTTGTCTGTCTCCTGGAGTACCTTTTCCAGCTGTTCGTCAACTGTGTTGTGCAGGGCGGTCAAGGCCTCGGGATTTTCTTTTCCTTCCGGCACTGGCAATTTGGGTTTGCCGGCAAGGTGTTGAAGCTCTTCCTGGAGCCGGATGATATCCTGATTGGCCTGGTGGGCAAATTTTACACCTTGAAGAACGATATCCTCAGAAACCTCCTTGCCCCCCGCCTCCACCATGATGACCTTGTCCCTGGTACTGACGACAACAAGGTCAAGCTGGCTTTCCTCGTGCTGGGCCATTTTCGGATTCAACACCAGTTCGCCGTTGATGTAACCTACATTAACAGTGCCTATAGGGCCGTCAAACGGTATCTCGGACAGTGATAAAGCTGCCGAAGAACCGATAACCGAAAGAATATCCGGGTCATTCTCCTGGTCGGCGGAAAGCACGGTGGTTATTATCTGGATGTCACTGTGCCAGCTCTTGGGTAAAAGCGGGCGTATGGGTCTATCGGTCATCCGGCAGGCCAGGGTAGCCGCCTCGCTGGGGCGCCCCTCCCTTCGGATAAAGCCCCCCGGTATTTTCCCGGCGGCATAAAGCCTTTCCTCATAGTCAATCGTGAGGGGCAGAAAATCAATCCCCTCCCTCACTTGTTTATTAAAGCAAACGGTAACCAGGACTATGGTATCGCCGTAGCGAACGGTTACCGCGGCGCCGGCCTGCTGGGCAAGCTTACCGGTCTCGATAACAAGTTCACGACCACCAATGTTGCAACGAACAGATTGTGATTCCAATGAAATACTCCCTCCAGCCCAAAGGCTTTACTTACGCAGCCCCAGCTTTTTGATTAATTGATTATACCGCCCGACATCTTCCCGGCTGAGATAAGCCAAAAGCCTTCGCCTCTGCGAGACAAGCTTGAGCAGGCCCCGCTGGGTATGAAAGTCTTTACGGTTGGCCGCCATGTGCGTGGTCAACTGAGTAATTCTCCCGGTAAGCAACGCTACCTGCACTTCCGTCGAACCGGTATCGCCTTCCTTGGCCCGGTAATTGCCGATAATCTCGGTCCTTTGTTCTTTGTCCAAAGTATTCCTCTCCCACCTAATATTATTAAATTTTTATATACGCAAAATTATAACATAATACGGTGGGGAAGTAAATTTTAGATACCCATTAATTTGCCCCCTCCCCCGCACTCCTCTATAATGAAAATAGCAGACCTATAGTACCAGCACCTGATAAGCGAAATAAAAATGCATGAATACAGCATTACGGAAAGCATGTTGTCCCTGGCCCTGGAAAAGGCGGGTGAGGCCAAAGCCAGCAAAATTACGCGCATTAATCTGGTTATAGGGGAGCTATCCGGGGTCGTGGGGGACTGCATGCAGTTCTATTTCGACGCCATCAGCAAAAACACCATCGCCAGCGGCGCCGCGCTTTCTTTCGAAATGAAACCCGTCAGTCTGCGCTGCCGCAACTGCGAAAAGATTTTCTCACCCACGAACCATGAATGGTCCTGTCCCGATTGCCACGATGTGGGTGTGGAGATAGTTACCGGGCGGGAATGCTATATGGAGAGTATCGAGGTGGAATAGATGACAGTGAAAGTAATCACCGTAGGCGAGGATATCCTCGGCGCTAACGAGGAAAAAGCGAAAGTTAATAAAAAACGACTGGACAAATACGGCATCCTGACGATAAATATAATGTCGGCGCCGGGAGCAGGCAAGACCAGCCTTATACTGAGCACCATAAAACACATGAGAGAAAAAGCCAAGATAGCGGTCATCGAGGGGGATGTCGCCTCCAGCGTCGATGCCGAAAAGGTGAACGAGCTTGGTATACCGGTGGTACAAATAAATACCGCCGGGGGCTGTCACCTAGAAGCCAACATGATAGAGAAAGCCCTGAACGACCTGCCCCTTGGTGACATCGATTTGCTCTTTATAGAGAACGTCGGCAACCTCATCTGCCCGAACGCCTTTGCCCTGGGGGAAGACAGGCGTATCATGATTTCCAGCCTGCCCGAGGGTGACGATAAGCCCTACAAATACCCGGCCATGTTCGCCGATACCGATGTGGTGCTGCTGAACAAAACCGACCTTGAGCCGTACCTCGATTTTAATATCAATGGGTTCAAGAAAGTTGTCACCGGCCTTAACCCCGATGTCATTATTTTCCCGGTCTCCTGCAAGACCGGGGCGGGGCTGGAGGCCTGGTTCGCCTGGCTGGAATCCGCATTAAAAGGTAAGAAAAACAAGTAAATACCATGGCAAAAACACCTACTCTCAGCCTGGCCCGCATCAGCGTCCGGGGGGTGGTGCAGGGCGTCGGCTTCAGACCTTTTATCTATCAGCTGGCCACCAGGCACAAACTGCGGGGCTGGGTATGCAACACCTCGGAGGACGTCAGGATTGAGGTGGAGGGGGACACCAGAGATATCGAGCGATTCCTCCAAGGACTGCGCGAGCAGGCACCACCCCTGTCTCACATCGAAGATATTACCGTTACACCGGCACCTCCAGCCGGCTATGATAAATTCGAAATCCGGCACAGCATCGCCGAGGAAGGCAAATACCAGCTTGTTTCCCCGGATATCGCCACCTGTCCCGACTGCCTCCGGGAAATATTCGACCCTGGAGACCGCCGCTTCCGCTACCCCTTTACCAACTGCACCAACTGCGGCCCCCGCTTCACGATAATAGCCGATATTCCCTACGACCGACCCAATACGACCATGAAAAGTTTCCAGATGTGCCCGGAGTGCCAGAGAGAATATGACGACCCCCTTAACCGCCGCTTTCACGCTCAACCCAATGCCTGCCCCGAATGCGGACCGCAGCTCGATCTGCTGGATGCCGGCGGCAATCCGATAACCTGCCCGGATATCATCAGCAAGGCCAGTCAATTACTAAAAGACGGTAAAATCGTCGCTATCAAAGGGCTGGGCGGCTTTCTCCTGGCCTGCGACGCTACCAGTCGGGGCGCCATCAGCCGTCTTCGCCAGCGCAAGAACCGACCCGCCAAGCCCCTGGCGATAATGGTGTCTTCTCTCGATGAAGCTAAACGACACTGCGAAGTGAACGATGAAGAAGCCGGACAGCTTACCTCTCCCGGCAGCCCTATCGTCCTGGCGAGGTGGAAAACCGGGTCAACGATATCGAAAGCCGCAGCGCCCGGCTTGAAATACCTCGGCGTGATGCTCCCGTATACTCCCCTGCACCACCTCCTGCTCCGGGAGACCGGTATCCCGCTGGTCATGACCAGCGGCAATCTCAGCGAGGAGCCCATCGCTAAAGATAATGACGAGGCAGTAAGGAGACTTGGCGGCATTGCGGACTACTTCCTGGTGAATAATCGGGACATCTATGCCCGCTATGATGACAGCGTAATGACGGTGGAAGAAGGCAGGCCCCGCTTCGTGAGGCGCGCCCGCGGCTATGCCCCTTTTCCCATCCACCTCCCCTATAAAAGCAAGCAGATACTGGGCTGCGGCGCCGAGGAAAAGAATACCTTCTGCCTGACGCGGGACGACCACGCTTTCGTCAGCCAGCATATCGGCGACATGGAAAACATGGAGACTCTCGAACATTTTGTAAATACCATAACGCTTTATCAGAAGCTGTTCAGAATAGAGCCGGAGATAATCGCCCACGACATGCACCCGGAGTACCTGCCCACCAAGTACGCTAAAGAGCTGGCTAAGAGAGACAAGATAAAACTCGTTCCCGTACAGCACCACCATGCCCACATAGCCAGCTGCCTGGCGGACAATGGCATTGAGGGGCCGGTCATCGGGGTATCCTTCGACGGCACCGGCTACGGCACGGACGGGAATATATGGGGCGGGGAGTTTATGATAGCCGACTATAAAGAATTTAAACGAAAGGCATTTATAGAAAATCTACCGCTTCCCGGGGGTGCGATAGCCATAAAAAAGCCCTACCGCACCGCCATCGGCTACCTGCTTTCGCTGGGTATCAATTTAGATATGAACCTTCCTCTTTTCAAGCAGGTCGAGAAGGGAGAGATAGAAATTATCAGGAGCCAGGTGGAAAAGAGGATAAACACGCCGCTGACTTCCAGCTGCGGGCGACTTTTCGACGCCGTGTCCGCCCTTAGCGGCGTGAGAGGTATCATCGAATACGAAGCCCAGGCAGCTATCGACCTGGAAATGCTTGCTTATGATGCCGCCGGTGAGACCGGCCGTTATCCATTCTCAATAATTGAGCATGATGGCGTCAGTGTCATTAAAATTCATGATTTATTCACTGCCATCATCAATAATTTACACAGCAATACATCCAAAGCCATTATAGCCGCCCGGTTCCACAATACTATAGCTCAAATAATAGTAGAGGTTTGCCAGAAAATTTTTGCCAAAAACGGCATTAAGAAGGCGGCGCTGAGCGGCGGCGTGTTCCAGAACCGTCTTCTGTTGAGAAAAACCCTACCTCTGCTTGAGTCCGCCGGCTTTGAGGTATATACTCACCGTCAGGTGCCCTGCAATGACGGCGGCATTTCTCTGGGGCAGGTGGTTATCGCTAATTTCAGCGAGGAGTTAAGACCATGATTAAAAAAGAGTTCGGACCGCAGCCTTGGCTTTTTCCTAACCCTACCGCGCTGGTGGGGACTACGTTTGACGGCAAACCGAATTTTGCTCCTTTTGCCTGGTGCGGTATCACCGGCGGCGAACCCCCCACGATTTCCGTCGGCATACGCCACCAGAGACATACGTTGAAGGGCATCTATCAGAACAGGACGTTCTCGGTCAACGTCCCCTCTATTGACCTGCTTAAAGAGACCGATTACTGCGGTACGGTTTCCGGTAGTCAGACAGATAAAGTAAAAGACTGTGGCTTTAAAATATTTTACGGCACGGTAAATACCGCCCCGCTCATCGAGCAATGCCCGGTCAACCTGGAATGTGAGGTTCTGCACATGCTGAACCTGGGCACTCACATGCTTGTTGTCGGCAAGATAGTGCAGACCCATGTTTCCGAAGATTGCCTGACGGACAAGCAACCGGATATTATGAAAATAAGACCCTTTGTTTACAGCCGGGGGCCGACCGCCCGTTACAACGCCGTCGGCAAGGTACTGGGCCAGGCATACAATGTCGGCAAGGACCTGAAAAAGTAAAAACAGGAGAAAATATTATGAGCAAGAAGAAACTGGGACCGCAGCCAATGATATGGCCCCACCCCACCGTCCTGGTGGGAGCTAATGTCGATGGGAAGCCGGATTTTGCCGCCGTGGCCTGGACAGGAGTGGCTGCCGGTAACCCACCATCAATTACCATCGGCCTGCAACCTCACCGTTACAGTCTGAAAGGCATTTACCAGAACCGGACTTTTTCGGTAAATATACCCTCGGTTGACCTGGTCAAAGAGACCGACTACTGCGGGCTTGTCTCCGGCGCAGACACCAACAAAGTTAAAGACTGCAAGTTCAAGGTATTTTACGGCAAAACAGCCAACGCCCCGCTTATCGAGCAGTGCCCCATCAACCTGGAATGCGAGGTATCACATATCCTTAACCTGGGCAGTCATATGCTGGTCGTCGGTAAAGTGGTGGAGACCCATCTCTCTGAGGACTGCCTTACCAATGGGCAGCCAGATATCAATAAAGTAAAGCCGTTTACCTTCGGGCCCGGTAAATATTATGCCATCGGCGAGGCTTTTGCCGACGCTTTTAAAATCGGGCGGGAAATTAAAAGAAAAACAAGAAAATCAGCAACTAAGAGGTAAAAAACCATGTGTTTAGCCATACCGGCATTGATAAAATCGATAAACGGGCAGCAGGCCGAGGTGGATATCGAAGGCGTAACCCGTGACGCCAGCCTCCAGCTTACACCCGAGGCAAAGGTAGGCGACTACGTGCTGCTACATACCGGCTACGCCATCAGCGTTATCGACCCAGAAGAGGCCGAGGAGACGCTAAAGCTGTTGCGGGAAATGAGCGAAGCAAGCTGAAACCCCTCTCACTCGATGGGAGAGGGAAGGGTGAGGGTAAAATTCAAGATGTCCCCCTCACCTTAATCCTCTCCCACATGGGGGAGAGGAGAAAAATAAAGGCATTTATTTGAAATACGTTAATGAATACCGGGACCCGGCACTGGGGAAAAAGCTG
>JBGPRB010000046.1:0-14450 GCA_041489355.1 Dehalococcoidia bacterium
CCTTCGGAATCCTCAAAGACCAGATGAATACCAGGAGATTCCTGCTGCGTGGTCTGACCAACGTCAGAGCGGAGTTTAACTTACTGGCAACGGCATTTAACTTGCGAACTCTGTGGCGCGTTTGGGCTAAGTTAGGGAGACGAAGTACCAGAGTCAGTATAGAAATCGCGGATAGCCTGGCAACCAACGTCCAAATAAACCGACACTTCGGCCTAAATCCTGTAATGCCATCCGCTTGGAGTTTTGCATATTAGACCGTGTTCCACATTTTGAGACAGGCTCTCTCCCCCATTTCCCCGTCCGCAAGTGCCGAGACCTTTCCGGTGATGAAGTATCTATTCCTACCCTCTATTTTACCAAACCATCGCTAATTTTGAGGCTAAAACGTATAGGTGTATTGTGCTCACGCATTAAGAGGGGGCGAAGCCACCTCTCAAATAATATCCCCCTCTCCAAACATTCTAATCTATTATTCTCAATCTTCTTACTGTTTGGAGAGGGGGTTCACCCTGAAGGTTCTCCCTGAAGGGATTAAGGGGGTGAGGTAAATTAAGGGGGTGAGGTAAAATGAGTTGAGGTTAAAATTGGGTGAGATTATGGTGATGTCATGCCCGCAGTGTCGCCCCGAGCTCTTTCATCAGCCGGGCCAGGATTTGCTCCTGAACCTTGTTTACTTCTTCGTCGGTCAGGGTATGGGTGGGCGACTGGTAAACAAGGCGGTAGGCCAGCGACTTTTTATCTGCGGCTACCTGTTTTCCGGAGTAGACATCGAAGAGTACGGCCTCACTTATCAGTGAAAAGCTCTTGATTATATCCAGTATTTTCTGATTTGTTATGCCCGCATCGACTACCAGCGCCAGGTCCCTGACGGTGCTGGGGAAACGTGGTATCGGCTGGAACATTTTATGGCTGACGGCGAAAGGCAGCAGCGCCGTCACGTTGATTTCAAATAGTCCGACCGTCCCGGCAACCTCGAAGGCATCCGCCACCTTCGGGTGTACTTCGCCGAAAACACCTATCTTGAACTTCAGGCCATCCTTCTCCTGAAGGACTATGGCGGCCTGTCTGACGGGGTGCAGGCCATCGTCACTGCTTTTTTCGAAGTCAACGGCCAGGCCCAGATGGTTAAACAGCCCTTCCGCCACCCCCTTGACATCGTAAAAATCGAACGAGCCGTCGCCCCCCAGCCACGACCTCTCGACCCTTTGGCCGCTCATGATGCCGCATAGCATCTCGGGCTCTTCAGGAAGGTCGTTTTTTCGGGGCAGATATATCTTGCCCATCTCGAATAGCTTGATGCCGCCGTCTTCATGCCGTCGATTGGACGCGAGGGTTGCCAGCAGGTTGGCGCGGAGACTGGGACGCAGGTATTCCTGGTCGGCGGTCATCGGATTGGAGACGCGGAGAGGCATGGGTTCCGGGGGGTGGGGTTCAGCCGCGGCATTACTCAGCAGTTGTAGACTGGTCAGCGTATAATTCATTATCTCATAAAAGCCGTAGCCAACCAGACTCTCTCTTATTTTCTTCTTGAGGCTGAGGATAGGCTCCGGATTCTGCCGGGGTATCGGCTCGCCGAGTAATGTGGTTGGTATCTTGTCGTAGCCGATGACACGGGCAACCTCTTCGATGAGGTCGACATCCAGCCTGATATCGCTGCGCCAGTAGGGAGCGGTCACCATTATCTTCGAGCCGTCCGCCTTACATTCGAAGCCAAGCGAGGTCAGGCTATTTACTATCTGGTCAAGGTTGTACCCGATGCCCAGGACGCGCTTTACTTCCTCGGGAGTAAGCAGGATGGGGCGAAGTTCTTTTTTACCGGGATAAACATCGATAATGCCCCTGGCGACCTTCCCGCCGCCCAACTCGGCAATAAGTTGCGTGGCGTGCTTCAGGGCGGGTATGGTAAGGCCGGCGCTGATGCCGCGCTCGAACCGCATCGAGGCTTCGCTCGTCAGGTCGAGGTGGCGGCTCGTATAGTGAATGCTGGCCGCTTTGAAGCTGGCGGCCTCCAGAAGGATGGACGTGGTGCTTTCGGTAACCTCGCTGTTAAGGCCGCCCATGACTCCGGCTATCGCTACGGTTCTATCCCCGTCGCCGATAACCAGCATATCGTGGGTGAGCTTGCGTTCCGTGCCGTCGAGGGTGAAGAAGTCTTCGCCCTCTTTAGCCCGGCGCACGATGATTTTCTTGCTCTTGATTCTATCGTAGTCGAAGGAATGCAGGGGCTGCCCGTACTCCAGCATGACATAGTTGGTGATATCGACGATGTTGTTTATCGGTCGCTGGCCGCAGGCCACCAGTCGCTCCTGCATCCAGGCCGGAGATTCCGTAATTTTGACGCCGGTAATAAGGCTGGCGCAATACCGGGGACAAAGGTCGGTATCAGCGATTTCTACCGATATCTGTTTATCTATCGGGTTGTCGGTTTCTTTATAGCTTATTTCCGGGATATGCATCTTCTGGTCGCTCAGG
Source organism: Dehalococcoidia bacterium (assembly GCA_041489355.1). Classification (GTDB taxonomy): domain Bacteria; phylum Chloroflexota; class Dehalococcoidia; order Dehalococcoidales; family RBG-16-60-22; genus JBGPRB01. Next base: position 2,473 of record JBGPRB010000046.1, read on the forward strand.
GCAGCCACTTCGCGGGCAATGCCCACCACCGAGAGGCAGTCGGGCCGGTTGGCGGTGATATCGATGTCAAGGACGGTATCGCCCAGGTATTCTGCCAGTGGTGTACCCACCTTAGCCTCCGCCGATAAGACCATGATGCCCTCGTGGCTGTCTGAGATGCCGAGCTCCTTTTCGGAGCAGACCATGCCGCGGGAAACGATGCCGCGTATCTTGGCGGGTTTCAGTTCTTCGGACTGGCCGTTATAGGGGTTTATCAGGCGGGCGCCGAGGCGGGCAAAGGCAATTTTATCGCCGACGTTTAAATTCGGTGCGCCGCAGACGGCGGTCTCCTGCTCCGTTCCCAGATTAACCGTAGTCAGGCGGAGTCGGTCGGCGTTGGGGTGGGGATTGACCGCCGTTATCTGCCCGATGATGACGTTATCCCAACTGCCGCCGGTGGTAATGATTTCTGCCACCTCGAATCCGGCCAGCGTTAGCTTTTGAGCCAGTTCCGGCGGCGGCAGCGTAACGTCTACATAGTCCTTCAACCAGTTTAGCGGTACTTTCATTTTATTTTCCTGACTTGTTTTCTATTGTCATTGCGAGACCATCCGCCTTAGGCGGAGGCGAAGCAATCCCCAACTATAATCAAGGCAATGATGGAGATTGCCACATCGCCCCGACAAGTTGGGGCTCCTCGCAATGACAGTCATATTAATTAACAACTTTGTATCTCCTAAAACTGCCTTAGAAACCTGAGGTCGTTGCTGTAGAAAAGGCGCATATCTTCAATCCCGTAACGCAGCATGGGCAGCCGTTCGATACCCATTCCAAAGGCAAAGCTCCCGTACATCTTCGCGTCGATATCGCCGCGCCGGAGAACCTCGGGGTGAGTCATGCCTGCCCCCAGTATTTCCAGCCATCCGCTGTTCTTGCAGACCCGGCACCCTGCGCCCTTACAGACGATACATTCGATAGCCATTTCCACGCCGGGCTCAACGAAGGGGAAGTAATCGACGCGGAAGCGTACCTTTCTATCCTCGCCGAAGTAGCGACGGGCGAACTCATAGAGCGTCCCTTTAAGGTCGGCCATGGTAATGCCTTTATCCACGGCGATGCCGTCGATATGATGGAAAATATTAAGATGGGTGGCATCGGTCGCCTCGTAGCGGTAGCACTTGCCAACCTCGACGGCTCTAATCGGCGGCTTAAAGCTCTCCAGGGTGCGGGCGGTGATGGCTGTCGTGTGGGTGCGCAGCAGTTGCTTTCCCTTGTGCCCGGTCGGAGCATCAATCCAGAAGGATGACATATTGTCACGCGCCGGATGCTCGGCGGGCATGTTCAGGGCTTCGAAGTTATAGTAGTCCCATTCTACGTCCGGGCCTCCCAGGACCTGGAATCCCATGGAGACAAATATTTCGCATATCTCGTCGATTGTCTGGGTAATGGGGTGCCGGCGCCCGGCAGGGTAAGGACGACCCGGCAGGCTGATATCGATGGACTCTTTAACTGCTTCCGATTTCAGTTGAGCGTCACGGAGTGATTGCCCTTTCTGGACGGCGCTGTTCTCCAGCAGTGTTTTTAACTGGTTGGCGGCCGCGCCGACGGCTTTTCTTTCCTCCATGGAAAGCGTCGCTAGGCCGCGTAGAATCTGGGTAAGCGGGCTTTTTTTCCCCAGGTAGTGAACGCGCCAAGATTCCAGGTCTTTGACGTTGTCGATACCATCAATCTGCTTAAGGGCTTCTGTTTTAATTTCCTCTATTTTTTCCAGCATCTTGGTGCCTGTTAAAAAGTTTCCCCTTCCGCTGGTGAGAGGAAGGGGAACTAAATTGAGTTGACTCTTTAAACCGGGAGTTTTTAGTTCTGGTCTTTCCCTCCAGCGAGAGTGACTAGGCTGCTAAAGCTTTCAGGTTCCCTGACGGCCATATCGGCCAGTACTTTACGGTTTACTTCAATGCCGGCCTTTTTCAGCCCGTCCATGAACTGACTGTATTTGATTCCCCGGGCACGGCAGGCGGCGTTAACGCGCAGAATCCAGAGTCGTCTCATGTCGCCTTTACGCTCGCGCCGGTGAAAATAGGCATAGCTCAACGAGTGTATCATGGACTCGGTAGCCCGCCTGATAAGCCGGTGCTTGGTACCCCGGTGCCCCCTGGTCAGGGCTAATATTTTCTTATGTCTGTGGTGTGAGGTCACACCTCTTTTGACTCTAGGCATGTAACTGTCTCTCCTGTCCTACTTGATACCATAAGGTATCAGCCTCGATATACGCTTGCGGTCACGCGGACTCAATTCAATCATCTCGTCGAGTTGACCCCGCACGCGCTTGGCTTTATGGGTACGCAGGTGGCTCTTTGGCCCTTTCATCCGCATAATCTTGCCGCTGCCCGTAATGTGAAAGCGGCTCTTGGCACCTTTATGAGTCTTTAGTTTTGGCATTCTGGGTTTCCTTTACTTCAACTTTTACTTTGGGCTTGGAACCGGCGGGCGCCATGATGATATCCATCCGTCTCCCCTCCATGACCGGCTGTCTCTCCAGCGTGGCGACTTCACTCAGTGTCTCCGCCATCCGCTGTAAAATCTTCCAGCCCAGTTCGGGATGCGTGATTTCACGACCACGGAACATCAATGTTACTTTAACTTTCGCCCCATCGTTCAGCAGCTTCTTGGCTATTCTGGCTTTGGCTTCAAAATCGTGGACGCCTATTTTGGGTCGCAGGCGAATCTCTCTTAATAGCGTGACCTTCTGGCTTTTCCTCGCCTGCTGCTCTTTCTTCTGCTGCTCGTATTTGAACTTTCCGTAATCAAGAAGGCGGCAGACAGGCGGTACTGACGTGGACGCTACCTCGACGAGGTCCAGATTGTGCTTTCTTGCCGTTTCCCTTGCCTGAACCAGGGGCATAATACCAAGCTGTTCACCCTTCTCACCGACCAGGCGAACTTCTTTAGCAATAATTCGCTCGTTGACACGTAGTTGTTTAATTATGGCGCTTTATTACCTCCTCCAAGCACAGGTATCCTACGAACAAAAACTATACCATATTTATATGCAGTAAATCAACTCCCCGGAACCAGCGATGATAAATCGCCATCACTTTCATACCTTATTAGCGATTTCCGCTGTTAGAGTTTCCAGGAAACTCGCCAGGGGCTGGGTGGGTAATTGCTCGCCGCTGCGGCGTCGGACAGAAACGGAGTTGTCCGCCGCCTCTTTATCCCCGACGATGACCATATACGGTATTTTCTCCAGCTGCGCCTGCCTTATTTTCAGGTTCATCCGTTCGGAGCGGTCGTCGACTTCTACTCTTACTCCGCGACTTTTAAGCACGGCCATTACCTTATGGGCGTGTTCCAGGTGGCGGTCGGCCACGGGTATCATTTTTACCTGTACCGGCGCCAGCCAGACGGGGAAAGCGCCGGCATAGTGCTCGATTAATAGGCCGAAGAAGCGCTCCCACGAGCCGAGCAGGGCGCGGTGTATCATATAGGGACGGTGCTCTTTGCCGTCCGCACCGACATAGACCATATTGAAACGCTCCGGCAGGTTGAAGTCAAACTGGATGGTGGTCGCCTGCCATAGCCGTCCCAATGCGTCTTCGATTTTAATATCGATTTTCGGTCCGTAAAACGCCCCGCCGCCCTCGTCCACTTCGTAGTCGAGCTTGTTTTCACTGATGACACGGCGCAGGGCATCCTCGGCGTCTTTCCACATTTGCTCGCTGCCGATGGCGTCCGCCGGGCGGGTGGAAAGATATACCTTGTACTTACGAAAACCAAAGGTATTCAGCATGTAGAGCGAGAAACGGAGCACCTCGGAAATCTCGCTGTTCATCTGTTCCGGCGTGCAGAAGATATGGGCATCGTCCTGGGTGAAACCGCGTACTCGCATGAGTCCGGATAGAACGCCGCTGCGCTCGTAGCGGTACACGGTACCCAGCTCCGCCCAGCGCAGGGGTAATTCCCGGTAGGAGCGCACCTTCGATTTATAGGCGAGTATGTGGAACGGGCAGTTCATCGGTTTGAGGTAATACTCCTGCTCGTCAATGGTCATCGGGGAGTACATATTTTCCTTGTAAAAGCCCAGGTGGCCGCTGGTCTCCCATAGCTTGCTCAGCCCGATGTGCGGCGTATAAAGAATCTCATAGCCGTTGGCGAAGTGCTCCTGCCGCCAGAAATCTTCGATGGTGGTGCGGATACGTCCGCCCCTGGGCGTATAGATAACGAGTCCGCCGCCGATCTCTTCGGGAACGATAAACAGGTCCAGCTCCTTGCCCAGCTTGCGGTGGTCGCGTTTCTTGGCTTCTTCCAGCCTGGTGAGATAAGAATCGAGTTCTGGCTGGCTGTCAAAGGCGACGCCATAGATGCGCTGCAGCATGGCGTTGTGCTCATCGCCGCGCCAGTACGCCCCGGCGATACTCATCAGCTTGAAGGCCTTGATCTCCCCCGTGGAATTCACATGGGGCCCGCGGCATAAATCCACGAAGTTACCCTGTTGATAGGTGCCCACTTTATCGTCGGGGATTTCCTCTAATAGCTCCAGCTTGTAGGGCTGGGAGGCAAAGAGTTTTTCCGCCTCTTTTTTCGCAAGTTCACGCCGGGTGAAAGGCAGGTCGGCTTTAATTATTTCGCCCATCTTTTTTTCAATGACGGGCAGGTCTTCGGGGGTAAGCGGGCGCGGTAAATCGAAGTCGTAATAAAAGCCCTCTTCTATCGCCGGGCCGATGGCGAATTTGGCGTCCGGGAAAAGCGATAGTATGGCCTCGGCCATGACATGAGAGGCCGAGTGGCGCATGATTTCCAGCTTATTTTCTGCGTTCACAAGACATATTATATCAGCGATTAGCTTCGGGCGCAATCAGGTTAGTTTTTAGGTGTTCGGATTTCGAGATTGTTTAGAGTGTCATTCTGGCGCAGGCCAGAATCCAGACCTCACCTTATCCCCTCCCCTGGATTCCAGCTGGAGTTTACCCCGATTTCATCGGGGCTGGAATGACAGTAATATTCTGCTAAATACTCGCAATTTCGTATTTTTACACTTATATCGCCTGCGTGTTAAACTACATTGTGCCTCAAACAATCCGTCGTCTTCTGCCCGTCCTGGGCTTGACGATTTTCTCCTCGAACCTGGGTAATGGCATCATTGCCCCGCTCTTACCTCTCTACGCCGAGAAGCTGGGGGCAAGCGGCCTGTGGTTGGGTATTATTTTTTCCGGCGTATCCATCTCCAGTGCTATTTTCATGCCTTTCGCCGGCCGGTTCTCCGACCGTCGCGGCCGTAAGCTGATTCTGTGTACCGGACTATGTGGTCTTACCCTGACATCGTTTGCTTATGTTTGGGCGCATAGTATCGCCAGCCTGACTATCGTACGCTTTATACAGGGAGCGGCGTCCGCCATGGTCCTGCCTATCGCCCAGGCGTATGTCGGCGATATCACTCCGGAGGGTGAAGAAGGGAAATGGATGGGCATTTTCAATGCCACTTTCATCACCGGTTTTGGCTCCGGCCCGCTGCTCGGTGGCGTCATCTCCGACCATTTCGGGATGAACACCGCCTTCTATACTATGGGCGTCCTTAACCTGATATCGTTCCTCGGGGCTACTTTCTTTCTCCCGGAGATTGTGGCGCGGAGGAAGACCGCCGGGCAGTTTTCATTCAAAGGGATAACGGCCAGCAGAATCACGAGGGGGATTTTCAGTTATCAGGTGGGGGCATCGGCCAACCGCGGTATCATGACCGCCTTTGTGCCGGTCTTTGCTACCATTTTTATCGGTTTGAGTCCGTCTTTCATCGGGACGATATTGACTGTCACCATCATCGGGAATTCGTTATTGCAGGTACCCTCGGGCAATCTGGCGGATAGACTTAACCGGAGAAATATGATAATTCTGGGCAGTTTGGGTGTGGCTGTTTCCATGCTGCTGATGCCCCAGGCTAAAGGCTTCTGGGTGCTGCTGGTAATCATGGCTATCGGCAGTATTTTTGACGCCTGTTCCACGCCGCCGGCCATGGCTGCCATTATTCAGGAGGGCAGGAAGTACGGCATGGGCGTGGCCACGTCGGTCTCTAACATGGGTGGGGGACTGGGTATGGGGCTTGCCCCCATTCTGGCCGGGTTTATCGTGGATTCATTTGATGTTAAGTCAGCTTTTTACGTTGCCGCCGCCATCGTCTTTCTCAGTACGGTTGTTTTCAGCCAGTTTACACGGCGTTCTATAGTAGCCAGGATTTAAATCGATTGCCCGGGAAATAACTACGGCGCACCCGAAAGGTGCGCCGTCTCTGTTGATTAATCCTTTCATTGGACTTCATGGCAATCGCCATTTTGCCCATTTATCCCTGTCTGCCTCTTTACCGTAGGACGCTTTGGGGGTAATACCTCTGGCGATGAGTGCCGCCGTGATGGCTTTGGTGATATCCCCGGCAATGAATGGCACCGCCCCCATCATAAGCAGTTCACCTAATGTGGCCGGCTGTCCTTTTACCAGGTTGAGCCAGAGGCCGAGTTGAAAAAGACCGGGTACATAGATGAGGATAAAGTTGGCGAAGAGCATTAGACCGAGCATGGTCAGGAAGCTCCGCGACCGTACATATTTGTCGGTGAAATACCCCAGGAAAAGGGCGGCCAGAATGAAGCCGACAATATAGCCGCCGGTGGGCCCGGACATATAAGCCAGTCCGCCGCTCAGGTTCTGGAACCAGGGTAAACCCGCCATGCCCAGCCCGGCGTAGATGGTCAGGCTGATGCCGCCCCACCATTTCCCCAGCAGGACGCCGGCCAGGAGGGCACCGAGTGTCTGACCCGTTATCGGCACCGGACTCCAGGGAAGCTGGATTCTAAGCTGGGCCAGCAGGCCGGTCAGTATCGCCACCCCCAGGGCCAGGACTAATTTCCTGGGTACGCTCAGTTCGTAGCGCCATTTGAAGACATCGTATTTGGTTTGATTGATTCTAGCGATTGCTGTCACCTTAGCCTCCTGTAAATGTCTAGGCTGGTTGTATTTATCGGGCTTGGATATATTTGGTAGGCATACTGCTCATTGTGGGTGTGATACACCGAAAGAGACAGGGGAATGTTTACATAAGGTTATTTATCATCGGGTCGGCTTCTCGGTGCCGATAATGGCGATTTCTATCTTATGTCCGCACTTCGAACAGGTAACGTTAAACGTAGCCGGCTGTTGCATGACGCGTTCCGCCACGGCAGAAACAATAGAGTCGACGTTGTCCAGGCGATTGTCCAGCATATCGAGGCGCTTTTCAATTTTCTTCAGGTCTATGACTAGTTCTTCATTTACCGACTGCGTTTCGTCTGGCTTTGCCAAAGTATCTGTCCTCTCAATAATAAAGTTAGACTCATTATATGTCCTGGCGGGGAATTATGTCAAAAAACGGGGTGAGTTACAAGAAAATAACTGGTTGTATTGATTTATGAATAATCGAGAGGTATAATCCTGAATACATAGCATGAGTTTAGCCGGTACAACCCGTAAAGGAGGGGAAATATGACTGAAAAAGAGGTCGGCACGGTGAGCGATTTCTTTGCCCGACCGGTGGTGGCCGGCGTCACCATGACGGGGACGCTGAAAGTGGGGGACAAGATTCACATCAAGGGACATACCACGGATATCGAGATGGTTATCGCCTCGATGCAGATTGACAACAAGGATGTCACCGAGGTCAAGGAAGGCGATTCCGCTGGTATCAAGGTTTCGGACAGGGTCAGGGCGGGAGACATCGTCTATAAGGTCACCGAATAAAGTCCAGTATTAAGAATAAACCCGTTATCCTCGTTCCGTCTCTTCTATTATTCTATATAAACGTGACTGATAACTGACAACTGTTAACTACCCAATCGTCTTGACCAGGTTGGCCATCTCGATGGCGCTGACCGCCGCATCGAAGCCCTTGTTGCCGTCTTTCGTTCCGGAGCGTTCGATAGCCTGCTCCAGGGTATCGGTGGTGATAACCCCGAATATTACCGGCACGCCAGTATGAAGCCCCACATTGGCGATGCCCTTGGCGACCTCCGACGCGATATAGTCGAAGTGAGGTGTGCCGCCCCTTATCACCGCCCCCAGGCAGATAACGGCGTTGTATTTCTTCGATTCCGCCATTTTCTGCGCAATCAGCGGTATCTCGAACGAGCCCGGTGTCCAGGCGATTTCGATGTCGCTTTCGTTGACGCCATGGCGGAGCAGGGCGTCCTGTGCCCCTTCCAGCAGCTTCTTGCTGAAGAACTCGTTAAAACGCGAGACGACTAAACCGAACTTCAGTCCCTTGCCCAGTAAATTGCCCTCAAAAGTCTTGCTCATAGCTATCTCCTTGGTTATATATTATTCATTATCGGTATCCGGCACTTTCAGGAGGTGCCCCAGTTTCTTCTGTTTGGTCTGGAGGTAACGGCGGTTATGCGGGTTCGGCTGGGTGGTAAGAGGAAGCTGCTCTGCTATCTTCAGGCCGTAGCTTTCCAGTCCGCTCATCTTCTTGGGATTATTCGTCATCAGACGCATGTTACGCACGCCCAGGTCGGCCAGTATCTGGGCGCCGATGCCGTAGTCGCGGGGGTCGGCTTTAAAACCGAGGGAGAGATTGGCTTCGACGGTATCCATGCCTTTTTCCTGGAGGGCGTAGGCCTTTATTTTATTATGCAGGCCGATGCCTCTGCCTTCCTGTCTCATATACAGGACGACACCGCGACCTTCTTCGGATATGCGTTGCATGGCCATTTCAATCTGTTCGCCGCAATCGCAGCGCAGGCTGTGGAAAACGTCGCCGGTCAGGCACTGGCTGTGCACCCGTACCAGCACGGGTTCGTCGGTGGCTACGTCTCCCATTACCAAGGCGATGTGTTCATCGGGGTCGGTCTGGCTTTTATAGGCCATCACTGTGAAATCGCCGTAGGGAGTTGGGAGCTTGGCCTCGGCGACTCTCAGTATCAGTCTTTCGTGACGGTAGCGGTAGGCAATGAGGTCGGCCACACTGACGATTTTCAGTCCGAGTTTCTTGGCGATGACTTCCAGCTGCGGCAGCCTGGCCATGGTGCCGTCTTCATTCATAATTTCACAGCAGACACCGGCCGGGTAGAGTCCAGCCAGCCTGGCCAGGTCTACCGTAGCCTCCGTCTGTCCGGCGCGTACCAGCACGCCGCCGTCTCTGGCGCGCAGGGGAAACATGTGCCCCGGCATGACCAGGTCTTCTGGCCTGGTCTTCGGGTCGATGATTGTCTGCACGGTCCTGGCCCTGTCCGCCGCCGAAATGCCGGTGCTTGTCCCTTGTTTTGCCTCGACGGATACTGTGAAGGCTGTGCCGAAATGGGAGGTATTATTGCTCGCCATCATGGGTATCTTCAGTTCGTCCAGCCTTTCGCCGGTAACCGGCATGCAGATGAGTCCACGACCGTGTACGGCCATGAAGTTTATAGCTTCGGGGGTGACTTTCTCGGCGGCCATGATGAAGTCGCCCTCGTTCTCCCGGTCCTCGTCATCGACCACGATAACGAATTTGCCTGCCTTGATATCTTCAATAGCCTCCGGAATAGTTGCCAGTCCCATATTTTTCTCCTCATTACATCAGGGGCCGTCAGGTTATCAGGAAACCGTGCTCCTGCAAAAATGCCGTGGTCATATCGGTAGTTTGCGGCTTGCTGAACTCCGCCACATATTTGCCGATGATATCCACTTCCAGGTTGACCGTGTCGCCCGGCTTTTTATCCGCCAGAATCGTATGCTGGCGGGTATAGCCGACGATTGAGACGCTGAAAGAGTTAGCGTCTTTGGTGGTGACCGTCAGGCTCGTGCCGTCCACGGCAATAAAGCCCTTGGGTACGATGTAGCGTATCACCTCGGGCTTGGCTTCGAAGCTCATGAGTACCGCCTCGCCTTCTCGGATAATCGAGGCTATTTTACCGGTGTCATCGATATGCCCCTGTACCATGTGCCCGCCTATCTCCCCGCCCAGACCAAGCGGCCTTTCCAGGTTAACCCTGTCCCCGGCGTGGAGCCTACCGAGATTGGTCCTTTTGAGGGTCTCCGGCATGACATCTACCGAGAATGACCTGTTGTCAAAAGCGGTTACCGTCAGGCAGACGCCATTGACGGCGATACTACCGCCGGGCTTTATCCCCTTGATAACCTGGCTGGCGGTAATAGTAAGCTTTCCCGCTGGAACGGAGACAATACTGCCTACCTCTGCGACGATACCGGTAAACACGCCTTACCCCTTTGAGGAAACTCAAATGCCTACTGTTATTCTAGCACTTGCCATAAGATAAGTTCAATAATATTAACCACCCTATACCATTCCGGCGAAAGCCGGAATCCAGCGTCTCCCTTTCGTAAAGGGAGATTGAGAGGGATTTTGCTCCCTGTCATTCTGAGCTACACGAAGAATCCGTTTCCTCAACCCCTCTCCCTTTCCCTCGCCCTGTCATTCTGAGCTACACGAAGAATCTCGTCTTTTTATCGTCATTCCCGCGAAAGCGTCCCGATAAAATCGGGACGAAGCAATCTGTATCCCACCCTTACCATTCCGGCGAAAGCCGGAATCCAGCGTCTCTCTTTCGTAAAGAGCCTGCCCTGGTTCCACTGAGTCACCACCTGTGGCGAGAGTCGGTGGCGAGCCACGAAGTGAGCCTGTCGAAGGGTGAGTTTAAAGCTAGTTCCCTTGTCTCCCTGCTGTTCCCTTAGCGGTTTTAATATTGGCTTTGGCTTCTTCTTTCGGACGCAGTGCGCGGGTGGCTTTACCCGCCTGCCACATCTCCGAGTTGCCCATCACCGCCAGTTCCTTGCCCAGAAGTTCCCTGTAGTCCGGTCGACCGCAGGTGCGGATGACCCGCCGCGTTTCCACCCCGGTTGCCACCCTCTCGTAAAGCTCTTTAAAGACCGGCATCACTGCCTTCTTGAACTTCGGCTTCCAGTCCAGAGCGCCCCGCTGCGCCGTCGCCGAGCAGTTGGCGTACATCCAGTCCATCCCGTTCTCCGCCACGAGTTTTATTAAACTTTCCGTAAGCTCCTCGACGGTTTCATTGAAGGCTTCGCTGGGACTGTGCCCGTGCTTTCGCAGGGTATCGTACTGCGCTTCCATGATGCCCGCCAGCGCGCCCATCAGCACGCCTCTCTCGCCCACGAGGTCGCTGTAGACCTCGTTCTCGAACGTCGTCGGGAAGAGATAGCCGGAACCTATAGCGATTCCCAGCGCCAGGCACCGTTCCCTGGCCTTACCGGTGGCGTCCTGGAAAACGGCAAAACTTGAGTTGATGCCTGCCCCTGAAAGGAAATTGCGTCGCAAAGATGTCCCCGACCCCTTTGGCGCCACCATGATGACATCCACGTCTTTGGGCGGGATTATCTTCGTCTGGTCTTTGTATACAATCGAAAAACCATGCGAGAAGTACAAAGCTTTACCCGGTTTCAGCTGCTTCTTGATAGTCGGCCAGATTTGCTTTTGGGCGGCGTCGCTTACCAGCATCTCGATAATCGTGCCGCGTTTGGCCGCTTCCTCTATCTCGAACAGGTCTTTACCGGGTTTCCACCCGTCCTTTACCGCCCGCTCCCAGTCCCGCATAAAGTCTTTGGACTGCCCGATTATCACATTAAAGCCGTTATCTTTCATGTTGAGCGACTGCCCCGGCCCCTGTACCCCGTACCCGATAATCGCGATAGTTTCATTCTTGAGGACTTTGCGGGCTTTCTCCATCGGGAACTCGCTCCGCATCACTACCTCTTCCTTCATGCCGCCGAAATCAATTATTGCCATATTTATTTACCCTCCATAACAAAAACCATTAATTAGAGTATATATATAGCTGTCAGCGAAATCAAGAAAATCATTTTAAAGTGTGTAATGCTGTCATTGCGAGCGGAGCGAAGCAATCCGTTATCCGTGTTGTCATTCCCGCCCCGATGCAATCGGGGCTGGAATCCAATATTCCCATTCTGTCATTCTGAGCGTAGCGAAGAATCTCGGGGAGGGGTGGTGGTCTGGATTCTTGGGTCAGGCC
>JBGPRB010000047.1:0-14328 GCA_041489355.1 Dehalococcoidia bacterium
CAGTATATTTTCACCGAGGAGTCCGTACTTCTCCATCTGTTCAAGGGCGACTCTCAACCGTTTGATAGCCAGCGGGTACTCCGCCCTGATGTAAATGTAGCCCTCGGAAGCGCCGATGGCATAGGCGCCGATGAGCATACCCTCCAGGATGGAGTGCGGGTCACCCTCCAGCACCGCCCGGTTCATGAAAGCGCCGGGGTCGCCCTCATCGGCATTGCAGATAATATATTTTTGAGAGCCGGGGGCATCGTGGCAGAACTGCCATTTATTGCCGGTAGGAAAACCGGCGCCTCCCCTGCCGCGCAGCCCCGATTTCTTAATTTCATCGATTATTTCAAGCTGTTTCATTTTTAAGGCTTTACGTAAGCCATCGTAGCCATCATTGGCAATGTAATGGTTGATATCGGTGGGGTCAATGCTACCGCAGTTACGCAGGACGATGCGCTTTTGCGGTTTAAGCACGGGGGATTCTGAGAGGTGGGGGATTCCTTCTACACTGCCTTCGCCGCGGGTGCCCAGGGCAAGGTCAGGCCGCGGATTATCGCCGGCTAGGTAGTCGCGGACAATTTCGGTAATCAGCGCCGGGGTAAGATTCCCGTAAAAGACGCTGGGCTTGCCAGTTTTGGCAATCTCTATCAGAGGTTCGGCGTAGCAGAAACCGATACAGCCTACCTGTATTATTTCCGCTTCCAGTCCGTTCTTTTCCAGCTCCTGACGGAGGGCACTTAATATGTCTTCGGCCCCGGCGGCGATGCCGCAGGTACCTGTGCCGATGAAGATACGGGGTTTGGGGCTATTTTGCAGGGCTTTCCACTGTGAGACCGCTCGCTTTTTCATCTCTTCGAAATTCATCATATTCCCCCTACGTCTACTATGGCCGCACTAGCCTTTACGTCCCAGTATTGCTTTCACCTTTTCCGCGGTCATGCGACCGTAGACCCTGTCATTGACAACCACTACCGGAGCCAGGGCACAGGAACCGAAGCAGGCGACCGTCTCCAGAGTGTATTCCATGTCCGGGGTCGTTTCGCCGTCCTTAATACGCAAGAGTTTCTCCAGCTCATCGAGTATCCGGGGAGACCCTTTGACATAGCAGCCCGTACCGCGGCATACCTTGACGATATTCCGCCCCACGGGGACAAACTTGAACTGAGCGTAAAAAGTGGCTACACCGAAGACAGTGCATTCCGGGACGCCGGTAAACTGCGCAATACGCCTCATAGCCTCGGCGGGTAAGTATCCGAGCGCCTGCTGAACCTGCTGCAATATCGGGATTAACTCGGCTTTTTCTCCGGTAAACGACGCCAGCACTTTATCTACGCTGGCCGCTATATTTCCTTCATCTTTCCGGGTAATTTCTTTCGTATCCTGCTTTACCTCAGCCATGCTCATGCCATACCTCGCTTTACTTACCACTTTTCCTGTTGAAGGCGGCACCATATCCAGGTGCTCAAGCGCTTGTCAAGCTTGCCGACCCATGACTCTATCCGGCGCAGGTCGCCCGATGCCAGAGCCGCCTTTTCCTCCGAGGTCAGGTCGTACTCCTTAAGCACTCTGGCGGGGTCCTCAGCCAGCCGGGCTAAAAATTTATGGTCATCCGCCGCCCGACCCAATATTTGAAGGATGGCATCTTTACCGGATGGAGCCCTTTCTTTCTTCAGCTCGACGGCATGACCGGACAGGTCTTTTTCCAGTTCATCAAGCACGGACGATATGCTGAGAAAATCTTCGTCCCGGGTGCTCTCCATAATTATGGCCTCCTTCAGTATGAATCCTTCTATATGAATACTTCAGTATGAATCCTTCAGGTTTCTCTTTTTTAAGATTAACATTCAAGCGGACGAATTCCATCCAGCCTCTGGCCTAATGTGCCGTGTCATCCTGGCCTATTTATCGACTAGGCAATTAGTGCAGGTTCTCTACATGCCAGCCCCCATAATGAGGGCTTTTCGGGGGTATCTGGTGCGTTTAATCCGTGGTATCTGACAAATGGTTTTACCTCACCCCCTTAATCCCCCTCTCCGTCGACGGAGAGGGGGAAGATTGTTAAGAGGGGGGCTTTCGCCCCCCTCTTTTATTTACTCCCCCTTTCCAATCCGCTCGCCGTTGAATCAGGCATAATGTTTGCGGTTGGAAAGGGGGACAAAGGGGGATAGGCTAAAGCTTACATACCTTACATACAATGAAAGATAATTTTTAACCTCTTTTTGAACTATTCCTCCCTGCGGACTATAATGTGAGATGAGAGACTGAAACCCTCTTATCTGAAGTCCGCCAATGAACAAAATAAAAGTCTTAATCGCTGACGACCATGCTCTTTTCCGCGAGGGAACGCACAGCCTGATTGGCCATGAAAAAGATATGGAGGTCGTCGGCGAAGCCTGTGACGGCGAAGAGACTATCAAGCTGGTAACCCAACTCCACCCCCACGTCGTCCTTATGGATATCGCCATGCCCAAGGTCAACGGCATCGAGGCAACCCGAAGAATTAAAGCCGACTTCCCATCGACCGCCGTACTGATTCTGACCGCTTACGATAATGACCAGTACATCGTGGCGCTGCTGGAGGCGGGAGCCGCCGGATACCTTCTGAAGAATGTCAGCGGCAGCGACCTGGTCAATGCCATCCGCTCCGTATATGCCGGTGAAGCGGTACTCCACCCCGCAATCGCCCAGAAGGTCTTCAGTCGACTCGGTTCGATCGGCCGGGAATCGCATGAGCCGGCACAGCACGATGAACTCAGCGAACGAGAAATGGAAATACTGAGGCTGGCCGCAAAAGGGATGAGCAACCAGGATATCGCCACCCAGCTCTACCTGAGCCGACGCACGGTACAGGCGCACCTGGCCAATATTTTCCGCAAGATGGATGTAGGTTCAAGGACAGAGGCCGTCCTGCAGGCGCTGAGAAAAGGCTGGCTGGGACTGGATGATTTAGCATAGTATTAAAATAGGATTATTCTTGTGAAGAACTTTTACAGGGTCCCGCACTTCTGGATTATCCTGGCCATCATGACTTTTGGAGCCCTTATCTACTACGCCGACCACATTCCGTGGCTCCAGACAATACTGCCCCAGGCGCCTTTTCAGCTCGCCCGTTATTCTACCTACCGTATCCTCTCCATTATTCCGGTAGCTTACGCCGCTTTCGCTTTCCGGTGGCAGGGCGGCGTGATATCGGCAGTCTTAATCGGCCTAGCGCTAACACCGCGCGCCATATTCTTCTCATCACCGGTATCCGCGGCAGTAACCGAGACCATCGCCTTCTTTTTCATCAGTCTGCTGGTGACCTGGCTGATTCACCGGCAGCAACACGCGGTCCGGCAACTGGAGAAGGCTAAAGAGGAACTCCAGACGAACGTTACGGTCATTAAAGAAAACGAAAAAAGGCTGGCCGCTCTCAACCGGATTTCGAGCACCGTATCGGAATCACTGGAGCTAGATACCGTCCTGAGCAGCGCCATTGATAATGTCGTCGATGTTATGCAGGCCGACGTTGCCTGGATATTTCTCCTGGATGAAAAAAGCGGAGAGCTTTCTCTGGCAACCCACCGCGGCTCTTCCGAGGAACTATCAAGGGGTGTGGACAAGCTCAAGCTGGGAGAGGGTTTCAACGGCAGAGTAGCCCAATCGGGGGAGCCCCTTTTCGTGGAAGACGCCTCGCAGGACCCCCGCCTTACCCGGGAAGTGGTTAGTAAGTTCCAGCTGCATTCCACGCTAATCGTGCCGGTAAGCTCGAAAGGAAAGGTCAACGGTACTCTCTGCATCGCCATGCGCCGCTACCGGCAGTTTCTGCCGGAAGAAGTAGAATTACTCACGGCCATGGGCAATCAAATCGGTGTGGCCGTGGAAAATGCCCACCTGTACCAGCAACAGCAGGTCACGGCTCAACAATTAAGGATATCCGAGGAACGCTACCGGGGTCTTTTTGAGAACGCCAGCGATGCCATCTTCGTTTGCTCCACGACAGCCAGAATTATCTCGGTCAACCGGGCGTGCGAGCAGCTTACCGGATACACCCGGAAGGAGCTAACATCCATCGCAATCTACGAACTCTTTTCCGGCGAAAGCAAGGAGAAAATTAAAAGGATTTTTTCCGAAAACCTGGAGCAGGCCCCGGTAGGGGGTATCGAGGACGCCCGCCTGACCAGGAAAAATGGCACCGAAGCCTACCTCGAGCTCAGGGTCAGCCCCATGCTCAGGAGAAACATGGTAATCGGCCTTCAGGTAATTACCCAGGATGTAACCGAGGAAAAGCAACTGCGACGGAACATGGAATACTATATCAAACAGGTAACCAGAGCCCAGGAAGACGAGCGACTGCGCATCGCCCGGGAACTCCATGACGATACGGCACAGGTACTGGCGACGCTATCACGCAGTCTTGACTCACTCATTACCGGAGAGAAGACACTGAAGAAATCTTCGATAGAGCGCCTGAAAAAGCTGCATGAGATGGCTAACTCCGCCCTTGAGGGGGTACGCCGTTTCAGCCAGGACCTTAGGCCCTCAATACTGGATGACCTGGGGCTGGTGCCGGCCCTGGAGTGGCTCATCACCGACCTCGAGAAGAACAACAGGATAACCACCAAGGTTGAGATTAGCGGCAGCCGACACCGTCTGACGCCGGAGATAGAGTTAACCGTCTTCCGCATCGTGCAGGAAGTACTGAGCAATATTAGAAGACATTCTCAGGCCTCTTCGGTGGCAATGAGCCTGGACTTCGGCGCCGATGCCCTGACCCTGCTTATTAGTGATAACGGCCAGGGTTTCAACATTCCGCGGAGGACAAGCGACCTGGCCCTTTCCGGAAAGCTCGGCATCATCGGGATGAGAGAAAGGGCACGTTTAATCGGGGGTACATTAATCGTGCAATCGGAAAAGGATGTCGGTACTACGGTAACCCTCAGGATTCCCAGCTAAGCGACCTTGAGGTCTTGATTTGCGTAATGTTTATCGGGGCGGGAATGACAGTACACACAGGTATGGGGGTAAGGTAGATACGGATTGCTTCGCCCCGACTTTGTCGGGACTCGCAATGACAATTGAAAACGGCCTCGTTGCTTCAGATTTGAAGTCGCATACCTTCATAGGCCATGGTAATGGTAATATGCAGATTTTCAGCAACTGCGGCTATTTCTTCCCTGATTATCGGTTCGAGGGAGGTATCCATGTGGACGGCAATTACCTCCGGCAGGTAGCCTTTACACTCGCGGAAGCTTCTCAATTCCTGCTCAAGCAGATGCGGGGTAAGGTGACATGTTTGTTTAGCAAATTCTTCGCTGGCGTTAGGCAAGGTGACATCAATAATTAATAACCGCGGTGATATTTTCCGCCAGCAGTCCGACAATTCCGGGCCGGTATCACCGGTGTAAAATAGAGTTTTCCCCTGTTTATCGCTAACCTGATAGCCAACGGCATCACCGCAGTGGTTGACCGGCACAGCCATGATTCCATGACCATCAATCGACAGCTTCGCTAACGGTTTAATTTCTTTAAAATTTACCGTGGGCTTTGTCTCGGGTATCTTCTGAAATTCAGGGTATAGTATCTTATTCAGCAGGTGGTTTTTAATAGTTTCACAGACCTGAGAAGTGGAATATATATCAATACTGGCACCATGACGGAAAAGAGTTAAAGCAATTCCGGGAATGTCCCGAATATGGTCGAGGTGCTGATGGGTCAATATCACCGCATCAATTTCCCGCTGCTCTTGAATCGAAAGCCGGGAGGTCAAGCCCCCAGCTTCAACAGCCAGAGTGCCATCGATGAGAAAGCTCACACAACTGGTTGTGGATGTTTCACCGTTATGTGCGCCGAGAATACGAATATCCAATTAATTTCCCCCGCTCTCTTTTAATAAATTCGGTATCTCGCAAATCCACGGGGTATATTTCGCCGAATATAACCTGGGAACCATACTATTACTTCTTATCGGTATTTAAACGAAGTCCGGATATAAAAGCTTTTACGGCAACAGGGCAGAACTGACTGCCAGCGCCACTATGCAGCTCCCTGACCGCAGCGTCGACGGACATAGCCGGACGATAGGCACGGTCAGTGGTCATGGTATCGAAAGCATCGGCAACGGCTATCAGGCGAGCACCCAGCGGAATATCCTCACCTTTATTTCCGTTGGGATATCCTTTGCCATCGAATCTTTCGTGATGACAGAGTACCAGCCCGCTTGACTTTTCCAGGAAGGGAATTTCCGTTAATAAGTCCGCTCCAACGATGGGATGCTCACGCATTATCTCCCATTCCGATGCCGTCAGAGGTCCTGGCTTATTTAATATCCGAGAATCAACGGCTATTTTCCCGACATCATGGAGAATGCCCGCATATTCCAGAGTCTCCATTTCCTCATTTGAAAACGAAAGGAACGCGCCTGCCAGTAAGGTGTACTCCTGAACCCGCTGGGAGTGACCACACGTGTACGGGTCTTTAGCATCAATAGCCGCCGCCAGTGCCGTGATAGTGTTCTTATACGCCTCCAGAACCGTCTGGTGGAGCCTGGTATTCTCAATCGCCATGGCAGCGGTAGTGGCTACGGAAACAACGGCTTCCAGGTCCTGCTCACCGAACTCGCTCCTGTCCCGCTTGTTAAGTACTTCAATCACGCCGAGGATTTTGCGATGTACTATCAACGGAGCGCATATAAGAGACTTCGTAGCGAAGCCGGTAGTATCGTCAATCATTTTATGGAAATTAGCGCTCCGGCTGACATCATTAACGATTAACGGTCTGCCGGTACGCGCAACCTGACCGGCAATACCATATTGAGTATTCAATTTCACCTGCCGCAATGACTTGCCCACCGGGCCCGAGGCGACTTCAAAGTAGAGCTCCTGGTCACTGTCCTTGAAAAGAAGTATCGAAGCAGCCGACGCATTGAGTGTCTGCTGGGTCATCTTGATAACCTGTTCCAGCATTTGCGTCATGCGCGGAACGGAGCCGACCTTCTTGCTAACCTCGTACACCAGCTCCAGCCTTGCTTTATTTTCCTGCTCCGTGCGGCCGGATAATGCTGTTCTGGACTTGGGCTTCACCAAGCTATCTACCATTCCTAATTTCCTCTCTTACGAATGCGCTCTTAATGTATAATTCAGCCCTGACTTTACTTCCAGCAACTTATTTATTTAACCCTTCGAAATATCCTGCCATCAAGGCAAGAGTGTTTATCATACTCAAGATATAAAATGCACATTTATACGGTTACGCTTTCAAGGTTGCGAAATTGCACCCGGCTTCTTTCCGGTAGTCTATCAAATTCTTCCTTAACTACCCATACCAGTTCGTTATCGCCGATTCCTTGAATAGATATATACTTGGGTACAAAAAGCTGTGCGTATTCAGCAGGCATACACTCCCGGACCTGAAAACCACGGTGAGGGAAACAGAAAGTCAAAGGGAGAAGATGCGATAACCTGGACGCATTATTTATACAATGCCCGACATAGTCCTTGCCGTTGCCGACACTGAACACCTTTCCCCTGGCCACGCCACACCGGAGAACACTTGGCGGCTTATTTACAGCCATGCTCATCTGAGGATAAAATACGTGCCTGTAGGCGTAACTAACGCTATAAAGGGTCGCAGCTAACCTGCAAATATTACTTTCCGACATTCGGCGGGCATTCCAGATGAGAAGGAGTCCGTCTCCTAAAAACTTGACCAGTATAGGAAGCTCCGCCCAGAACGAAACGCGGACACCATCGTCTTCTTCGGTTAGACCCTGCCTGATATTGCTGAAAAACCAGTCCAGGAAACCATTGAGAAATTTGGGGATAGCCAGATACGCATCCACCTGGTTGCAGAAAGATGTAAAACCCGTGAGGTCAAATACGGCGGCTATCGCCTCTCTCTCCTGGCAGGGCGTACTGATATCGCCGAGGTCCAGCATAGAGGGATTAAATTTCCTGACGATTTCATTATTGAGTAGCCTTATCCCATTTTGCTGACTCTGAGTAACAGCTACTCCCGGCCTGGCGGACCTGACCCTTCGGACTATTATCCTTTTCATACTTATACCCAATTCATCATAATTTCAAGATTGTAAACAAAACATAAACATAGCTATGGAGCGTCTAAACAATTCGTGAACATCGGCAGAATATAGCCTGAATCGAACGCCGGGGAATATCAGCTTCGTAAGACGCTGAGTTAAAGGAGAGTCAGAGTCCGCCCCCCACACCTCCATTTTCTCCTGCGTTAATCCAGCGTTATCCTGAACACCCAGGGACCTTGGCATTCGCCAAGATGTGTTATGGATTCTGGCCGGAGTTTACCCCGATTTCATCGGGGCGGGAATGACAATTGGGAAAGGACTGGAATGACGGCTATTTTTATACTTTCCTGAAAGGGGGTATTGACAAACTGGAGGTAACATGTTAGCATTAATATGCGGTAATCGGTTACCGCATACCGTATATTGGGGAAATGAAATGAAACAGGTCTATATAAAAGAACAGGTCTGCATCGGCTGCCATCTCTGCGAGGTGTACTGCCGACTCAAACACGCGCGGTCGAAAGACCTGATCAAGGCTTATAAAAAAGAATCGCCCCGGCCTTTACCGAGAGTCCGGGTGGATGAAAACGGGATTGTATCCCTTTCGGTGCGCTGCCAGCACTGCGTCGATGCCCCCTGTATCCGGGCATGCCTTACCGGAGCCTTATCCCGCGACCCCTCTACTTCGCTGGTAGCGATAGATGAAGAGCGGTGCATCGGCTGCGGCACGTGTTCCCTGGTCTGCCCCCTGGGCGTGCCGAAGCTGGATGCGGCACAGAAGAAGATGGTAAAGTGCGAACTCTGCCAGGATGAAGAGATACCGGTATGCGTGGCCAACTGCCCTAACGAGGCACTTGTCTACGCCGACGTGCCGGATGAGATTCCCCTGGTGAAAAAGGTCGCCGTACCAATTCAGTAGGCCCTCTCCTTAGAGCAAGTCAACGATTAAAAAAAGGAGGTTTAACATGCCGTACAATTGGGGACCACATTACATCGTTCCTTCCGAGGTGATGAAAAGCTATTCCGGGGCCGTGCAACTCCGCGAGGAGTTCGACGAAGACATGCTTCGTAAGGAACTGGAGGAAATGAACCTGACGGGACCGGTCATGAGGGTATCCAATCCCTGGTATTACCGGAAGAAGAAGACGGAGACCTGGATTAAAATCGGGGAGTCGGCGGATAGACAGCAGAACTTCCCGGTCAGGTGGGATACCACCGGCTTAAAGAACGGGCAATACGAGATACTGGGACTGATGCATGTTTATGTCAGGAAAAACGGCGAGGAAATATCCATCGCCCGGGAAAACGTCGTAGAAGTAACGGTGAAGAACTGAACTGAACCGGAACTCAAAGAAATTGACCCCTCATCTCAAAGTAAGATGGTTCGGGGAATGACGACAAGCGGTCTTATTTAAATCAGGCGGTGAAAGAATGGCGGCAACCAGGATAATAAAATATCTGATAATCGGGAACTCGGCCGGCGGCATCGGCGCTGCCGAGGCTATTCGCGAGGTGGATAAAGTGGGGACGCTAACCATCGTCTCCGACGAGCCCTACCCTGCCTATTCCAGGCCGCTCATCTCCGAGTACCTGGCGCACCCGTACCCCGTGGAAAAGATGCTGTACCGCAAGCCCGATTTTTACGAGAAGAACGATATCCAGACTCTTCTCGGGGAAAAAGTGGTGAAGGTCAACCCAACCGAGCGTACGGTCAAACTGGAAAGCGGGGAGACGCTGGCGTGGCAGAAACTGCTGCTGGCTACCGGCGGCACGCCGATTGTACCCAGGATGGAAGGCATCCAGCTAAAAGGAGTCTTTACCTTTAACAGGCTTGACGACGTTAAAGCAATCGACGGGTTCCTCAATCAACACCGGAAGAATGTGAGAGCCGTGGTCATCGGCGGTGGACTGATAGGCGTGAGCGTTACCGAGGCGCTGGTAAAGCGGGGGGTCGAGGTTGCCATCATCGAGATGAAGGACTGGATTCTCAATACCATCCTCGATGAAGAGGCATCAGCCCTGGAGGCAAAGGCCCTGGCGCAGGCCGGCGTCAACATTATCACCGGACACACCTCGGAGAAAATAAACAGTTATTTAGCCGGCGAAGTAAGCGGCGTCACCCTCGATGACGGGCGCGCTCTACCCTGTGAGATGGTCGTCATCGCTATCGGCGTCCGGCCGCGCCTTGAGGTAATCGCCGAGAGCGGCATCAAAATAAACCGCGGCATCGTCGTTGACCGCCGCATGATGACATCCTCGCCCGATGTCTACGCCTGCGGCGATGTCGCCGAGGGTTATGATTTCGTCTATGGTGAAAACCGACTCACTCCGATATGGCCCAACGCCTACGAAGAAGGCAGGGTCGCCGGCCTCAACATGGCGGGTGAACCAGCCGAATACCAGGGCGGGACAGCCATGAACGCTTTGAAATATTTCGGGGTAAACATCGCCTCGGCCGGACTGGTAAGCCCGCCCGACAACAGCTATGAGACTTTTATCAACCGGTATGACGGCACCTACCGGAAGGTAATTATTAAAAACGATAAACTGGCGGGACTGGCCTTTGCCGGGGATATCGAGAAGTCGGGGATTGTCTTCAATTTAATGAAGGACGGCGTCAACGTCAGCAGCTTTAAGAAAACTCTCGTCGCCGATAATTTCGGCCTGGCCTCTCTCCCGGAAACTACCTGGCGCGCCAGACTGGCAAAACCAGCCGCGGAGTCGGTCGTTATTACTTCCGTCGAGAAGCCGGAAGAAGCCTTCATCGGAGACTAGCATTTCACCCCGAAAGGAATTCCCATGAAAAATTTACGACAGGTAAATAATATCTATAACGATGATAAAGTAATCGACGCCTGCTCTATATTCGGCGCGATGGACAAGGCGGGCAGGAGATTCTCCGGGGAGAGCGTCATCAGGGCTATCGCCAACATGCACGACCGCGGCAACGGACTGGGTGGAGGCTTCGCTATCTACGGCCTTTTCCCGGAACACGCCGACCACTATGCTTTACACATCATGTACCTCAGTAACCAGGGCAAGCAGGAGACCGAGGAGTCCCTGGGGAGAAATTTCAACGTGGTCTGGCAGGAGGAAGTGCCCGCACGCCCTACCGCGGCGATAAAGAACCCCCCGCTGGTGTGGCGCTATTTCGTGGACGTACCGCCGGGCCTGCCGGAAAACCAGTCCGACGATGACTATGTCGTAGCCAAGGTAATGGAAATAAACACCAGCAAGAATGACAGCTTTGTCTTTTCCAGCGGTAAGAACATGGCCGTATTCAAGGGCGTGGGCTACCCGGAGGAGATAGCCGAGTACTTCCGCCTGGAGAATTATAAAGGCTATATCTGGACAGCGCACGGCAGGTTCCCGACCAATACGGTGGCCTGGTGGGGCGGGGCCCATCCTTTCTCGATTCTGGACTGGACCGTGATTCATAATGGAGAGATTTCCTCCTACGGGATAAACCGCCGCTACCTGGAACAGTTCGGCTATAAATGCACCATGCAGACCGATACCGAGGTCATCGCGTACGCCGTCGACCTGCTCATGCGGAAGCATAACCTGCCGCTGGAGATAGCCGTAAAAGTGCTGGCAGCCCCTTTCTGGGACGACATCGAACGCATGCCGGAGGGAGAGCAAAAGCTCGCGCGGGCGCTGCGCCAGGTATACGGCAGCCTGCTCCTGAACGGACCTTTCGCGGTCATCATCGCCCATAACGGTGAAATGATAGGACTGACCGACCGCATCAGGCTGCGTCCGCTGACGGTAGGCGAAAAAGGCGACATGCTGTACCTTTCTTCCGAGGAGTCGGCCATCCGCCTGGTTTGCCACGACCTGGACAGGGCCTGGATTCCCACGGGCGGCGAGCCGGTTATCGGCAGGCTGAAGCCGGAATCCGGTTTACAGCCAGTCGGCGCGGGAGCGGGGGAGGAGAAAAGACAATGAAGACATATATTTCACCAAAGTTTCAAGTAAAGAGAGATAAGGACCGCTGCATCCAGTGCCAGGTCTGCGTGAACCAGTGCAGCTTCGATACGCATTACTATGATGCCGAGGATGACGAGGTAAGGAGTCGCGAGGAGAACTGCGTCGGCTGCCACCGCTGCGCCGTCTTCTGCCCTACCAAGGCGCTGACCATCAGCTATAACCCGCTGGACTACCGCGATAACTATAACTGGCGCCCCGAGGTTATCGAGGATATCAACAAGCAGGCAGAAACCGGCGGGGTACTCCTCACCGGCATGGGCGACGACAAGAGCCAGCGCATCTACTGGGACCACCTGGTGCTTAACGCCAGCCAGGTAACCAATCCCTCCATCGACCCGCTGAGAGAGCCGATGGAGCTGAGGACTTACCTGGGCCGAAAGCCCGACCGTCTGGAACTGGAAGCGGGTACACACAATCTTAAGACGAAAATGACGCCGCTGGTCAGGCTGGAAGTACCGGTCATGTTTTCTGCCATGTCCTACGGGGCGGTCAGTATCAACGTGCAGGAATCCCTCGCCAGGGCAGCCACGGAGATGGGGACACTATGGAACACCGGCGAAGGAGGGCTGCACCCCAGCCTTTATAAATACGGAAATAACACGGTCGTCCAGGTAGCCTCCGGGCGTTTCGGCGTCCATGCCGATTACCTGGATGCCGCCAGGATAGTCGAGATAAAGATAGGCCAGGGGGCCAAGCCGGGCATCGGCGGACATCTGCCCGGGGAGAAGGTAAGCGCGGATGTTTCCCTGACACGGATGATTCCCGAAGGCACCGATGCGCTATCGCCGGCACCACAGCACGATATCTACTCCATCGAGGACCTGGCGCAGCTTATATATGCCCTGAAAGAGGCCACCAACTATACCAAGCCGATATCGGTAAAAATTGCCGCCGTCCATAATGCCGCGGCCATTGCCAGCGGCATCGTCAGGGGCGGCGCGGATATAGTTGTCATCGACGGACTGCGCGGAGCCACCGGCGCCGCGCCCAAGGTGATACGCGATAATGTGGGCATCCCCATCGAGCTGGCGTTAGCCTCGGTGGACAGTCGCCTGAGGCAGGAGGGCATACGCCACCAGGCTTCCCTCGTGGTCTCGGGCGGCATCAGGAGCAGCGGCGACGTGGCCAAAGCGATTGCCCTGGGCGCCGATGCCGTATATATCGGCACGGCGGCACTCATCTCGCTGGGCTGCCATGTCTGCCAGCAGTGCCATACCGGCAAATGCCCCTGGGGTATCTGCACCACCGACCTGCGTCTGACCAAGCGCGTCAACCCTGAAATCGGTGCCCGCCGGGCGGCCAACCTGCTCCGCGGCTGGAGCACCGAACTGAAAGATATCCTGGGCGGACTCGGCGTTAATGCCCTGGAGAGCCTGCGCGGCAACCGCCTGCACCTCAGGGGCATCGGCCTGTCCGATACCGAGCTCGATATTCTGGGAGTAAGAATGGCAGGGAGCTAGCCATGACAGACGTCAAGAATTCCATAGTTAATATCGATGCCAGCGGCGTTTACTTCAAAGATTTAAATGCCAGGCTAAGGGAAAGTGTCGCCAACGGCACCACGAAAATCGAATTGCATAACGTTTACGGGCAAAGATACATCGGCACCGACCTGAATAAGCCGGTGGAAATTGAGATATTCGGCACCCCGGGCAATGACCTCGGCGCTTTCATGAACGGGCCTCGGATTATCGTTCATGGCAACGCCCAGGACGGCTGCGGCAATACGATGAACGAGGGCGAGATAATCGTTCACGGCCATGCCGGCGATATCGTCGGGCTTTCGGCCAGGGGCGGGAAAATCTTTATCCGTGAGGACGTCGGTTACCGGGCGGGCATCCATATGAAAGAATACCAGGGAAAGAAACCGGTAATTGTCATCGGCGGCACCGCCCAGGACTTCTTCGGCGAGTACATGGCCGGTGGCGTCCTGATTCTACTGGGCATGAATCTCCCTGAAGGCAAGAGTCACCGGGCAAAATACATCGGCACGGGTATGCACGGCGGTGTCATCTACGTACATGGAAACATCTCGGATTATCAGCTTGGTAAGGAAGTGGGCATAGCCGACCTTGACGAGAAAGATTATAATATTCTTAAGGAGTATGTGGTTGAGTTCGCTGCGCAATTCGACTATGATGCTGATAGTATTCTCAATCACAAATTCATCAAGCTGTTTCCGCGCTTCCTCCGGCCTTACGGCAGACTTTATGCCTATTAGTAGATGGGGAATTGAGTATGATACGCGCGCTGGTAGTGGCAAAAGATAACGAAACCAAGGCCGAGCTTCGCAAGAGCCTGGCCCAATATGACCTGACGTGCTCCTTCAC
>JBGPRB010000048.1:0-14304 GCA_041489355.1 Dehalococcoidia bacterium
ATGGCAACGGCCAGCTCCTTCACTTCATCGAGAGATTTGCTTACTTCCTCTTTCCCCTGCGTGTAGTTGCTTACCTGTTCCTCGATAATACCGGCGTTAAGCTTCCTCTTTCCCGTATAGCAAAGCAGTAATCTATATTCCAATTCATTGAGTATATCCTCTCTGATACGGAGAGGGTTAACTATTGTTCTGGTACCGGTATATTCGATGAAATTGAATCCACCGAAAGTGGCGGCGTACTGGTCCTGTTTGCCGCCTTTGATTTGCAGTTCTATTCTCTCGATGTAGTAGGCAAGCTCGGCGGTTTCATAGAGCGTCAGCGGAATATTTTTCCAGTGCTTGAGGACTCCTATCAGGGCCACCACCAGCGCTGATGATGTCCCCAGGCCGGAGCCAACGGGGGAGTCACTATGGAGGAAAAGCTCGCAGCCGGCCTCTATTTTCATCACTTTGGTGGCTGCCTTCACCAGGTCCAGCTCACCGTTATATTCGGTATCGCTATCGGCATGATAGTTAATGACGGTATCGTAGTCGAGAGACTTGGCGGTAATCTGTTTATCGTTTCTTGGAACGAGGGTGGCATAGGTATACATATCGATGGTTGTGCTGAGCGTCATTCCTCCCCGTTCCTCCGGGTAGGGGGATATGTCAGTGCCTCCCCCGCCAAAGCCTATCCGTAATGGGGCTTTACCTCTTATTATCATGTTTCGCTCTCTATCATGGAGTGGCGGATTTTGCCGGGACGCATTCAGACCCTGCTCCGCTTCTCTTTGATAGCCTCCTCTAACCTGTTTTCAAGTTGCGCGACCACTTTTTCATGGCTGTGTACTCCCAGGACGTAGTCGAGGCCGGCTTGTCCCAGCCGCTGCATATGTTCGCTCGATTGAAGTAAGGAGATAATTTTATTACTCATATCATCGGCATTTTCTGCGTATAATATCCCTTGTTCTTCTCCGGGAGTTACCGCTATCATTCCGGGTAACGGGGTGGCTATAACCGGCCTGGCGCAGGCCAGGTACTGCACTATCTTGGTGGGGAAGATATCTCTGGTTATATCGTTGGTCAGGAAAGGATTTATGCATACTGCCGCCATGTTGATATACTGCGGCATGGTCTGGTAAGGCTGAAAACCGGTGATAATGACCTTCTTTTGCAGGCCCAGCCGGGTGATGATACTCTCCAGCGCAGGGCGTTGAGTGCCATCGCCGACGATTAATAATTTCGCCCGGGGAATCCGCTCTATGATTTCCGGGAAACGGCGGGTGAGGATGTCGAGACCGCTGAAGTCAAATAATGTGCCGATGAAAACGATAATCCGGTCATTTTCATCAAGCCCCCATTTCTGAAGAAGCTCGCCGGAATTAATTGACGGGCGGAATAAATCGGTATCCACCAGCGCCGGAAGGACATGAACTTTAGCTTCTTCGGCTCCCAGCCTGACGACATATCGGAAAAGGTCCGGCGTAAGCGCTAAAATCATATCCGCTCTGGGATACACTCTTTTCTCGAAGAACCTGGTGGCTGGACGCAGTGCCGCATACGGTGTAAGCTGACCGAGTATATCTATAGACCTGAACACCACGGGGATATTAAATTTTTTTGCCAGGTATATCGTTTGAAGCCCGTTGGTGGGGACGCCATAGAGCACAATAACGTCGATATTTTTCTCTTTGATGGTCTTGTTAATCTCTACATAGTGAGTAAAGGCAGCCGACAAGCGGCTCAGGCCGGGAATTTTAATAAATCCGGGACGTCTCAGGGTGACCGATGCCCCGGCGAAAGCCCTGGAGACATTGTTATACTCCTTCGTTTTCAGGCTTCCCAGGCTGAAATGGCTATTTTTACCCCACGAATTCTCATAGTCGATTGCATAGACCTGATGGCCACGGAGCGATAGAAGCTCGGCAAGGCTTTGTAACTCGAAGACAACCTTCTTGAGCCAGTCTATCTCATGGATAAATAATACATTCATTTTTTACCCGGAACGAAACAGGATTCTACTCATAATTATAAACTCATTCCTTCAGCTCGGGATAGAATCTCAGTATCAAATCGTGGCGCATAACCCGCTTGATTTCCTTTTCCTTTTTAGCCAGTTCATCGCGGATTATCTGGTGTTCCACCAGTACGACCAGGCAGTCGGCACCTTTAGCCACCTCTTCGATAGAAGTATAATGATACCCGGCAGCCAGCGGGTCATAGGCTTCAACCTGATAGCCGTCCAGTCTGAGCAGGTCAATGATTCTTTGCGCCGGGCTGTTTCTGACATCGTAGGTGTTCGCCTTGTAGGTAACCCCCAGGGCTACGATGCGGGGATTCTTGATATCCCGCAGTGTCTGCCTGATTTTGGCGGCAATCTTGTCCGGTACCTCATCATTGATAAGCCGCGCCGTCTGGATAAGGCGGGAGTTGACCGGGTCAATCTCCTTGATAAACCACGGGTCGATAGGGATGCAGTGCCCACCGGTGCCGATGCCGGGTTTCAGGATATCCACCCTGGGGTGTTTGTTGGCCAGTTCGATAGCCTCCATGATGTTCACTCCCAGACCTTCGGCGACCGCGGCGAATTCGTTAGCCAGGGCGATATTTACGTCTCGATAGGTATTTTCCATCAGCTTTGCCATCTCGGCGGTGACATCATCGGTAAGGTACAGCCCTCCTTTAACGAAGGAAGCATAGATTTCCTTCGCCATCTGCGCAGCCTTAGCGTCGACCCCGCCGATGATACGATTGTTATGCACGATTTCCGTAAATACTTCTCCGGGTAGAATTCGCTCCGGACAGTGGCAGAGAAAAATGTCCTCGCCGACTTTCAGTCCGTTCCTTTGAATGATAGGGGTGACGACCTGCCGGCAGGTCAGCGGTGGGATGGTGCTTTCGATGATGACCAGATTGCCGCGGCGCAAAAAGGGCAGGATGGACTCCACGCCGTTTACAACCTGGGTAAGGTCGGCAATCCTCTTCTTTTCATCAATGGGTGTCGGCACCGAGATAATAAATACGTCCGCCTCGCACGGGGTTCTCTGTCCGCGAAGGTTTTTTCTCACCTCTGGTTCCTGAAAGATTCTTTTGATGTCTTCTTCGGCGAGTTTTAAGAGCCCCTCGTTAATTGCATTGACCACATTCTCTTCAATATCGACCCCCACAACCTCATACCCTGAGCGTGCCAGCATTATGGCTAAAGGTAGTCCCACATAACCGGTACCGATAACTACGATTTTCTTAGCCACGGTGATAGACCTCTTTCTGCCACTCGATGGTCCTAGCAATCCCCTTCTCGAGGCTTATCGTGGACTTATGCCCCAGGTCGCGGACTGCTTTGGAATTATCTACCTTCTTATCCAGCGTAGTGGCTTCCTGTGTATCGCGGTATTCTACCAGACTGTCGTCTTTCCCGAGGTAATTGAGAATAATATCCGAAGCCTGTTTCATGGTATGCAGGTCTTTGCCGGCTATGTTATATACCTCGCCGGGTTTGAATCTCTCGGCGATGTTAGCCAGCGTCCTTACCGTGTCATCGATGTAGGACGAGGTCCGTGTGTGTTTGGTGTAAACAATATAAGGCAGGTCGTGCAGGGCGGAATAGATAAAGAGACAGAGGGCGCTCCGGTACTCCGAATAATACTCTCCAGGGCCGTAGGTATTGAACAGCCTGACCCTTATTGTCTCGGTACCGAACCTGGCGGCGGAGTTTAAAATCTGCATCTCGTTTACCCATTTGGTCATGGCATAGTCATTCATCTGTTTGATAGCCACTTTATCCATGACGTCCTCGCTCATAACCCCCCGGTAGTCCCCGTAGACCTCCGAGCTGCTGAAGAATATCATTCTGAACTTGAGCTGCTCCTGCATCCTGATGATGTTCTTGGTGCCGATGACGTTTGATTTCCAGAGCGTTTCATAGAAATCCTCACCATTCTGGCGGCCGAACTCGGCAGCCAGATGATAGACATAGTCGAATTCCACTTTGGTCAAAAGCCTTTCTACCTGATGAAACTCACCTACGTCGCATCTTATATAGTTGGGCTCGTGATAATGTGTCCTGTCCGAGAGCCATACCTCATGGCCCCGGCGCTTTAGCTCCTCGGACAGGGGTTTGCCTACCGCGCCCAGGCCGCCGGTGACCAGTACCTTACTCAATTTTACCCTCCGAAATTATCTTAACAATTTTTTCCCCCGCCTTCCCGTCGCCAAAGGGATTCCGCCAGCTGTTTTTCCTGCCGAGCATGAAGTCAGCGCATTGCAGTATCTTGTCCGGCGAGGCGCCGGCCAGTATATTCGCACCGACGTCAATTGTCTCCGGTCTCTCCGTGTTATCCCGCAGGGTTACGCAGGGAACGTTTAAAATACAGGCTTCTTCCTGGACACCCCCGGAATCGGTAAATATCAGTCTGGCGTTACTTTCAACCTGAAGAAAGCCCAGGAAATCCAGGGGGTCGACGAGCGTTATCTTTCCCGGCGTGAGGTCGAACTCGGTCATCATTTTCCGCGAGCGAGGATGAATGGGGTAGACTATCGGCAGATTAAAATTGGCAGCCAACTTATTCAAGCCTTCCATGATAGAAGTAAATCTTGCCCGGTTATCAACGTTTTCCTGGCGGTGAAGCGTAACCAGGAAATACTCCTTCGGGGTGAGGTGCAGAGCGCCGAGGGCGTTTCCCTGCTTCCTGGCTAACTTAATATTTTGATAGACGGCATCGACGATAGTGTTGCCGGTGACAGTTATCTTCTCTTCAGCGATGCCCTCTCCCCGGAGAATTGTCTTTGCTTTTTCCGTGGGGGCGAATAGATAATCGGAACAGTGGTCGGTCAGCCTTCTATTAATCTCCTCAGGCATATTGATATCGTAGCTTCTCAGGCCGGCTTCCACGTGTCCGACTTTTATATGGAGCTTTACAGCCGCCAGCGCGGCGGCAAGAACTGAGTTGGTATCGCCTTCGACCAGAACGATGCCCGGATTCTCTTCCAGCAGGACTTTTTCCACACCCGTAAGTATCTTTGCCGTCTGTTTGGCGTGGGAGTCGGAGCCAACCTCGAGATTGTATTTCGCCCGGGGAAGTTTGAGTTGCTCGAAAAAAACCCTGTCCAGTCCGTACGAGTAGTGCTGCCCGGTATGCAGAATAAAGAAGTCGGTTTTTCGCTCTTCCAGTTGCCTTATCACTGGTGCCATTTTGATAATTTCAGGTCTTGTTCCGACTATTATGGCAACAGTCACCTATCGAACTCTCCTTTAATCCTGCGACCGAAATAATACAGCACCGCCGTCAGGTCAGGTTTTTAATTGCACGCAGTGTACCTGGTCATTACCCGTAGCTTCGTAATTATTACAATTATATCTCAAAAGTTACGTCAAGTAAAACTTCATCTGGAATGATTATGCCATTATAATTAAAAAGAGGACAGGTGTCAAGCTATGGTGTTATTATGTGGCAATTGGCAGGGTGGCGGAAGAGACGTTGCCCGATATTCCAGCATATTAGCCGTCTTTACCGGCGATGTTAGACAAAAGTATAAATTACTAGCCGATAGAGACAGCCAATACGTCATATAAAATTGTAGGTGTGGTATCTTTGTGTTATAATGGCAACCGAAGCAACCAGGGGTAATGACTTGAACGTTGCACCAGTAAAAAAAGTAGACAGGGATAAAATCTCGCCGAAGATTATCGCTGGAGCATTGATTGCTATATTCTTCGGCGTTGCGTTTTATTTTCGTGCCGTCCTTCCCCATAACCAGGTCTTCGTGGGCGATTGGATAAAGTTTACCAGCAATGATGCCTATTACTATATGCGCCTGGTTGACAACTGGCTTTACAATTTCCCCGGTCTCACGGCATTTGACCCCTACTTTTTATATCCGGGCGGTAATGGCGTTGTCGGCGTTCATTTTTTTGCCTGGCTGCTGACCATTATCACCTGGATTATCGGCCTGGGTTCTCCAACCGCGCGTACTATCGATGTGGTCGGCGCCTATTACCCGGCGGTCCTGGGAGCACTTACAGTTATCCCCGTTTACTTTATCGGTAAAACGCTATTCAACCGCTGGGTTGGCGTACTCGCGGCTGGCCTAATCGCCGTGATGTCGGGAGAGTTTCTGGGACGCTCGATACTCGGTTTCACCGACCACCATGTGGCCGAGACCCTGTTCAGCGCTACGGCGGCTCTTTTCGTGATACTGGCGATAAAAGAGGCCGGGCAAAGGCAATTGACCTTCAGCCATTTCATAAAATGTGACTGGCGAGTATTTATTAAACCTCTTATTTATAGCCTGCTGGCCGGTATTTTCCTGGGATTTTACCTTATTACCTGGTTGGGAGCCCAGCTCTTCGTCTTTATAATCTCTCTTTACTTTTTAATTCAGTTTACTATCGACTACCTGAGGCGTAAGCCAACGGACCATCTGGGCATTATCTGGTTCATCTTGTTGCTGGTTGCCTACATAATCTTTGTACCGTTTTCACCGGCGGGATATTTCTCCGTACCCCTGTTCATCTCGGTAGTCGTCCCTCTGATACTCATCGGTCTCTCCGCGTTGATATCGACCATCAAGTTAAAACCGTTCTATTTCCCGCTGGCTCTGGTTGTGGTGGGTATAATATCCCTGGCCATCTTTCATGCTGTCAAACCCGATATTTTTGGCGTGGTGATGAGCAATTTCAATATTTTTACGCCGTCAGGGGCTACGGCAACGACCACGCTTGAAATGCAGCCGTTCCTTTACCCTCAAGGTAGCTTTACTACCGCTATTGCCTGGGGTAACTTCAGCACTAACTTTTTCCTTCTCCCATATGATTGGATAAGCAAAAATCTACTCTGGTTTCCCGCTTTTGCTTTCATACCGATTGTTATTTTAATCTGGCTTAATATCAAGTGGAGTGATTATAAGAACCACCAAGTACCACTATGGGTTTGGAATGCTTTATTAATTGTGGTTACACTCGGAATCTGGTTCTTTTTCCCGTCTAAATGGAAAATATTATTTCCCGGCTTTGGCCTAATAGCATTTTTCATATTATTTTGGTTCTTTACCGTGCAGCTCAGTGATGAGAAACAGCGACCTATAATGCGTATCTTAACTCCCTTAATACGTGTTATGACTATTTTATTATTGGTCACAGCTCTGAGTATTCTGGCCTTCTCTATCAAATGGGCCTTGGCATTATTTATTATATTTTTCATATTCTTGATCTGGCTTTCAATTAATCAGCGTAGTAATGAGAAACATTGGCTGTTTTTCCTTATCTGGACTTTTATAATACTGATAGCGACACTGGCACAGCGCCGTTTCGCCTACTACCTTGCTATCAATATTGCCGTGCTCTCCGGCTATCTCTCCTGGCAGGTAATCCGGCTATCCGGTACATCAATCAGTTATAGGCAAGCGAGGAATGTTGGACTTCCGATAGGAATAGCAATTCTTATCACCTGTCCTTTTTTGCCAACAAATCTTGCATTCCTTCCCACATGGATAGCGTTTCTAATATTCGTCATTACATGGTTAGTCGGAATTTCGTGCTTATTATATGGGTGTTGGGGCTGGTCAAGGTATAAGGGGAAAAGTAATTGGTGGGCATTATGGGGATTATTAGGACCTATAGGGTTCTTGGTGCTTGCGCTGATAGGACCAGAAAAAAAGGAAGATAAGAAGAAAAAGAGCCATAAAGAGAGCCACGACATTAGAATATATCGCATAAATACCGCTATTGCGATATATATAGTTATTTTGCTCGTTTTCCTCTTCAATATTAGCGGGGCCAAAACGGTTGCCTCGCAGGCAACCTTTGCGCCCTCGGATGCCTGGGAAGAGTCAATGCACTGGATGAAGCAAAACACGCCTGAGCCGATGGGTAATCCGCAAGCCTATTATCAGCTTGATGAGGTGCCGGGGGAAGGAGGCTATAAATACCCGCCAACAGCCTATGGTGTGACGGCATGGTGGGATTATGGCTACTGGATATCACGTACCGCCCATCGGATACCCAGTGCCAACCCCTCTCAAGCCTCAGGGCCGATAACTAAAGTCGCTAAGCTTTTCCTGGCCAATGATGAAGCTTCCACCTATGCGATGATGAAAGAACTGGGCTCTTCATATATCATAATTGATTTTTCTACCTGTACCACCAAGTTCTGGGCAGTAAACACCTGGGCAGGACGGGACCCGTCTGAGTTCGTTGGTACATATTACGTGGCGAAAGAAGGCAATCTCGTACCGGTACAGCTTTTCCTTCCTGAATACTATCGTACCTTGTGTGTCCGACTGTACAATTTCAACGGTAAAGCGGTAGAAGCGAAGAAACCGGCCGTGATTACTTTTGAAAAGAAAGTCGATAATAACGGGAACAGCTTTGAGCAGATCACCGATATCAAGCAGTTTGCCAGCTATCAGGAAGCACTTGACAATGTTGCCAAGGAAGGGACGGCTAATCATAGAATTATCGGTCTCAATCCGTTCGTCAGCCCCGTACCTCTGGAAGCAGTGCAGGACTACAAGCTAATCTACAGCTCCGAATCCGGTATTTCAAATCAAGATGTGGGTTTAGTACCCGAAGTGAAAATTTTCGAATACCCCGGTAAATAGCCGGAGAATGTGGTGGCTTAGTTATGGCTCTAAACAGTACACCACGACTGAATAAATCTGCATATCTGGTTCTGCTGACCTGACTCAGGTGAGAGATAAGGTCTATCTGCTGGAAAAGTGAATGGTATTTAGCTTTATGGCGCCCCAGGCGCGACTCGAACGCGCGACACGCGGTTTAGGAATGTGCTGTTACAGACCCCTTTAGCCTCAATTTATCACTTTTTATTACTATGACAGAATACTAAATTACGCTCAATGGTGACTAATGGTTGTAAACAAAGAATAGCAAACGGAATAGCAAAAAGGAGCTTACAGTTTCGTTTTTAGATAGGCAACATTATTTTTAGCCTGTGCTACAAACGAATTATAATCAGCTGGAGCTACATCAATAAACTCCTGAAGCCACTTTAATGCTTCCGAGTAGTTTCCTTTCTTCGCATAGACGTTCCCTAGATTGTACCTTGTATTCACTATATCGGGATTCATCTTTAACGCTTCTTTATATTCTGTAATAGCAGCATCAAGATTTTCTATTTTTTTGTATACATCACCTCGCTCGGAATGAGCTTTAGCCAAGTTGTATGTTACTTCTTCTGGATTAAAGTTTAAACGTAATACTGAATGGTACTGGCTGATAGCATTATCTAACTTTCCTTGAACTGACCTTTGATTTATAATCTTCCCAGAAAAGGAGGCAAGCGGCCTCCGCCTTTTATCTGGGCCAAATGGGGTTAAGAAGGTCGGCAGTTCAAATCTGCCCGCCCCGACCATATCAGTTTCAATATGTGAAGCTGCGGTCGAGTTTATTTGTGATCTGGGTATATTCAACTTCAGGCAATATATCAGCGGCGTCTGTCTTCTCTCTGATAATACAGGAAACTAAATTGTGACTTGAGGGTCACAATCCGCTAGAATGTGCGATGCCAAAGTGTTGTACGTAGCATCGGAGAACTTGGGAAGGCTAGGGTAACAAGTTACTTTAATGTTAGGTCTATTTGTTAATGGATGACACATGGGTGTGGCAGCAGTATATGCGTCTTATCCAATGAACGTAAACATTACCATAATAAAGACTGCTCGAGTACTACACTAGTCTGTTGCTATGGGTGTTTAAGTAATTCTAGGTCTGTGCTTCAAGAATGCCCTTCAAGTTGCTAAGAGCCTTCTTTAAAGCCTTACGCATCGAGCTTACCACTACCGATGAGAACAGCTTCATGAGCCCGCCCACTTTCATATCGTACACGATAGTAAACTTAGTGCCTCCCTCTATGGGGTCGTAGGTGTTGTGCTGTTCATTGGTAATCGAACCGGAGATAATATCCTTACCAAACTTACTATTTGGCTCGTATTCCGTGACTTTTGCAGTCCACTTCATACTAAGGCCCATCATGCGAATGGTTCCTTTGGTCGTGGTGCCGACACCCATGGGTCCCTGGGACGTCTGCTCGGCTTCTGGAAAAGGCTGCCACTTAGGCCAGCTCTTCGCATCAGTAGTATAGGCGAATAATTTATCGACCGGACGCTTGATTTCAACGCTTTCTTCAATTCTTGCCATCTGACCACCTCCTGAAAAAAGTTACATCCCAAGTTCCGATTGACAGTGTAGTCCACATCGGCATTAGTGTCAATACTCTTGAAGAAAAGTAACATTTTGAGTTAATGTTACCACGTAAGATAATCATCTCCAAAGTCAGGATAGAAAACATTCAAAAGAAGACACTTCCTGCCCCTCAAAGTAGCAAGAGGCATGGGTGTGCGGAATGTAATCACAACAATTGAGAGGGAATTTATACTGGCGAAAAGGCTGAAGTAACTTTTCAAGCTTATGTGCAATACTTGATTTTTCCCCATATTATTAGATTCTCACTAAAATCATCATAATCCACGAATGTTTGCTATACGTAAGTAAGAGGATAATACCTGACCAATTAGCTATTCATAAAATTTCTCTGGACAATCATAGTGAAACTGGAATAGTTTTTGTACCCACTCCCGGTATTCAACTTGGAGAACATAGGCGATTAGGACGCACACTTTCTCCTAACCCCGCTAACCCTTTAACCTTTTTTTCGTTATATAGTATGAAAACAATATCATCATACAAGGAGGTGAAAAGCTTGAAGCGAAAGACTTTACTCAACTCGGTTATAATAGCAGTGCTGGCCATACCGACGGCTTTAATAACCCTCCTCGTTGCCTGTGGGGCACCGACCTCATCCCCAGCAGCTTCCCCACAGGCGACTTCACCCACTCCTTCAGCAATGACCTCTGCACCCCCGACCGTCAACACGTTATCGCCGTCCTCAGCGCCATCCGGCACGGGGCTCCAGTCTACCTCGGTCGCCGGCTTGAGTCTTGTAGTCACCCAGCCCCAAGACAACTACATCACCAATGCTAATACGGTTGAGGTGAGGGGGCGCACCAATCCCGCCGCAGTGGTAAGCGTAAACGAAGGTGTAGCCATCGCTGATAACCAGGGAAATTTCGCCGTCACCGTCACTTTAAATGAAGGTCCCAATATAATTGATGTGGTGACCTCAGACGATGCCGAGAATCAGACAGGAGTCACCCTGGTGGTAACTTACGCAATAGGAGGTTAAAAATGAGACTAATCAAAATCATCGTTCCTATCCTTGTCCTGAGCCTGCTCCTGGGTATTGCGTTGCCAGTCTTTGCCGCACCCGACAGGGAAAGAGAAGGACAGCCCATGGGAAAAGTGGGAGTCGTCAGGGGGGAAGTCCAGGGCATCACCGGCAATGTGATTAAGATTGGCGACAGGAACGTACAGGTAAACGACCAGACCAGGTACCACATCCCCACCCTTGGCAAGCAGGCCACACTGGCTGACATCAAGGTCGGCATGCAGGTGGCCGCTATGGTCTACGACCAGAATGGCACCCTCATCGCCCGTCAGATTATGGTCATCCCAGGCAAGCCCGAACCCAAGCATCGTGTCGGTAAGATCATTGACTTTACCTATAACCCGGCGACCGGCGGCAGCATCACGATACAGGATAAGGATAACAATTCGTTCACTTTCGTCATCCTCGCCGGACAGTTCAAGGTCCTACCTCAGGAGGCAACGGTAAAGGTCGGCGACACGGTAACCGTCGTCAGCCACCGTGACCCGGCGCAGGACCGCCTTATCGCCAGCGGCGTCGTTATCCATCAGCCGAAACCTGAAGCTCCACAGGAAATCAAGGGCGTCCTCACTGTGGATACAACGGCCAAGACCCTTACCATAGGGACAACGGCCATCAAATACGATGACCAGACCATCTTCATCCTGCGTGGTGTTCTAGGTGTGCAGTCCGGACAGCAAGCCACCATCGCCTACCGCGAAGTGGACATTAACCTCGTAGCTGCCAGAGTAATGATTGGTGTGGACCTTCCTAAGATTCAGGCACAGGCTAAATCAGTAAGCCTGGTGTCTGTTTGACTCTGAGGTTGCATGTATCCCGAAACGAAATATGGTAATATAAGCCATCTTTATTTTTGTAACCAAGCTGCCGTCGGTATCAAACTGCGTCCTCAGATTTTTTACTTCCAATAATTCGGATACTATATTTTCCTTAGCCAGCTAATTCTGGCTTCAAACAGCTAGAGTATACCTCTAAGCCTGGGGTCGAGGGTATCTCTCAGGCCATCTCCCACCATATTGAAGGCAAATACAACCAGCATGATGGCCAGACCGGGTGCAAAAGAAAGCACCGGATTTGTCATTAAAAACTTGTAGCCGTCGTTGACCATGGCGCCCCAGGCCGCGCCCGGCGGTTTAATACCAATGCCGAGAAAGCTGAGGCCGGCTTCGGCCAGGATAAGCATCCCCAGCTGCAACGTCATCATCGCTATGAGCGGTGGAAAGGCATTCGGCAGGATATGTCTGAGCATAGTGCGCAGGTTACTTGAGCCTGCGGCGCGTTGGGCCAGAATATAGTCACTTTCCCTGATGCTGAGGGCCAGTCCACACATTACCCTGGCGTATACAGGTATTGTGGCAATGCTCAGGGCAAAGATAACATTTTGGATGCCACCGCCAAGCACCGCCGCCATGACAAGGGCAAGTAAAATCATCGGAAAGGACATAAGCGTATCAACAGCCCTCATGATAATCACATTAGTGATACCGCCAAAATATCCGGCAAGTAACCCCAGAGGAATGCCGATTATGCCAGCAATCGCAACAGAAACAAAGCCTACCATCAGCGCCGTCCTTGAGCCGTAGATGAGCCGGCTTAACGAGTCTCGGCCAAGAGAGTCAGTGCCCAGGAGGTACTCCTTATTCGGTTGCAGCAAGGTTTTACCCATGTCTATTTTATAGGGGTCGTAGGGTGCCAGCCAGTTAGCAAAGATGGCTGTAAAAAACAAGAGCAATAATACGATGATCCCGAATACGACCACCTCACGCGAAAAGAATACCCTCCGAAAGCGCCGTAACTCGCTGATGTGGGGTGGAGCTTCCATGAACTCTGCGCCGGTGGTATGGTTCTCTACCATGGTCTACACTCTCCTAGCCATACCGTATCCTGGGGTCAAACCAACCATAGCATATATCAACAACCAAATTGGCCAATAAAACTACTACGGCAATTATCAGAGTAATGGCCTGTACAACTACATAGTCCTGGCCAAAGATGCTGCTGACCAGCAGCCTGCCGACACCGGGGATGGCAAACACGGTCTCAATGAGAACCGAACCGCCAAAGATGAAACTGACACTCATGCCAATCATGGTTATAACCGGGATAAGGCTGTTTTTCAGGGCATGTCGGTTTATGATAACACGCTCTTTCAAGCCCTTGGACCAGGCAGTGCGAATGTAGTCCTGTCGGATAACCTCAAGCATGCTTGACCGTGTCAGGCGCGCGTTGGACGCCAGACCGAAGACGGAGAGACAAATGACGGGCATGATAATCTGTCTGGTGCTCAACCAGAAATCATCCAGCGGTGAGGTATAGCCACAGACCGGGAGCAAATGGAGCTTGATGCTAAAAGCATATATCATCAATATCCCCAGCCAGAAAATAGGGATGGTTATGCCAATATATGTCAAAGGTGTCACTACTCTATCTACCCACCTGCCCCGCCTCACGGCCGTGAGCACTCCCGCCAGAACGCCTAAAATAGCACCAACTATCAATGACAGTACGCCCAGGTGAAGGGTTACGGGGAAACGCTCCAGTATTAGCTTGCTTACCTTCTCGCGGTAGAATACTGAGGTGCCAAAGTCACCCCGGAAGATGCCCGCTACCCAGTCCAGGTATTGCACCATTACTGGCTTATCCAGCCCGAACTCATGCCGGAGTTGCTCAAGCAATTCGGGGGGCATAGATTTCAACTCCGCACTCTGAGACAAATAAATCAGCAGTGGATCGCCAGGCAGTAGCTGCATGAGAAAGAAAATGAACAAGGTCACCAGGATAAGAACGGCCACCGCCTGTGGCAGTCGCCGGATAATATATGTTGTCATATCAAACCTTAAGCATTATTAAGCAATCTTACCCAGCAAAGTAAAGACCAATTGGGTGCTGTCGGATGTAGCTTTGCCCTAGCTAAGAGCTGTATCAGAGAGACCTTTTTCACAGCCTAACCTATTTATCCGACATTTCCCATTTCAATTCACAATGAGGCATCTTGACCCTTATTGAACTTATTACCGATAATATATCTATGGCATCTGTTTGTCAATATGGAGTGAACCCCTGAAACTGGACACATAGGGTTAGG
>JBGPRB010000049.1:0-14051 GCA_041489355.1 Dehalococcoidia bacterium
ATAAGCTGATATTTGCCCTGGGGCCGATAACCGGGCTTAGTTTGCCGGGCGCTTCCCGTTACTGCGTTGGCGCCAAGTCGCCGCTTACGGGAGGCATAGCCAAGGCAGAATCCGGCGGGTTCTGGATGGCCGAGCTCAAGCGTGCCGGATTCGATGCTATCATTATCGAAGGCAAAGCCGCCAGACCGGTATATCTCTGGATAAACGACGGACAGGCCGCCATCAAAGACGCCGGTCATCTCTGGGGAAAAGATGTTAAAGAGACACAGGAGGCTTTAAGAAACGAACTGGGTGACCAGCGCATTCATATAGCCTCAATCGGACCGGCCGGTGAAAACATGGTTCGTTACTCCTGTATCATGACGGGTTTATACGATGCCGCCGGTAGAGGAGGTATGGGCGCTGTTATGGGCTCGAAGAAACTCAAGGCTATCGCGGTGAGAGGACACAAGATGCCGGCGATAATCAATGAAGAGTATATTAAGACGTTAAGACAGGAGCTCCTCTCACGTCCGCATCATCTTTCAGAGTACGGGACAGGCGGCCCGGAAATGATCATGCAGGAGCAGACGGGGGATTTACCCGTACGCAACCAGCGTGATGGGCTTTTCCCCAATGTTAAACTGATAACCGGAGTGGTGATGAAAGAAACTATCAGGATAAAAATGGAAGGCTGCTTCGCCTGTAACGTGAGGTGCAAGAAGGTAGTCAAGTTCGAAGAGCCCTATACCTGTGACCCTGACTACGGCGGGCCGGAATACGAGACCCTCGGCGCCCTGGGTCCGGACTGTGGCGTCGACGACCTCAAGGCAATCTGTAAAGGTAATGAGCGGTGCAATGCCCTGGGGCTGGACACAATTTCCGCCGGCAGCTCCATCGCTTTCGCCATGGAATGTTACGAAAGAGGGTTGATAACGGATAAGGATACCGGTGGTCTCAAGCTTAATTTCGGTAATGCGGAAGCCATGCTTCAGGCTATCGAGCTGATAGGCCGCCGCGAGGGAATCGGCGACTTTATCGCTGAAGGTTCCGCCCGCATGGCGAAGAAACTGGGCCAGGGCACCGAAGGATTCGCCATGCACGTTAAGGGGCTGGAAGCCGCCATGCACGACCCCAGGGGAGGTATGGGACTGAGAATAGGGTACATACTCAACCCCCATGGCGCCGACCACTGTCTCGCTTTCGGCGGTGGTACTTCCCCGTTCGGTCTCAGCGACCTTAATAAATTCGGAATTATAACGCCTGTTAAGGACGAAATCAGCGCCAAGAGAATGAGCCTTTTCAAGCTGACCCAGTGCCTGAATATGGTGAATGATTACCTGGTGATTTGCCTTATGCCTTTCATCAATAATGACCACAAGCTTGAACTTATGAAGGCGGTTACCGGCTGGAATACCAGCTGGGTAGAGCTCCTCCAGGTTTCTGAAAGAATCCTGACATTGATGAGGCTTTTTAACCTTCGTGAGGGGCTTACTGCGGCCGATGATGAGTTGCCGCTGCGTTATTATCAGCCGAAGACGGATGGCGTCCTGGCTACGAAGCCTGTTGTTGACCAGGCTACCATGGGTAAAGCCAGAAAGTGGTACTATTACTTCATGGGCTGGGATGTCAACGGGGTGCCCACACCTGAAAAACTGGCCGAGCTGGAAATAGCGCACCCATAAAACACTCGCCCAAATAATGGGCTCTGGTTGAACTTTGCGTTAGAGCGTCCCGATTACATCGGGAAGGTCAGTATCTTTTGATAGATGCTTTTAAAAGGGAGCATGCACGAAACGGTAGTCCGTTGAGATTGTTTACTCACTTACTCTGTCATTGCGAGTCCTTCCGCTGAAGGACGTGGCAATCTCAAAGGTGTGTCATAGAGATTGCTTCACTACGCTCGCAATGACAATAGGATGCTTGTTTTTTGGTATTATCAAACGTCCTAAGTCGTTTGTTATTGACTATCCCTTAAGACTTTGCCCGTAGCTTTGTCCTTCCAGTAGGCCCTCTGCTGTACCGGCCAGTTGAAGGTTATGGCTCCGGGCCGTGGGCAATCATTAACGCAGCAGCCGCAATACCAGCACTCATCGGGATGTAGTATGACCGGCGGTTTGCCTTTCTCCGGATTGGGTATATAAACGTCTACCTGGCACACTTCTACGCAATGGTTGCACCCGTTACAGACATCGGGATGGAAAATTACCGGTGTGTTCGGCGTAGTGATATTGGGCATCGCATATATCTTTTTCTGAGCCATCGCAGTCTCCTTATTTTCCTTTATAGACGCCGGTGTAGTCCTTATTATGAGCTTCGTAGTTGGCTTTCATATCGCCCCAGTACTTGAGGGGTAAAGTGCCCGCTTTAACCTTGCCGTTCTCCAGCTTGACGGTAACGAACTTGTTCCATTCCGGCGGGTCTAACTGTGGGTAATCTGTCCTGAAGAAATTCAGCATCGGGCTGCTTGCCTGACGTGCCAGAGAGGCTTGCAGGACGATTTGACCGTGCGTCAGCAGGCTCAGGTCTTCGATACTGCGCATCAGTTTATGCGGGTCAAGGGTATAGAGTCTGGGGACAAATACCTCTTCGATTTCCTTCAGGGAGTCCAGCCCCATTTTGAGAAGGGACTCGGTCTTGAATTCGCTGCAAAAGTACTGCATGCTCCTGGCGATGCCGGCGTTCAGCTCCTTCCACTCGATGCCCTCGCTCCGTTTTATCGGAGCGTAGATGCGGGCTTTTTCAAGAGAGATTTGCTCTTTAGATATCCTGGATTCACCTGCCTGCCGGGAATAGGCGGCAGCTTTCCGCCCGACATATCGGCCTGTGGCGGCCGCATAACTGTGGTCCCCGGCGGAGAATGTCTGCTCCCCAGCTACATATAGCCCGTCCAGGGTGGACTTCAAATCCCAGTCCACCACCGGACCGCCGCTCGTCGTCCGCCATTGAGATGGGCTGGAGCCTTCGATAAAGTTATAGTTCTGGAGGAGGTGTTTGGCGGGGTCGAAGCCGGCTTTGCCGTAGGAATCGATGATATTCTTCGTGGTGGATTCTTCTCCCAGCATCAGGTTCCAGGTGACCCGGCGCTCGACATCCGGCATGGCGGGGAAATCGCCGTAGAAAGGCAGGGCAAACTCGCCGGTCTGTATGCCCCTATTGATTTTTTCCATATCTTTCGGCGACGGCCTCATCGCGCCGCCGTCTGCCCAGCCCTGCGTAGGCCACGGCAGCTTCTTACCATTGGCATCGACGAGCTGGACGTTCTCGTAGCTGGCGTCCCCGGCGCCGCCGTACCAGGTATGTTTATAACCGGTACCCAGCATCAGAATCCCGGTCCTTTCCATCAGGGTAAGCTCGGCGCCGGCCCTCCATGCCATGGCGACGCCGTCACCGGTCATAGCCCGGGAACGGAAGGTATTCATACCGGCCAGCTCCGTGTTTAAAAGGAACAGGGACCAATCGCCGGCGGTAGACAGTACAGCGGCTTTCGACATGAACACCATAAATTCACCGGTGCGGTTGTTCAGTCCTGTAGCCCCGACCACCCTGGCTCCCTGTATGCCTTTTTCCGTCAGCAGGCTGGTAACCATGACGCGGTCGTAAATCTTCACGCCCAGGCGCTTGCATTCCCTCTTTAAAGCGGGTTTGAAGGTCGTCCCCCATACCCGGATGACTACATTATTCAGTTTTTCTTCCGGGTTGCTTTTCAGGACTGTCTTCGGTTTTGTACTATCCGGGGGGGCGTAGCCGGAGAACTTGGTGTAGCGTGGGGATATCATTATTTTGGTCTTCTCGTCCCTTCCTATCGCGCCCTCGTATTCATCACCGGTGTCCCTGATTTTACCGCCGATCTGCTCCATTTCGACCAGCGTATCCCAGTCCTCACGGCACTGTATCTGATTGCCGATGCCGTTACAGTAGGGGACTTCGGACATGACCTGCGCCCATTCATCCGGGTCAACATTGGATAGAGGGTTGGCGGGAACATTACACCAGTGGTCGCACCCCGGCCCCCCGGCGCCGCTTCTGACCGTGTCCCCCTTTTCCACCAATGCCACCCTCACGCCTGTCCGGGCGGCGCTGATAGCCGCCCAGCATCCGGCAATGCCCCCGCCGATGACCAGGACATCAGTCTCGATTTCCTGCTCCTTGTCATACCGTATCGGGTAGGGCCAATCGGGTGGTTTACCCTTTTCCTTCAGTAAATCATGCCATTTAGTCATATCAATAACCTCCTTCCAGGTACTTCAGTAAAATATGCAGTTGTCTATGATTTTACCCCTTTTTCGTTATATAACCAAGTTTTTTTCTTATATAAGTCAAATTAATCAATAACACCTGGCGGACTGTACTTAAATATGTTGACGGCGACTTCTCATTTTGT
Source organism: Dehalococcoidia bacterium (assembly GCA_041489355.1). Lineage (GTDB taxonomy): Bacteria > Chloroflexota > Dehalococcoidia > Dehalococcoidales > RBG-16-60-22 > JBGPRB01. Next base: position 4,364 of record JBGPRB010000049.1, read on the forward strand.
TATAAGATATTACAGCCGCATTATTTACGGTTGTTCATTTACAGGCTGAGTAACTGATTCTGAAAGAGAGAGTGATAAAAATGGAAAAAACAATACGGCAAATCCGCTATGAAAGAGAAAAAAGAATAACGGATGCCATCCATCTCAGGATGCCGGACAGGGTTCCGGTTATCAGTGCTATAGGCTACTTCGCCGCCAAGTATACCGGAATACCCTGTTCCGCTGCCTATTATGACTATGATGCTTGGTACGAAGCCTATAAAAAAACTTTACAGGACTTTCAGCCGGATTTGATTTTCCAGCAGGGGTTTACCCCGGGGAAGGCTCTGGAAATCCTGAACCCGAAACAGATGAGATGGCCGGGACATGGGGTCGACCCCTACCAGGGACACCAGTCGATAGAAATCGATAATATGAAGGCGGATGAATTTGACCAGTACATGAATGACACATCCGACTACATACTGCGGGTGTTCATGTCCCGCACCAGCGAGAACCTGGAAGGCCTTTCACTGCTGCCGAAACTATCCGAGCTGGGCGGCGGCCCGATGGGCATACAGGCGCTGGCGTTCGCTTTTGGCGAACCGAAACTCAATAAGGCTATCCGCACCCTGCAGAGGGCCGGCCGGGAAATGAGAAAATGGCGCTTTAAAATAAAGAAATTCAATAAAATGATACTGGATATGGGCTTTCCGCAGTATTTTCAGGGCGCCGCGATGCCACCTTACGATGTAGTCTCACATTCCCTGCGAGGGATGAGCGGCACCATGATAGACATGTTCCGCCAGCCTGATAAGCTTACTGAGCTTTGTGAATTCATTCTGAAAAAGACACTGGAAAGGCCGATGCCGGAACCAAACGAGTACGGGAATTTAAGAGTGTTCATGACTAATACCAGGGGCTCCGATGATTTCCTGTCGAAGAAACAATTCGATACCTTCTACTGGCCCACATTCAAAAAGCTCGTCCTGGCGCTTATCGAACGGGGAGCGACGCCCTGTATCTTCTTCGAAGGCAACTTCACATCACGGCTGGAGTATCTGCTCGAGTTTCCTAAAGGTAAGATACTCGCACGCCTTGATACGACCGATATTTTCAGAGCCAAGGAAATCCTGAAAGACCATACCTGTATCGAGGGGAATGTCCCGTCCTCGTTATTACAGGTGGGAACGGTCCAGGACGTAAAAGATTACTGCAAGAAACTTATTGACGTCGTCGGGAAAGGCGGCGGGTATATCCTGTCACCGCGGAGTTCCACCGACGAGGTCAAGCCGGAAAACCTGAAAGCCATGATTGAATTTACCAAAGAATACGGCGTATACAGGTAGTCGACATTATTCTGGCATCTATAATCAGAAAAAGTGGTTACGGAGTCTTTCGGATTAATACCGGACGGTGAATTATTATTCCTTCTTATGTGACCCGGTATACGTGCCCGACGGTCCTGCGGTGAAGATTAACGTGGGTTTTTTTATGTCTAAAAATTTCCACGGACAATGCTTCAGACCCCTGGGGATGCATACCAGGCTGCTCTTGGTGATGATATGTGTCTCGCCGCCGAGGACGATGCTCATCGGCCCGCCCAGGTCGCGCGGGTGCTCGGGGTCGCACCCTGCCATAGCGATGAGCTCTTCCCAGTCATGAGTATGTTCCGGCGCCGGCGCCCCGCCGGTACCCTCGTATATCCAGACGACGTCCACATAGAAAGAGCCTTTGGCCATGTCGTCCTCCAGGTGCAGAATGCGGGCCGACTTTAACGAGGGATTGGGTGGCGGGGGCGGGGGTGCACTGCCCCTGGAAGCAGCGACGGTAAATCTGGTCTTGGTCTCGGTAATTATGGTGTATTTGGGTATTGTAGAATCTTTTGCCGACTTGCTTTTCTCTGTTGTTGCGGGTGCCTTATCGTCTTCGGCTTTCCTGCTGTACTTCTTGATGGGCGCTATCGTTAAGAAAAAAACGGGTTTGTCTATCCTGTTGAATAGAATCGGGCAATGTCTGGTTCCTGATGGAACGAATATCAGGCAGCTTTTCGTCAGTTCATGCTTTTTATCGTCCAGCCAGATAGTTATTTTCCCCCCCAGGTCGTGCGGGTCCTGTCGGTTGCTCCCGATGAATCCGATGACCTCATCGAAGTCATGGGCATGGGACTCCTCGGCGGTATCTTCCGCCGACCCCTTCCAGAGCCAGTTACAGTCTGCGTAAAAAAAGTCTTTTACTATCTCGTCATCTACCGTCATCAGGCGGGTCGACTCAACCGTAGACTTTCTCTTTTTACGCTCGGCCTCAAATTTTGCTTTAAGTTCCGGAGGTACAGGCTTGGGTTCGGTAACAATGTATTTTGAGTACTTCAACTTGGCCATCTTCTTTTCACCTTGTATAGTACCGCCCGCTATTCCCCATAGTTAATAAAGTAGCACTTTATCTTTTGACAGGTGCTTTTTAAAGCGAGAACGTCTTAAGTTTCGAGCCATCATTCGGCAAAGTGTTTGGATATGCGTTGAATATCTTTTGCCTCTTCATCCTGTTTTTGCCCTATGTTTACCATTCCCTCTGTCATTTTATTCTGGCTTTCGATTAGTCCGTTTACGCTTATGCTTAAGTTGTCAATATTCTGGCTCAGGGTGTTGGTGTCCTGGTTCAGGGCTTGTATATCCCGGCTCAAGGCGCTCGAATTCTGGTTCTGGTTTTTAATATCCTGGCCCAGGGCGCTTAAACTCAGGGACAGGGCTTTTATGTCCAGGCTCAAGCTCTTGGCGCTGTCGCTGAAGACCTTCGTATCCTGGCTTAAGGATTTGATACCTATGTGTATACCTCGCAGATAGTACCAGGCAATACCCAGGATTACTGCCAGAATTACGACTCCCAGGCCGATAAGCCCCATGGTTATGTTCTCTATGGTAAATTCCATATTTACCTCCTTTCGAGCTTTGCCCGTCAATCGGCAGGTTTCTATTTACCTGCGGAATGACTTGGCTATTATAACAGCCTCCGACACGATATTATATCAGAGACTGGACTATATTAAGCAGTCAATCTTATACCATGAATATTTTTTCATGTATGTTTATATCATGTATTATTTATTCATGTATGATATCACGGTACTTTAAAAAAATCAATCAGCCGATTTGAAATTGATTAGCAATGGTCCGATGTCATTCCCGCCCTTCCTGCAATTGTCATTCCAGTCCTTCAGCCGAAGGAGAATCCAGTTGGGGGTAAAGGGGCTGGATTCTCAGGTCAAGCCTTCAGGCTGAGGCGTTCAGGCTGAAGCCCGGGAATGGCATTTGGAAAAGACTCTCCAATTTCTTTTCAGTCCTTTTGCGTGCCGTCGGCGTTGATAAATACCATTTTATCTCTCAGCTCTTCAGCCACCAGCTTTTTATAAGAAGTTTCGGTCAGCTTGGACGCGTACTGGCACTGGATGAAGATAAATGGCCGGCGGACTTTTAATATCCGGAATGGGCAATGGATAAAGTTGGCCGGTACCCATATCATCGTGGACACGGTGACGATGTGGCTTTCCATCTCCGGTCCCATGCACATCTCCATGTCCGCCCCGAGGTCTTTGGGATTGGCCGGGTCAGTGCCGATGGCTACGAGCAGCTCCGGGTCTTTGTGCGTGTGGGGGCCATGACCGGCGCCTTTGGTAGCTTCCTCACCCATCCACATCACGGAAAAGTACTTGCTGCCCTCGATGATATCGGCGTCGGTAAAGGCGACCATTGACGGCATGCGGCCGAACCCCTTTTTACGTTGTGCCTCGGGAAGCTCGTGGAGAAAGTATTTGCTGTATTTCATTTTTGCCATTGTGGTTGTCCTCCTGATACATATTTTTTAGTATATCATTTTACCCCGGTTACTGTTTTGCAGTCCTTGCGTAGGTGAAAAACCGTTGTGCTATCCGGCCTGAGTTCCGGCACACTAGCAATTTGATATCCGTTTTTCTGCCAGAATCGCAGGGCATCGGGATTATTTACCTGGACCGCGGAAAGAATCGTTGTTACGTGAGAATCATTAAGGATTTCTTTTTCAATACGTTTTACTATCTCCTTCCCTATGCCGTAGCCGCGATAAGAAGCGGAAATCATCAGGAGAGAAATAAAGGCCGCCTGAGGTTTTCTCTCAAAATTCCTGGCGACATAACTGACGATTCCTGTCATTCTTCCATCGGCGTAAATACCCCGGAACACTCCACCCTCATGCCTGGCGGTCTCGATATCTTTGAGTACCATGCCCAGCGAAGCCCTGTGTTCCGGCCCCAGGGCTAAAAAGTCCTCGCACTGACGATATACATCGAGAACGGCATATTTATCGTCTTGTGTGACGGTTCGTATTTCGAGCGTATTTTTTTGTATTGACATGACCACCATATATTATCAGTAATTATTGATGTTATTTAACCGTTCGTCAGGACTTTATACCTTGGCGATAGCCGAGGCCGGGCAGCATCCAGTGTATCAGGTAGAAGTGACTCCCTTTCATAATACTATCCTGCATATGCGCCATGACCGGGCGGCGCTCCTTGGGAAACCATTTGGCGTCGTACTCTATGAAGTATTTGGCGTATTTCCTGGCAGCTATATTTAGTCCTCCTTATGCGTACTTGCCGAAATAATATCGTAATACGAGGATGGCTGTCAAATAATCGAGGGCTTCAGGTTATCGCATTTCAGGAAGGTAGTGATTATCTTTTATCCCATTTTGTGACGAATATCTTGGCGGTTTTTCTCGTCTTGGAACTCTCGCTGTTCAGCTGTTGTTTAACGAAATTGGTGATTTTCTCTTTGTCACTGGATTCTTCGAAGTAATCGCTAAAGGCTTCTATGACACCCGTCTTTATTAACTCCTTGCGCCCAGGCTTATGGTGTGTCTTATCGATACTCAGTAACTTATCGGTTATGGCTTTTTCCAGCCCCGGTTTTGCTTTCACGATTCGACCGGAAACACTGGCGACGTAATAGGCTACGACCATGCTCCTGTCATCCAGCAGGCTGTAATATTTATCAAAAATCTCCTCGAATCTGTTTTCTGTGTCCACGCGGGTAAGGTTGGCTATCAGGTGAATCGCCGACATTTTATGGTAGGAATTGTCGCTGCTCAGAGACTCCGCGAAACGGTTCCATTCGGGATACAGGACTTCAGGGCGAGTCTGGCTGATTGAATAGAGGACTTTATAGCAGTTATATCTGTATGTTTCAACTTTAGACTTCAATCCGTCCAGTAGTTCGGAGAGTATATCCCGATTTTCCAGGGCCTTCCCGGTTATGCTTTCGATGTTTGCGTTTTTATCGTTAAGTTCCGCCAGCATTCTGGTATCACCTTTTTGGTGTTAGTTTACATTTTTGCTGGCTGAATAAGCAACTGTGCGGTGTTTGACATTTTTTATTTATAGTGTATAGACTACTTTGGTAGTTTATTTCGAGCGATATTTTAATATTTTTATAAGGAGGTTAAATGAAAGCGGCTATTTGTTATGAATTCGGTAAGCCCCTGGTGATAGAGGAGGTGACTTTAGACCCGCCGGGGAGGGGTGAGGTAAAAATACGCATGGCGGCGACTGCCATCTGCCACAGCGACATCCACGCCATGAAGGGTGAGCACGGCAATCTGCCCCTGCCAGCCGTTCCCGGTCATGAAATCGCCGGATATGTGGAAGAAGTGGGGGAGGATGTTACTTACGTAAAACCCGGCGACCCCGTCATTGCCAGCATTATACCGGAGGGCTGCGGGCAGTGTTACTATTGCCGCATAGGTTCTCCTGACCTGTGCCAGACCAACAGGCTTTATCTGTTCGGGAAGGGGAGATATGTCAACAAGAAGGGACAGCGCCTGACACAGTATGCCGGCGCCGTCGCCGGCTTTGCCGAATATGCCACCATCCCCGAGGTCAACCTGGTGAAAATACCGGCGGATTTACCTGTGGACCGGGCATGTCTGCTTGCCTGCGGCGTTATCTCGGGGTTCGGGGCGGTGGTTAACCGCTCCAGGGTTACCATCAATAGCAGCGTGGCGGTCATCGGGTGTGGGGGCGTTGGACTTAACGCCATACAGGGGGCGGTCTTCTCCGGGGCTTATCCGGTTATCGCCGTGGACGTCCGCGACAGTAAGCTGGAGACGGCTAAAGCTTTCGGGGCGACGCATACGGTCAACGCGAAAAAGGAAAAAGACCCCATCAAGAAGGTGCAGGAGCTTACCTACGGTCGCGGGGCCGATTACGTAATCGTGGCTGTGGCGGGCATCGATATCCTGCGTCAGGGATTTTTGATGTCGGCGCAGAACGGCACCACTTGTGTTATCGGTCACGGTCATGGAGAGCAGCTATCGGCTTTCACGCCGACCGACTTCATGCGGGGGAGGAAGCTCACGGGCAGCGCCATGGGGGCCGTGCGTCTCAGGATAGATGTCCCCCGCCTGATTGAGCTATATAAGATTGGGCGGCTCAAGCTGGATGAGCTTGTCTCCGGCCACTATCCATTCGAGCGGATTAACGAGGCTCTGGAATCCTCGGAAAAAGGTGAGGTTATACGCAACGTAATTATGTTTTAAAGAAAGTGCCTAAGTTAAACCAGTGATGGTGCCATTAGACCATGCTTCGACAATCTTGCCCTTGTTTAGACGGAAAACAAAGAGGGAAGAAGATATTATTTCTTTACCGGTGGGCGGGGGAAAACCCGGCACCGTGCCAGTGAACTTAGCGCCGCTTGTTTTAAACAGAGCAGAGAAGAGATTACCTTCGCCGGTGATATACTTCCACTCCGCGCGGATACCGGGAACACCCTGCCGCATTCCTAGGATGTACTGCTTATGTGCTTGAAATCCTGCAAGTTCCTGGTTAAGAGCAAAAAAATGAAAAACTATCTTAGGGTCTTCCAGTTTCTCCAGTGCGTCACAATTGCCTGTCAGGAAAGCTTCTTCCTCGGCTTTGATGAATTTTTCCGCGAATTCTTTGATTGACATGTGACTACCTCCTTTTATTTTTTCTTTATTTTATTTCTGTCCCATCGGCGGAATAGCGCCAAGCTGCTGGAATAGGCCCAGCCAATCGAGATACTCAATAAACTCGAAAATCTTGCCATTCTTCAAGTGATAGACTACACATCCCTTCATGACTAATTCTTTGCCCGTGGGTGGTACTGGAATCGCCGTAAGTGTGCCCGTATGCTTGGCACGAATGGTGTACCTATGCGCTGCGGCGTTACCCTCACTCATCACTTCATCCCAGTTCCATCGGATGTTAGAAAATGCCTGACAAAAACTGGTAATAGCCTGTTTAAACTCCTCTAGCCCCTTGATGTCTAGGACGGGAGGTGAATGAAAAACTGCGTCAGGGGTGAATACTTCGTCCAGGGCATTTGTATTGCCTCTGATGAAAGCTTCCTCGGTCGCCCAACGTTCTCTTGTCATAATTTCTTTAATAGACATTTGAATTCCCTCCTTTTATTTTGTATTTATTTTACTTCTGCCCCATCGACGGTACGACTCCGAGCTGCTGCATTAAGTGGAACTCGTCAATGGTTGCCCATCCTTCCACCAATTTACCGTGAACGATTTTCATAATACAGGTATTTATCATTTCCACCTTCTTACCAGTAGGCGCGATACCCATAAACTCACCTTTATGGGTTCCTCTAAATATTTCCCTATAGGCTACCATATTTCCTTCGGCCACTATATGTTCTGCGGCTAAATTTGAATCGGGGAAGGCAACGAGTAACATCTTAGTTTCACTATCAAATTCTTCGCGTGATATATTGCCAGTGGTTTGATGAAAAATGAATCCAGGGGCTAGAAGTTCATCACCAATATCGAATTTTCTCTGGTTAAAGAGCTCGTAGAAACGTTGAATAATTGTTTTATTCTCTTTGATTGACATTTGAACTCCTCCTTTCATTTGTGTCAGTTGCCATAATAATAAGTATTGTCTCAGTTATTGTCAAGTAGTTTGCTAAGCACGTCTATAAACGTGTAAAATATAGCTGGAGAAACCCGAAATTCCTCTTATTTATTTAATTCACAATTGTCTATTTCTCCCTTGGTAAGCAAAAGATGCAATTACCCGTAGAGTAAGTTCATGCTCTGGTCAGGAGGACTGTCTTGAACAAGGTAGCTGAAATAACGATAACTTCCGATGCACCCGGCGCCCGGCTCTTCATGCTCGGTAACGAGGCCATCGCCCGTGGGGCTATCGAGGCCGGCGTGCAGGTCGTGGCGTCTTACCCCGGCACGCCTTCCAGTGAAATCACCGAGACTCTGGTAAATAATGCTAAAGAGACCGGCATGTACGCCGAATGGTCAATCAACGAAAAAGTGGCCCTGGAAGTGGCGATGGCGGGTGCTATCAGCGGCTTAAGGGCGCTCTCCATCATGAAGCATGTGGGTGTAAATGTCGCCCACGACGCGCTAACGTCCGCCAGCTATATGGGTCTTGGGGGACTGGTGCTGATTTCTGCGGACGACCCCGGCCAGTGGAGCTCCCAGAACGAGCAGGATAACCGCTATATCGCCCGGCAGGCTTACATTCCGGTGCTGGAGCCTGCCACCGCTCAGGAAGCCAAGAACATGATGGTCGATGCCTTCCGTCTCTCTGAGGAGTTCGGCCAGATGTTCATGCTGCGTTCGGTGACTCGTATAGGCCATGCCCGCAGCGATGTGTCACTGGGTGGTATTGTGAAAGACAGGAGGCAGGGCAAGTTCGTTAAAGACCCGGTCAGGCTCGTCTGCCTGCCGGCTAATTTCCGCGTTAACCGCCGGCTGGTGGTGCAGCGGATGGCGAAAATAAAGGGAGTGGTGGACACTCTGCCTTATAACCGGCTGACGCTCAAAAAGGGAGCCAGACTGGGCGTTATTACCAGCGGCATCTCCTACGGCTACGCCATGGAAGCTATCAGGTGGATGGGACTGGAGGACAAAATTTCTGTGCTGAAAATCGGCACGCCTTACCCCTTGCCGGCCAGGCTGACGGAGCAGTTGCTCAAATCGGTGCCGGAATTGCTGGTGGTGGAGGAGTTGGAACCTTTTGTCGAAGACGAAGTAAAAGTTGTCGCTGAAGACGCCGGTATCCTCGCTAAGATTCACGGCAAGGATATCCTGTCGCTGGTAGGGGAGCTTTCGACGCGTCAGGTCGCCGAAGCGCTCAGCAAACTCACGGGGACAAGACCGCCGATTGATTTCGCGCAATTGGATAAAATTAGAGAGGAAACGGCGGCTCTTTTGCCCCTGCGTCCCCCGACGATGTGCGCCGGATGCCCGCATCGTGCCTCTCTCTATGCTATCAATATCGCCTGCCGCCGCTATCAGCAGGAGACCGGCATCGAGCCGGTAAAAACGGGCGATATAGGCTGCTATGCTCTGGGGGCTAATGCGCCGCTGAACTCGGATGACATCGCCATCTGCATGGGCGGCGCTTTCGGTTTAGCTGACGGATTCGCTCATTTTCTCGATGCCCCTGTTGTAGCCCATCTGGGCGATTCCACCTTTTTCCATTCCGGCATACCCCCGATGATAAACGCCGTCTACAATAAGTCCAATGTAACGATGGTCGTGCTGGACAACTCGACCACCGGTATGACCGGCTTTCAACCTCACCCTGGTGCCACCGGCGATGCCACCCTCGATATCAAGATTGAAGATATCGCCCGGGCCAGCGGCGTGAAATTCGTCGAGGTCGTTGATGCCTTCGACCTCC
>JBGPRB010000050.1:0-13989 GCA_041489355.1 Dehalococcoidia bacterium
CCGTCTTCCAGCAGGATACCGCGCTCCAGTTGCCGTTTTTCCTCTGTTTTAAGGCTGCCCTTGATATGTACCAGGTACTCTTTTTCATGCTCGAACCTGGGGTGGGTCAAATGGTAGGTCAGGTTGCCGTCGTTAGTGAGTAACATAAGCCCGGTGGTGTCTTTGTCCAGCCGCCCGACCGGATAGAGCCGGTAATGCTGGTATTTACGGGGCAGGATGTCCAGGACCGTGCGGCGCCCTTTTTCATCCTTCACCGTGGAGACGATACCTTCGGGCTTGTTGAGCATGAGGCAGATTATCTCGTCGGGCACGAGGTTGACCGCCTGGCCGTTGAACAGGACATGGTCTTTCTCGACATTCACCGGATGGTTGAATGATTCGGCTGTTTCTCCGTTAACTTCGACCTTTCCCTGCTTGATGGCCTCAGCCATGCGGCGTCGTGAGCCGATACCGGCTTCGGTCAATGCTTTCAGGAGAGGTTTTGTAGGCATGTTGTCTTATTCCTCGGATTGATTTTAGATAGTGTTGACTTCCAAATTTTCACGGATAGAATTCCGGTTTCACAGGGAACTCTTATCTGGCAGAGGGCACACATGGGATGACCGCCCTCTTCGATTTCTTCATTCAACTCGCGGGCCAGTCTCGGCAGGTCGTTATGGGCATAGAACAGGCACTTCTTACCTTCGAACGCTTGAACATTGACGGCTCCCGAGGGACAGTGTTTAGCGCAGCTCTGGCAGGAGCCGTCCCGGTAGTAAAGGCAGTAAGCGTGGTGGTCATCATATGTCCTGGGGGTGGGTGTTAGTGCCAGGTCGGTTATCACGCTGCCAAGATGGACAGGCACTCCTGCCGGGGTGATAAGGCTGGTGTTCAGACCGAAAGTGCCGAGTCCGGCGGCGTAAGCGATATGCTTTTCTGACCAGTCTGTATAAGGCAGACCTTCGGGCGATAACATGATGGACATGGGCCGGGTACAAACCGGGGCTATGGCCTGGTATCCTGAGGCTTCCAGCAGGGATACGACATAACTTAAAGTCTCTGACATGAGGCCGAAAGCCCGTCCGTAGGCATGACGCCATCTGGTCGCCGCCATTTTTGATTTCGGGCGGTTGCTCAGGCGGGTATTTTTAGGAAAAGTGAAGGCGACCGATATCACACTGAGCGCAGAAGGTTGCTTTTCGCTGGCGTTTTTCTTCTGTTTCTTGAGGTAAGTTGCCAGGGCTTCCCCGGGGGATAAGTGGAAATTACCAATTATCGATTCTTTTTTAAAGTCCTGGAAGATGTGGTCGTAGCCATCGGCGATACCGACCAGAGGTTTATTGGTAACGGGTTCGTTGTTATAGTCCGGTAAGCGGTTTGTCGTACTGGTGGCAACATGCTCGTTTATTGCTGTCTCGAGAAACAGGGCAGGGTTTGCCTCGAACCTCTGCCGGTCTTTTTTTAAAATCTTCATGAATACCCCGCCTTTTTCGTGTTTGTTAATCGTAAATATCTGAGAATTAAATAATCACATCAACTTTTAACGACCTGGCAGAGCTGCGATTTGCAGGGAATGAACCCGGAAATCGGGTCGAGGGTGCGGTCGTCGACCAGCGAGTTGACGTTAGCTTCGCCCGGCCAGTGGTGCGGCATAGAAACGACGCCGGCCAGTATCGTATCGGTGACATTAGCCTTCATCCTGATGCTGCCCCGCGGCGAGCTGATTGTTACCGTATCGCCTGTTTTTATGCCGCGGAGGGCGGCATCGGCGGGATTAATATCCACCAGCGGGTCGGGCATTAGTTTGCGCAGTCGCGGAATATTGCGGAACTGCGAATGGGTATATGCCATTACCCTGGCCCCCGAGGTCATTACCAGCGGGAAGGACTTCGCCAGGTCGGGCCGGCTGAGCGGGCTCTCCGGCGGCTCTTTATAGGTCGGGAGCTGGTCGAGGCCGTGTTCCGCGAGCGTGGCGCAGGCTATTTCTACCTTGCCGGAGGGCGTTTGAAATCCCGCTTTTTCGTAGCGCTTTTCCGGACTCGTCTGGTTTGGTAGCTTTATGCCTTCTGAGTGCTGCCGCAGGTCGTTAAACGTAATTTTCATCGGTTCCAGTATATAATTGACGCACTTCCCGAAATCGCCATTCCAGAATAAATCCCCGAAGCCCAGCCTTTTAGCCAGTTCAGAATAGATATCCCATTCTGTCCGGCATTCGCCCACGGGGTTGATGGCCGGCTCTATCAGCCTGACATAGCCGCCGTAGTCGGTCAGCAGTATATGCCTTTCCAGCCAGGATGCTATGGGCAGCACGATATCGGCAAGCTGCGTGCCGGGAGTCTTAAAATATTCGGACACGGCAATAAAGTCTAGCTTCTTGAGGTCCTCAGCCATACGGCGTGAGTTGGCGAAGAACTGTATATCCAGTCCTGGGGAGAAGAGGGCTTTGATGGGATAAGGCTGGCCGCTCTCAATCTGGTCGGCGATAGCGTTAGATTGCATTTCCCGGTAACGTTTCGTCCATATCGGGAACCGTTTTGACCCCACTCCCGGCGGCATATCGGCGACTCTTTCGTGCAGGGTAATGTCATTCGGTTGGTGATTGGAATGGGCGCCCGACCTATTACCGCCGGCGATGTCAATGTTACCGGTTATCGTAGCCAGTAGAATTACCGCCCGGTGGTTCTGCACGCCGTTGGCATGATGGGTGGTGCTGTTGCCGCTCAGGTGGAGCTTGGCCGGTTTCTGAGTGGCGTAGAGCAGGGCTGCCTCTCTGATTCTGGCGGCGGGCACCCGGGTTATCTTTTCCACGCGTTCGAGGGGGTATTCCTGCGCCAGCTTTTTCAGGCCATCGAAGCCAACCGTCCACTTCTCGACGAATTCTTTGTCGTAGAAATTTTCGTTGATGATGATATTCATCATACCCAGCGCCAGGGCGCCATCGGTGCCCGGACGCAGCTGCAGGTGGATATCGGCTTTAGCGGCTATAGCGGTACGGCGGGGGTCGACCACGATAAGCTTGACACCTCGCTCTTTAGCCTGCAGGTTTTCCTGCCAGACTCCCGGTGAGGAAATGACACCCGCACCCCATATCAGCTTGCATTTAGTTTCCGGTTCTAAAGTGCCGCTTGAGCCGGCCATGTAAGAATAATCGGGGCCGTAGGTCAGGTTAGAGGCTATCCAGGTGCCGGAAAAACAGTTGCTGCTCTCGGTGCAGTAGTTAGGCGAGCCGAAGGCGTGAGTCAGGCGGTGAAAATAGGGGCGTGGCTCCTTGGTGTAGGCAATCCAGAAAACAACCGATTCCGCCCCGTGTTTGTCTTTAATCGACTGCAGATTACCGGCGACGTTGTCCAGCGCTTCGTCCCAGGAAACCCGTTGCCACGAGCCGTTTCCCCGCTTGCCGGTACGCTTTAGAGGGTATTGCAGGCGGTCGGGATGGTAAACGAAGTCCAGCTGTGCCTTCCAGCGCGGGCAGTGGGCTACCCTGGGGTCGGCAATATCAACCTTCACGGCTTTACCGTTCTGGACATGGATTTTCGTCGGGCAGGTCATCGTGCACATGTAGCAGATACCGTCTTTTACTTCCATTGACTTTGCCATCTTGTCTTACGCTCCTCTTTTAATGCTATCAGTTAAGTTGATTTTGTGTTTTTATTCCGGTTTTCCTTTATTATAACAGGCTTTTTACGGAGTATAAAATATAATGATACCTGGATTCTGTTTGCATTTGGTTGGCAGAATATAACCTCACCCCTTTATCCCCTCTCCAGCCAGAATCAATTGTAAGAATCCACAGATATTAATGGCTGGAAAGGGGAGTTCAGGAGAGAGGGGGTGAAGCCCCCTCTCAAATTCTTTACCCCCTCTCAAACATGATAAATTGAGTACTAAAGATACACCTGTTTGAGAGGGGGACAAAAGGGGGTAAGTATATAAAATCAACCATATACAAAAAGTAACGATACCTGTAGGCATATGGTATAATTTAAGAAATACTGTCAGGAGAGTTGAAGACTGGAATCAATCGAGATAGCCCGTAGAGCTGTAGAAATCGCCAGCGATAAGCAGGCCAGTAATATCGTGTTGCTGGATATCCGTGATTTATGCAGTTTTACGGACTATTTTGTTATCTGCGCCGGTGAAAGTGCAAGGCAGATTAGCACCATCAACGATGAAATCGAGAAAGACTTGAAGAAAGAGGGCGTTAGACCACATCACCATGAGGGAACGCTGGACTCGGGATGGCTCCTGCTCGATTACGGCGACGTTATCGTGCATATTTTCGGCGCTTTAGAACGCAATTACTATAAGCTTGATGAACTCTGGCATGAAGCTAAAGCGGTGCTCAGGATTCAGTAAATTCCGGCCTGACCCGTTTATCCAAAAATTTCTTTCTTCGTAAAGAATAGGGCTATCTCTTTTTCCGCGTTTTCCGGCGAGTCGGAAGCGTGTGTGGCGTTCCGCTGGACATCCAGTCCGAAGTCTTTCCGTATCGTTCCCGGTGCGGCCTTGGCCGGGTCGGTGGCGCCCATTAGTTTCCTGATTCTCTCAACGGCCCCCTGACCCTCGAAAACGGCGGCCACAATCGGAGTGGATATGATATATTCCACCAGGTCTTTGAAAAACGGTTTCTCTCTATGGATGGCATAGTGCCGCTCCGCTAGGGCTTTATCCATGTGCAGCATCTTGAGCGCCAACAGCTTTAGTCCTTCTCCTTGAAGGCGCCCGATGATGGTCCCGGCCAGTCCTCTCTGCATGGCATCGGGCTTAATAAGAACCAGAGACCTCTCCATTATCAACTCCTTATGACGAATATTATGAAGGCTGTCCGCTAACCTGCCTTATCTGTGCGGAAAAGACCGGCTAAATCGGCGATGGTGACCGCCTCCAGCGTGTCCACGATAAGGTCGGCCTTCTTCAAGCTGTTTCTGGGGTGGCTGTTGGTAACCGCGGCGCATTTCATGCCGGCCCGTTTGGCGGCGGCCACTCCGGCGATGGCGTCCTCGATGACGGCGCAGTTACCGGCCTGTACCCCGAGTTTTTTCGCCGCCAGCAGGAATATCTGCGGGTTGGGCTTGCCCTCCGCTACCTCCGTGCCCCAGGCTATGGTCTGAAAGTAGTCTTCTATGCCCAGTCCCCGGATAATAATTTCGATATTTTCTATGGGCGCCGAGGAGGCTATGGCCGATTTTATGCCATGATCTTGGAGAGACTTTATCAGTTCTATGGCTCCGGGCAGCGGCCTGATATTGTCAGCCACGCGGCGGCGATAGTTTGCCTGTTTTTCTCTGGTAATAGCCTCGAAATCCTCCGGTGATATATTTTCGCCGAGGGCAAATCTGATAATAGTATCGTGTCTCTGTCCGAAAAGGCGCATGAAGTCCTCTTTACTGAAGCTCACGCCCCTTTTCCCGAAAATATCCACCCAGGCGCGGTAATGATAGTCGGCGGTATCGGCTATGACGCCGTCCAGGTCCCATAATACAGCTTCAAGGCGAGGGTTAGACATGGCTATCAACTTCCCCCGCCTTGTTTTCCGCGATAAACTGCTTGGCTGTGCTTTCGGCGATTACGGTACCGTCTTTCAGGCATGCCTGGCCGGCGGTCTCGATGAGTTTTTTCCTTTGCCGGGTTATCCAGGCGGTAATGACCAGCGGCACCTCTACCTTGACCGGCTGTCTCAGTCTAATTTCGATGCTGGCGGTCAGGCAGGTGTTGCCCGTGGCATAGGCGATATTGCTCATCGCCTCGTCCAGCAGGCAGCCCAGGATGCCGCCGTGAAGAAGCCCCGGCCATCCCTGGTGAGCTTTATCCGGCGTAAATTCAGTCCGAATTACATCCCCATCTCTGGTGAAATTCAGTTTCAGTCCGATGGGATTATTTTGCCCGCACCCGAAGCAAAATCCCTCGTTCAGGTCGGTATTGAGAGTGACTTTCGGTATGAATGCCATGATTGCGTCTCCAGTCAACTTAAAAGTGTTGCCATCCCGTACTGCTTATTTTGACAGGCTTACCTTTGGCATCAAGCAGGCTTATTTTGCCCGGTTCGCCGGCAATGATTTCACCGATTATAGTTACCGGACATTGTATTTCATCTTTTATCTTGTTGATAGTCCCGGCGCTCCCTGTAAAAAGCAGCTCGTAGTCCTCCCCCCCGCCCAGCGCCATTTCCACCGCCTTTTCCCCGAAGTTGGCTTTCACCGCGGCATGAATCGGCAGGCGGTCGATGTTCACGCGGGCGCTGACCTGGCTGGCTTCACAGATATGGCGCAGGTCGGAGAGAAGTCCGTCGCTGATATCTATAGCTGTCGTTATCCCGTGCTTGACCAGTAGCTGCCCTTCGACAATGCGCGGTACGGGATGCAGGAAAGCCTCCCTTAAGTATTGGCTATCCTCCGGTTTGAACCTGAGCTTCTTCTTGAGCATCTCCAGTCCGGCTTTAGCGCTGCCCGGATATCCGGTAACGGCTATGGTATCGCCGGGTCTGGCTTGAGAACGACGCAATATATTTTCGTTCGGACTGTTGCCCAGGACGGTGATGGTAATCGCTACCTGCGGCGAACGGCTGATATTGCCGCCCGCGATGGCTACCTTGAACTGCAGGGCAAGGCCAATCATCCCTCGGTAAAGCTCGGCGACATTTTCCACTTCCGTATCTTCCGGCAGGGCTAGGTTCACCAGGGCGTATTCCGGCGCCCCGCCCATGGCGGCGATATCGCTGAGGTTGATAGCTAACGATTTCCAGCCCAACTCTTGCCAGGTAGTCGTCTCCAGAGAAAAGTGGACATCCTGTACCATGGAGTCCACCGTGGCCAGCTGTATTGAAGAAGTGCATCGCCAGGCGGCGGCATCATCGCCGATGCCGATAATAAGGTCGGGGGCAAGCTGATTAATTTTTGATTCGGCGATCATTTTAGCCAGGAGGTCAATCAGCCCGAACTCTCCCAGCTCCGAGACTTTCATAAGGGAAATTATAGCATATTTGAAGAGAGGCTGGCTTTTTAATAAGATAGCTTTTACCTTTTTCCTCTCCTTTAAACTATCAAAAACAGGTACTATTAGCTATAATGGGAGTGCCACGATGACCAATCAAACCTCAGACAAGAGTAAATATGTAGCTATCGGTCTGCTGGCGGCAATGATTATTGTAAGTGTCGGCGGCTCTGTTTTACTCGTCCAGCACTGGGAGTACATCAGCCGACTTGAGCGGCAGGGTTATCTGGGACTTTTTGTAATCTCCATATTCGCCGGCTCGCCGATACCCATACCGACCCCGAGCATGATACTTACTTTTACTCTCGGGAGTATTTTAAATCCGGTACTCGTGGGGCTGGTTTCTGGTGTGGGCAATGGTCTCGGGAACGCGTTGATTTTCTGGACCGGTCGCGGAGGGGTCCTGTTTTTCAAGAATATCAATACCTCAGCCGTGACCGATGAAAATCACCCCTCGCGCATAGGCAGGATTCTAAGGAAGCTGAGAATGCCCCGGATGGCGGAGTTCGCCAGGAGAAGGGCTTTGTGGGCTGTGTTTATACTATCCATATATCCCAATCCCATTCTCACGCCCATAATTCTCGGGATGGGGGCGGTGCGCTTTCATTTCTGGAAATTCTTTCTTGTCTGCTGCGCCGGTAAAACCGTCCAGAGTATGGCTCTTTCCTACCTGGGTTACTTCGGTTTACGCTCTCTGCTGCGTTTTTTGGGCGTATTCGAAGCACCGTGAAAATTAAGTAAAAGTGCCCCTCTTCCCCTTTACCCCAAAACCTGCTATGTTTTCACCACTACGCCTTTCTTGGACACCTGTTTTAATAAGTTATAATATTTATTTGACAATAATCCGCATTAGTATTAAATTGTGAGTTACTGAATCGCTATCTCGCTTGTTAGACATGAAATACTCCAGATTTGGGGTGTTATTTAATAAATGCCAATAAGTGACCGTGACTATATGATGGGTGAACATCCCCCTAGCTGTACTTGTGTGGAGTGTGTCAATCGAAGGCTTGGTATAGTCAGAGAGCGAACTAAAAGTAAAAAGAAATTCCGTAAAGAGTCTTATAGATCCAAAACTAGAAGAAACATAAATTGGGGCAGATTTGGTCACTCATTGTGGAATAAGGTCAAAAGACTACTGATACTTATTGCTTTACTAGCTTCAGCTACTATCGTTGTGGTTACGGTCTGTCGTTTTATTAATAACGAGATAAGGTTGAGTAGTTTAATTGTTTGTATAGGTGTTGGCTTGCTCCTTGTTATCTGGTGTTTAAATTCTATCTCAAAGCATAGATTAAGCTTTTCTAGAACGTTCTTGGTAGTATTAATCTCAAGTGTATTCGCTATTTTCTCATATGTATATTTAGATATCAGGACATTTTCAGATGTTAAAGACGCTGTAAAACAAGCCCTATCAACTGATACGGAGCAATTCCGTACTAGCATTGATTTGGTTATACAAAGAACTGAGCTAAAGCTTGTCGAAATAAGTTCAACGGTAAAGGAAAATGTTAAAGAAGGGGTTAGTGAGTTAAAAAATACTGAAAATGTATATATTGGTGGAGCGATTCTGGTTGGAGCTGATGGCCATTATATTACTCTTAAAAATAATCCTGACGCTACTAACCATTCTTGGGAGCAGCTAAAAACATTCCTGTTGAGGGACAAAACAGATTCTATTCTCTATGACTTTGATACCTTCGTATGCGCTGATTTTGCTGAGAGACTTCATAATAATGCTGAAGCAGAGGGAATTCGGGCAGCTTTTGTATCAATTTGGCTAGGGCCATGTTCATATTTTCCCACAAGTGGAGGACATGCATTAAACGCTTTTGAAACTAGCGATAAGGGATTAGTATTCATAGATTGTACGGGATTTATAAGCGGTGTAAATGCAGATAAAACCGTAGATATTAAAGTCGGGAAAGATTATATCCCAATGAGTATATTCTCTGAGCCTGGATGGTCAGATACATGGGATAGCATGGGGAAAGTTGATGAAATTGAGACTATTCAATGGTGAATGCGATTAAGGCTAGCCTATTTTAAGTAAAAGTGCCCCTCTTCCCCTTTCCCCCAAAACCTGCTATATTATTCCCAAATGCGTTACGCTATTCTGGCTGATATCCATGCCAACCTGGCGGCGCTGACCGCTGTGCTTGATGATATCGATGGGAAGGGTGGGGTGGATGAAATCTGGTGCCTGGGAGATATCGTCGGTTATGGCCCGGAGCCCGGCCAGTGCATCAAACTCCTGCGGCAGTACAATCCCGTCTGTGTCGTCGGGAACCATGACCTCGGTGCCATCGGCAAGCTTGACCTCTCTTATTTCAATCCTGCGGCGGCTGAGGCCTGCCAGTGGACGGCCGAGAAATTGAATCCTGTGGATGCCCGCTACCTCGAAGACCTGCCCGCGACTGTTCAGAAAGGGGATTTTCTCCTGGTACACGGCAGCCCTTCAGAGCCAATCCTGGAATATGTCATGTCCACCAGCATTGCAGAGAAGAATTTTTCATTTTTCAAGTCGCATTTTTGTCTGGTAGGCCATACCCATGTGCCGATGGCGTTCAAAGAAGAAGTCAATTCCTGTTCGTCAATTTCGCTTTCACCGGGTATCGGCCTGGTGCTTGGCAACCATCGGATGATTATCAATCCGGGTGGGGTGGGACAGCCGCGCGATGGCGATTCCCGCGCCAGCTATGCCATTTACGAGAGCGAAGGCCGCATGCTCAGGCTTTATCGCGTCCCTTACGATATCCGCGCCACCCAGGATAAGATGATGCAGGCCAATCTGCCGATGTCGCTGATTTCACGATTACAGGAAGGCAGGTAAGTTCACCGCCTTAATCACCTCCCCCACCTTTTGTTTTACATCCCCAATACCAACCCTCACCTGGAGTACTAAGATAATACCTCATAAGATTTAAAGTTAACACCTTTTACTTTTTTTACTCTATTTGCTAACTTTATTAAGATCCTGGCGTTTGCCCTGTTAATTATTTGTGAGAACCTGGCCCGTTATTGTGTTAAGTTTGTGATTTTCATGATTCATACTTAGTTAAAATACGCCTGAATCACTCACCGTGAAACATATATAAGAAAGAAAAAGAGCGCTACTGCCACTTATATGACAAAAGATACCGAAACTCAGATGAAACCCCCCAGGAAAAAGAGGAAATTCCTTGTTGGTAAAATTATTCTTCTATTATTTGTCCTGATTATAGCCGCGGGAGCCGTTCTCTATTTCAGGGTACCGCAAAAAATCGGCCTGATTAAATCTCCGGCAGATAAGCTTTTTACCATAACCCCGGATAGAGAGAAAGCTTCGGCTGTCATGGAGGACCTGAAGGAAGCCGGATTGAATACCAAGGGCGTTGAAGTTTATGTGCTGCCTGTCGCCGGTACGGACCATAATGTGGCGATGTTAGTCCTGGATGCTTCAAAAGGATTCGATTTCAATAGCTACGGCGGCACCGACCCTGTCAAGGATTTCTTGACGGTTGTATCCAGCGCCCAGCAGGCAGGCATTAACCGCGCGGCGGTCGCCTATTATGACGAAGAAGGCAAACAGCTGGCAACTGCGACCGTGCCTGCCGATGCCGTCGCGGCTTATTCTCAGGGAAAGCTCACCGACCGGCAGCTCATGGAAAAAGTGGATGTCGGTACCGATGACCTCTGGGCTTTTATCGGCCAGATACAAGAGCAACTAAAGTAAAGAAAGGCAAAGATAGGACATGAGGCGAGCATTAATAATACTGGCTCTTTTAATAGTTCTTGTCGTGCCTTTTTTAAGTGCCTGCGATACAGGTGAAGTGCAGCAGCTTATTTACTGGGCCAAGCTATGGGCAATCGTTCATGATATCACGGATGAGGATGGCAACCCGAATGCAGGCGCCATCATACGTTTTGCCGCCGGAGAAGCTTTCGGCCTCGGCTCGACGGGTGATGCAGAAGGCGACGCCGCCATCGATGCCGGCCGAGTGTTGAACAACATGAGGCAGGCGGAGGAATCAGCTGACCAGGGATGGGAAGCGCTTAATAAGGGAAAAAATATAAAAGAAGGAGTCCTGCCGCACTTCAACCAGGCTATCGATTTAAGGCCGGGTGACTGGTCTTACCGCAACGGGAGGGGCATAGCGCATCTCGAAGACCTTGAAAACCCTGACAACGCTAGAGCCGCCCGGGCGGATTTCGATAACGCCAATGCCATAGCTAATAAAAACGGCAAACCTGAAGAATATTTAAGGATGTTGAGGAACCGTGAACAAGCCCTTGCGAGACTCGTTGCCATTAAAAACGACGAACATGCCTTTCCTACCAAAGAAGTCTATCTTGAGCAGTCCAGCACCTACGATGAGCTTTACAAACTCACCAACGATAAAACTTACCTGCTGCTGAAACAGCAGGCGGACACCAACCTCCAGGAAGGTCATTACTGGACAAGAGACACCGCCAGCTAGAAACAAAGCCCCTGTCTCTTTAAACGTCCCTGTCCTCTAACGGGCGTCAGTCCCCTCTTTTTATTCCCCTTGACAAAGAACCGCCTACCCTTTACGATTTTTATTGAGGTCGTGCTAGATGGGGAGCCAGCGGTGCCCTGTACCTGAAATCCGCTATAGCAGGGTCGAATTCCTGTTTGAGGCTTTCGTCTGGTGGGACTGCCCGGGTTAAGTGGTGTTGAAGGCTGGGTCCTGCGCGGCAGAATGCTATGAACCCCGTCAGGTCCGAGAGGAAGCAGCGGTAAATAGTTTTTTCTGGGTGCCGCAGGTACGCCTGGCTGGAGCCGGCTGGCTCAGGCAAGCCGTTAGACGGAGTCGAGGGCAGGTGCGCGACCTCTATTTTTCGCATGGATAAAAACCTGTCCAAGGGCGGTTCCAATACGCTGCTGGCGCAGACCAGGAAGCTGCTGCGCAAGTTCGACCTCAGGGCGAAGAAGGGGCTGGGGCAGCATTTCCTCATCGATGACAATGTCCTGGAGGCTATCCTTACCGCCGCCGAGCTTTCCCCCACCGATACCGTTATCGAGGTGGGGCCGGGGCTGGGTCTTATGACCGCCGAGCTGGCCAGAAGGGCCGGTTGGGTCATCGCCATCGAGCTGGACAACCGGTTGGCGGACATTCTCAAAAAGACTCTGCATTATGATAATATCGTGGTACTTAATGAAGATGTCCTCGGCACCGACCCCGCGGCTCTATTGCAGGGGCGGGCGCCCGGTTTTCCGCCGGCGTTACGCCCGTACAAGGTCGTGGCTAACCTGCCGTATTACATTACCTCCCCTGTCCTCCGCCATTTCCTCGAAGCATCCGTCAAGCCGGAAGTCATGGTGGTCATGGTGCAGAAAGAGGTGGCTAAAGCTATCGTGGCTGAAGCCGGCCAGCGGAGCGTGCTTAGCATCAGCGTACAGTTTTACGGCAAACCAAGCATCGTGACCCTTGTACCCGCCGGTGCTTTTTACCCGGCGCCGGAGGTTGATTCTGCCATTGTCAAAATAGACGTCTACCGCCAGCCGCCGGTCGCTGTAGACGACGTCGAGGGGTTTTTCAAACTGGTGCGCGCCGGTTTCACCGCTGCCCGCAAGCAGGTAGCCAACTCGCTATCGCAGGGATTGGGCCTGCCCAAGTCTGATGTTTTGGACTTGCTGGAAAAGGCAGGTATCGACCCCCGGCGGCGGGCGGAGACGTTTACCCTGGAGGAATGGGCAAGACTGTGGCGGGTATTTACTGAGGTTGTGAAATAGTATGGCTACGGTTACGGCTCCGGCCAAGATAAACCTGACTCTTGAGGTCCTGGGGAAACGCTCTGACGGCTTCAGACAGAAAGGCGCTCAGCCTGAAGGCTTTCACGAAATACGCAGCGTGCTCCAGACCATCGACCTGTGTGACACCCTGCATCTTGAGGTCGGGCGGGGTATTTCGTTTCAATGCGATATGCCGGGCTGGTCGGAGGAAGAAAGCCTTGTCAATAAGACGATAAATTTATTGAGGGAGACTACCGGCTGTACAAAAGGGGCAAAGATAAGTATAGAAAAACGCATACCACTTATGTCGGGGCTGGGTGGCGATAGCAGCGATGCTGCCGCCCTGTTACGTGGCCTCAACGAATTGTGGGAACTCGGATTATCACCGTCAGAACTTCTCGGGCTGGCAGTGCAGCTGGGCTCGGATGTCTCCTTTTTTTTGCACAGTGGCACGGCTCTGGCAGCGGGGAGGGGCGAGATAATAGCACCGCTGCCGCCGCTTCCCAAAATGTGGGTGGTGCTGGTAATACCGGATGTCCCTGTGAAGCCGGGCAAGACCGGGCGGATGTATGCCGGCCTCAAGCCCGCCCACTTTACCGACGGCAAGATTACGGAAAAGCTGGTGGAAACTTTACATAAAGGTAAAAGAATTAAGGCATCGATGCTGTTCAATACGTTTGAAAACATCGCCTTTGACGATTATAATATACGCCGTGTATATGTGGAGCACTTAATGAAGATGGGCGCTCCCCACGTTCACCTCGCCGGCTCCGGCCCGACACTATTCACGATGCTTGAGGAAAGGGAAAAGGCTGTAAATTTATTTAAAATTTGTAATAACCAGGGGATGAAAACCTACCTGGTAGGGACTCTATGAAAAATATAAGAAAATACGGTAACAGGCCCTATAATGTAGCCGTCATTCACGGCGGTCCCGGCGCGCCCGGTGAGATGGCTCCTGTCGCCAGAGAGCTTTCATCTCTCACGGGTGTCCTCGAACCATTACAAACGAAGTCGACGCTTGAGGGGCAGATACAGGAGTTGCACGATGTGTTAAAAGAGCACGGGGACATCCCCGTCATCTTAATCGGCTTTTCCTGGGGAGCCATGCTCAGCTTTATCGTTACCGCTCGTTATCCCGCCCTGGTGAAAAAGCTTATCCTTATCGGTAGCGGCCCCTTCGAGCAGAAATACGCTGATAACATTGTTGGCGATAGATTAAACCGTCTTACTGAAGAGGAAAGAATTGAAGCCTTGAACCTGATACAAATTATTAACGACCC
>JBGPRB010000051.1:0-13946 GCA_041489355.1 Dehalococcoidia bacterium
CATATTGTTTGTATTGTATAGAATCGTCTACGAATAGGATATTCATTATATTTTAATTATAACACCAACATCAAGCTAATCTTATACCCCAACCTATTAAGTGAGTATAATAAAAACGGGCCCTGATTTCTCAGAGCCCGTTCCGTATTCTATTAACTTAAAACTGAAAACTACCCGTTCAGTATCTCCATTGCCTCTTCGCGGTAGCACTCCATAATATAAGGTATGCCGGTGATTTTAGCGCATTCCTCCGTCAGGCTCATCACCTCTCTTCGCGTAATCGCCGGTACGCTGAAACACCGCGCCCCCGCCATAATCTGCTGGAGTCCCACCCGTATCTTTTCGCTGTAGCTATAGATGCCGATGGCGCCCAGCGGGATGTTCTTTATCTCGTCCGACCCCACGATATTCTTCACGTCCTCGTAGTTAACGAAGATTTCCTCTGCCGTCGTGCCGAACTGGCTCACGGTGTTCGGCAGCTTGCCGTCCTTGAGCCACAGGCCGATGTTCTTGCCCACCATGCCCGGAATCATCAGGGCGCGCCCCATGCAGACGGCCCTGACGAACGGCGCGCCGAGGGCCAGCGCCTTGAAGACGCCGTCCTCGCTGCTGAAACCGCCGGCAAAGGCGATATCCGGCACCCTTTCGCCTTTATCCGCCATCTTCTGGCAGAATTCGCGGGCGGCGGAGTGCAGGTAGAGGCTGGGCATGCCCCACTCCTCCATCATGCGCCAGGGGCTCATCCCTGTGCCGCCGGGAGCGCCGTCTATCGTCAGCAGGTCGATTTTCGCTCTGGAGCTCCACTTGATAGCCATGGCCAGCTCGCGCAGGCCGTAAGCGCCCGTTTTCAGGGTGACGCGCTTGAAGCCGATGTCGCGCAGGCGCTTGACCTCTTCATAGAACTCCTCTTCTCCGATAAAGCCCATCCGGCTGTGCCGTTCGAACTCTTTGAGAGAGCCTTCCTTAAAGGCTTGCTGGCTTAAAGGGCTCGATGGGTCCGGCGTGACGATGTAGCCGCGCTTCGAGAGTTCCAGCGCCCTCTCCAGGCTGTTGACCTTGATTTCTCCGCCGATACACTTAGCGCCCTGACCCCACTTAAGCTCGATGGTTTCCAGCTTGTGCTTCTTGTGGACATACTCGGCGACGCCCAGGCGCGTATCCTCGACGTTCATCTGTACCAGGATTTCTCCGTAGCCTTGGTGATAGCGACGGTAGGTCTCGATGCGGCGGTCCATGTCCGGGGACGAGATAACCTTGCCGTTTTTATCCCGCACCAGCTTGGGGTCGATGCCGCAGGTGTTTTCGCCGCAGACCAGCGTCACGCCGGCGATGGCCGCCCCCACGGCGAAGTGCTCCCAGTTTTTACGCGCTATCTCGGTGGAGCCCAGGGCGCCGGTAAAGATAGGCAGCTTCATTTTCACTTTTATATCCCAGCCGTATTCCGTCTCGGTATTTACCGAAGGAAACGTGGCTGTGTCCGGGTTCCCCTCGACCCCCTCGGGCAGGCCCCTGGCTCCCAGGGCGTACCCCTGGATATTGAGGTGCGAGTAGTCCACCGGATAGTCTTTATCGCCGCCGGCGGTAATTTCGCCGAACGGTCCGGGGTAAATCAGTTCCCGACCGCGGAAGGTCGCCTTGAAAATTTCGCAGTTTCCGGTGCAGCCGTCGATACAGCGGGTGCATATGCCGCTCATCGGCGATACGTTCCGGGAGCGATTGGCAGTACGGGTGGCATCATTG
Organism: Dehalococcoidia bacterium; assembly: GCA_041489355.1. Classification (GTDB taxonomy): domain Bacteria; phylum Chloroflexota; class Dehalococcoidia; order Dehalococcoidales; family RBG-16-60-22; genus JBGPRB01. Next base: position 1,741 of record JBGPRB010000051.1, read on the forward strand.
GAATTGGGACGCTGTAAGTTCATCTTTTCTCACGACTCCTTTTAAATATTTTTATATTTTTGTATGTATCCTCTTCTTTATTTTGAGACTTCCCAGAACCTCACCAGGTCGCGATAGTCGATAACCGCCTCCCGGAATTTGACCAGTTCCTGGTATTCCATAACCGTGCTCATTGCCAGGTTATCCGCCGCGATGCCGACCTCTTCAGCGGCCGCCACCGGGTTCAGGCCGCCGAGCAGAATCATCCCGATTTTATTCAGGCCTACAGGTATCTCGCATACCGGCTCGCTCGTCCTGCCCATAACGACCAATCCCCGAAAGCCTGCTTCTTTCAGGTCGGCGACGGCTTTTTCCGCGATGGGACGGCATATCGAAGGTATTTCCCGGAAATTGGCCAGCACTTCGCCGTCGCCGTTGTTGACCACACCGCGCACGGATGTCATCCTGGCTTTAATGAAAATTGTCGATGGGTCCAGGGAACAACCAGCATAATCAATGAGCTCTACGAAGCGAACGACCTTATGATCGCGCAGTTGCAGTATGCCGCCGAACCGGGAGTCCATCGGCACACCCTCCTTGAGTAAAACGCCGTTAAAAATAATGCTGCACACGGTAGCCATGCCTATTTTCGCCGGAGGCACGGTAATTTCTCCCAGCCGTTTCCCCTCGGATGCCACGGCTACCAGGTCGCTGGTACATATTCCCTCTTCGAAGGCGGGTCTCATGGCTTTCAGGGCGTTTTCGAATTTATCCCTCGGGAAAATGGATACATTCACGGGCACAAGTCCCTGGCGACTTTCACAGTCGAAACTGGTGCGGAAAGATAGCGTCTCGATTCTGGATATGATAAAGCCGACCTTATCTTTGACCAGGGCTGATTTTACCTCGGTCATGCCCTTATCGGTAAGCACGCGGCCGTCACGCTTGCCGACGAGGTAAGTCAAACCGCGTTCATCCATCAGTTTGAGATGGTATCTTACTGCCCTCTCGCCCAGTTCGATGCCGTGGCCTTTCAGGTGATGGGCAATAACTCTGGCGCCGAGCGGTTCCGCAGAATCACTCAGGATTCTCATAATGGCAATCTCTTTTCTTTCGGCGCCCTGTGATTCGAATGTCATATTAGTTGTAATAAGGTAATAGGAAACCGTTTGCCGTATTTTCTCGATTTTATATCTTTCTCCGAGATTTTGTCAAGCCCTTCTCTTGATTTTTTATACCCATGCCTTGGTGACGTTCCTGCTTTCCTATAAATATGACATATTGGCATATATAGTGCCATCTTATTGACAATTGGGCTTACCCACTCTATAATTTATGATTATATGTAATAATTAACATGACCCCTTGCTTGCAGCATCTTGTGGAGGTTATAATGAAAGAACTGAAAGAAAAAGTCAGGGAGCTTAGAAGAATAAGGGGATGGGCGCAGGAAGACATGGCCAGGGAAATGGGTGTCAGCCTCTCTACGATACAGAGATGGGAGAAACGGGGAGGTAATCCCACCAGACTGGCCCGCCGGGAACTGAAAAAGCTCTTTAAAGACGCTGGAATCGAAGTTGATGATTGATGGATAAAACAGTAGCTAAACCCTCGGTCCTCAGGGTTATTGCCGGTATACCGGCATATAATGAAAGTAAATATGTTGGTACTATAGTGCTCAGTACCCGACAGTATGTAGATGAAGTCATCGTTGTCGATGACGGTAGCACTGATAATACGGTAGAAATAGCCAGACTGGCCGGCGCCGAGGTGGTGCAGCACCCCCGAAATCGCGGTTACGGGGCCGCTATACAGACTATTCTTGACGAGGCCAGGAAAAGAGACCCCGATATTCTGGTAATTCTTGACGCTGATGCCCAGCATAATCCCAAAGAAATCCCGAATCTCCTCAAGCCTATCTCAGAAGGCTACGACTTTGTTATCGGCTCCAGGAAGAAGCAGGCTAACAAAATTCCTCTATATCGAAGAGTTGGGCAGAGGGTGATTTCGCGTTCTGTAAACGTGCTTGCCAATGACCAGCTTACCGATTCTGAATGTGGCTTCAGGGCTTTCTCCAGGAAAGCGATAGCGACCCTTGATTTGAAGGAAAACGGCATGGCTATATCCGCCGAGACTGTAGCTGAGGCAGCCAGAAGGAACCTAAAAATCGCTGAAGTCCCTGTTTCAGTTACATATGATAAGGATAGTTCTACGCTGAACCCGGTAACCCATGGGTTGGGGGTATTAACTAAAATTGTGGTCATGATTTCGGAGAGGAAGCCTCTCTTCTTCTTCGGTCTGGCAGGTACTCTCCTCGTCATTATCGGACTGCTTGCCGGTATTTTTGCCCTCAGACTCTATTCTAGTAGCGGTATTGTGTCGGTTGGCTGGACTCTTTTGTCGATATTCTTCATTATCATCGGAGCTATTAGCTTTTTCACCGGTCTAACCCTCCGCTCGATAAATAGTATCATCCGTAGTGCACTTACTAGAGATACAAAATAGGCATCAATATTCGTGTCTTATTGAAACTGGATACGCTCCCGGGCAAAGATAATGCTTAATGTAGTTCTGATAAATCCCCCTCAGTTTACCCGTTATCCCCAGCCTCCCCTTGGACTGGCTTTGATTGCCGCTATTCTGGAAAAAGAGAGATATCCGGTAAAGCTGCTGGATGCCAGCGCACTGGGACTTATGCCCGGCGATATCGAGGGGATGGTTGCCCGGGCGGATGTCGTCGGCATTACCGCCATGACGCCCACCATCGGCGCGGCTCTGGGCATAGCACGCCATCTCAAGCGGGCAAATCCCGGCCTCACGATAGTCATAGGAGGGCCCCATGCCACACTGCTCCCGGAGGAAACGCTGGTGTCTTCCCCCGATATCGATATCATCGTCAGAGGAGAAGCTGACGAGACTATTATCGAGCTTTTAAGAACGCTTGAGGATAAGCGACCCCTGGATAGCATCGCGGGCATCAGCTACAGGTCGGATGGCAAGGTAATCCATAACGTTGACAGGGCTTCAATCGTGAATATGGATTCGCTCCCCTTCCCGGCTTATCACCTGCTGCCCTGGCAGCGGTACCGGCCTCACCCTCCGCATGGTATGGCGATGCCCTTTGCCGCCATCGTGACCAGTCGCGGCTGTCCCTATCGCTGCGCCTATTGCTCCAAGCCTGTTTTCGGCAGCCGGTTCCGGGCGCAGAGTCCCGACCGCGTTGTTGAGGAAATGGCTTACCTTAAAGACAGGTTCGGTGTGAAAGAGATAGCTTTTTACGATGATTCTTTCACGCTGGATAAAAAACGCGTCCACGCCATCGCGGAAAAAATAGTGAGCACAGGGCTTAAGATAGCCTGGACCTGTGAGACGCGGGTCAATCTGGTGGACAGAGAGCTGCTGCGCCATATGAAACAGGCCGGCTGTTACGCCGTCGCTTATGGTATCGAGTCGGCCTCGCCGGAGATAATCAAGACTCTGCAAAAAGACATTACTCTGGCGCAGGTGGAGGAGGCGGTCCGTGACAGCCGTGAAGTCGGCTTGCAGGTTATCGGCTATTTTATGCTCGGCTCTCCCGGCGAAACGCCGGAGACCATCCGGCAGACTATCGATTTTGCTAAAAGGCTCAAGGTGGACTTCGCCCAGTTTTCCGTGACCACCCCTTTTCCCGCCACCGAGCTATACGAAGTTTATATGCGCGGCAGGAAAGAAAGCCCCGCCTGGGAGAGCTTTGTTTATGCCGGGACGGACAATCCGACGACTCCCGTCTTTGAGAGCGACAAGCTCAGCCGCGACGACCTTAAATACTGGACGCGGCGCGCCTACCGCGCTTTTTACCTGCGCCCGTCTTATCTCTGGCAAAGGCTGCGACGCTGCACTTCCTGGGGTGAAATTAAAATGAACTTTAAGGGCTTCGGGATGCTGCTGCGGAGTGTTTAGGGTCAATCTTGAGCCCATTTACGCTTTTCAACGTACTTCATGAAGTCGAGTTTTTCCAGCTTATCGAAGTTGTGGCGGGCATCCACCCAGCGCATCGTGCCGGAGCGGCCGCGCATGGCGATGGACTGAGTCTGAGCTCCACCGCTAAAGTATCGTACCCCTTTCAGTAAATCGCCGCTACTGACCCCGGTGGCGGCAAAAAACACATCATCGCTGTTAATCATATCCTCGGTCTTATAGACCTTTTCGATGTCCTCTCCACTATCGATAGCAGTTTGTCTTTCTTTTTCATCGCGGGGCCAGGCTTTGCATTGCATTCCTCCCCCGATGCAGCGTATCGCCGCAGCGGCCAGTACACCCTCCGGCGTTCCCCCGATTCCCATCAGCACATCCACGTCCGTTTCCGGCAGAGCCGCCTCGATGCTGGCGGAAACATCGCCATCGGAAATTAGTTTTACCCTGGCGCCGGCGCTTCTGATATCTTCCAGTAGCTGGGCATGGCGTGGCCGGTCCAGCACCACTACGGTCACTTCTGATACTCTCTTTTTCTTAGCTATAGCTATGTTCTTCAGATTTTCTGCTACCGGTGCATTAATGTCTATACAATCCTTCGCCTCCGCTTCGGTAACAATTTTATTCATATAGACGAAGTTCCGGGGACAGTGCATCGTTCCCCTTGCGGAAAGCGCCACCACAGAAATAGCTCCTGGAAGTCCGCGGGCTGTGAGAGTGGTCCCGTCAACGGGGTCGACGGCGATATCAACTTTTGGGTCCGAACCGTCACCGATTTTCTCACCAATATACAGCATAGGAGCTTCGTCCTTTTCTCCTTCCCCGATGACCACGATACCGTCCATCCGGACGAAACCCAGAACATTGCGCATGGCTGTTACTGCTGACTCATCTACCAGGTGTTTATCCCCCCGGCCGAGGAAACGTGCCGCAGACATGGCCGCCGCCTCGGTGACGCGGACCAGTTCCATGGCAATGTTGCGTTCGATAGGTTGAAGTTCAGGTCTTGTATTCATATTATGTAAACCGATTTCTCCAATGGTCGGGGTGAGTGGATTTGAACCACCGACCTCAGCGTCCCAAACGCTGCGCGCTAAACCAAACTGCGCTACACCCCGACGTTTACAGTATAGCCGAGCGCAGACTCAGGTGCAATCCTTTTTTCTTGGAGAATCTCGAAGGATTGTCAACCCCTTCTAATAACAATCCCCCTTCCCTTCATAAATACCCAAGGGAAAGGGGTCAGGGGGATAGGTCACCAGAATATTATTTCCAGGAAGCTGTGCCCTTCTTGAACTCCTTATATTATGTTACTCCCGGCAGTCGGGGCATTTATCGTAATCGCTTATTGGTGTCCCCGATATTTTAGCAATATACTCGATCTGCTTTTCAGGGGCCCAGTACTGGCCGCAGACAGAGCACTTCTTCAGCTTGAACTCCATCGTATTATGTGGCCATTTGATGACCCTGGTGCTGTTTTTATCCTCCATGCTTATCGCGCCCGTGGGGCAGCTGTAAGAGCAGGAGCCGCACCCGATGCATGCTTCCGAAAAATCTTCGCTGAAAGGCGTCGTCATCTCTCTCTCCACGCCGCGTTTGGCCAGGCTTATGGCCGCCACGCCGACCACTTCCTCGCAGGTACGGGCGCAGTTGGCGCAGAGGATGCATTTATTATTACCCGTCTGCTCGACGAAGCGCGTCTTGTCCAGGCCGGCTTTCTTCGCCAGGTCCTGGACTACTTCCGAATCAGGGCATCTGGCCAGCAATAACTCCAGCAGCATCCGTCTGATTTTCCGTATTTTTTCCGTATCGGTCTGGACGTTTAGCCCTTCTTCTACCAGGTAAATGCACGAGGTGACCAGTCGCTCCCGACCTCTGGCCGTCTTTATCTCGACCAGGCAGAGGCGGCAGGCGCCGTAAGGGGCGACGGCCTCGTTAGAGCATAAAGTCGGTATATAAATGTTATTTTCGCGGGCGGCGTACAGTATGGTAGTGCCCTCGGCTGCTTTGATGTCTCGTCCGTTAATCGTCAGTTTTACCATCTAACCAATCCTTCGTAAATGTTGAGATTTTTCATCTAATCAATCTTGGGATAATCGTGAAATTCACCATCTGTTTTTGCCCTTACTTTACTTTTACCGCCTCGAATGTGCAGACGCCGGCGGGGCATTTCTTTTCTTTAATATGGGCCTCATACTCGTCTCTGAAGTGGCGGATGGTGCTCATGACCGGATTGGGTGCTGTGTTACCCAGGGCGCAGAGCGAAGCGTCAATAAGGGTGGCTGAAAGCTCTTCCAGGAGCCCGATGTCACCTTCTTTGCCCCTCCCCTCGGTGATGCCGTCCAGGATGTACTTCATTTGCCTCAGTCCTTCGCGGCAGGGAAGACATTTGCCGCAGGACTCTCCCTCGAGGAAAGTGGTGTAGTACCTGGCCATATCCACCATGCAGGTCTTATCGTCCATCACAATCATGCCGCCGGAGCCCATCATGGAGCCGGCCCTGGTCAATTCATCGAAATCTACAGGCAGGTCGAGCAGGCTCTCCGGAATCATGCCGCCCGAGGGCCCGCCGGTTTGTACCGCCTTGAACTTACGTCCCTTGGGGATGCCTCCGCCGATATCGAAGACAATCTCCCTTAAAGTGGTGCCCATGGGCACTTCCACCAGGCCGGTATTGCTGATATTGCCGACCAAAGCGAATATCTTGGTGCCCTTGCTGCCTTTAGTGCCTATCTTCGCATACCAGTCGCCGCCCCTGTTAATGATGAGGGGTACGTTGGCCCAGGTCTCCACGTTGTTGAGGTTGCTCGGCTTTCCCCACAGCCCCTGCTCCGAGGTGTGGATGTACTTGGCGCGCGGTTCCCCTACCCTGCCCTCCAGAGATGCCATGAGAGCAGTGGACTCTCCGCAGACAAAGGCGCCGCCGCCTCTCTTTATTTTAATATTAAAGCTGAAACCCGAGCCCAGAATATTCTCGCCGAGGAGCCCATAGGCTTCAGCCTGCTCGATAGCGATGCGCATGTGTCTTACAGCCAGCGGGTATTCGTTGCGGACATAGATATAGCCTTCGTGGCTGCCGATGGCATAAGCCCCGATTATCATTCCCTCCAGGACGCTGTGCGGGTTGCCTTCTACCAGGCTCCTGTCCATGAAAGCGCCGGGGTCGCCTTCATCGGCGTTGCAGATAACGTACTTGGTATCGCCGTGCGCCTTGCGCGTGGTTTCCCACTTGTTGCCGGTGGGGAATCCGGCCCCGCCGCGTCCCCTCAGCCCGGACTTTTTTACCTCGTCGATTATCTGCTCTGGGGACATTTTGAGGGCTTTGGCGAGGGCGGTGTAACCGCCTATCGCCAGGTAATCGTCGATAGATGTCGGGTCAATCAGGCCGTTGTTGCCGATAATCAGGCGCATCTGCCGCTTGTAGAAGGGCACTTCACCTTCTCGGGTTACTTTCACATTCGTGGTGCGGTCGGTATAGAGCAGCCTGTTAACTACATTACCCTTGCCGATGGTCTCGGAGAGTATTTCGGGCACATCCTTGACCCGCACTCTTTGATAAAATATGTCTTTAGGTTTAATAACGACCAGCGTGCCTCTTTCGCAAAAGCCGGGACAGCCGATGGCCTTAACATCCACTTTGGCGCCAAGGTTTTGTTTCTTGACTTCATCCTGGAAAGCAGCCATGATGCTTTTCGAGCCATAGGCCTGGCAGCCGGTGCCGTTGCATACGGTAATACAGGGCTTATCGGGGTCTCTCTTTTTCAATATCGAGCTTCTCAGAGCCTCTAACTCGCCCGGGGATTTTAATTTTGCCACGCGAATCCCTCCACTAGCTAACTATAGTTCTTTAATACTTCGCTGACTTTCTCCGGCGTCATCTCGCCGTGATAGTCTTCCCCGATGATGACCATCGGGCCCAGGGCGCAGGCGCCCACGCAGCGGACCGTCTCCAGGGTGAATTTAAGGTCGGGCGTATTTGCCCCCGTCTTTATCCCCAGTTCCTTTTCCATCTGCTCCAGGACTTTATCGGCGCCCCGGACATGGCAGGCTGTGCCCAGGCAAACGTTAATCAGATGGCGCCCCCTCGGTTTCAGGCTGAAAGCCTTGAAAAAGGTAGCCACGCTGTAAACCCGGCTCAAAGGGACGCCCAGGCCCTGGCCGACCTCCTCCAGGGCTTCTTTAGGCAGGTAGCCTATTTCCGACTGTGTATCGTGCAGTATATCTATCAGCGCCGATTTGTCACGCTGGTACTTTTCCAGCACCTGCCCGACTTTTTCTTTTAGTTGTTTTACTGCCATTTTTCGCCTTCTCCAGTAACTTTTGATATTCGATTTCCACTCTGTCCTGTATCTTCTGGATAACGTCATCGCTCAGATGGCGGAACCTCCCCTGCTGTTTGAGGTAGTCTTTCACCGGCCTGAGCTTCGGTAGATTGAGGCTCATTTTATACTTCCCGTTCTCCACTTCGTACAGGGGGAACACCCCGGTTTCCACGGCCAGGCGACCCAGCCTGATAACGGTATCGGTGGCGCTCCGCCACCCGGTGGGACAGACCGAAAGTATGTGCACGTAAGCCGGCCCCTTGGTGGCGACGGCCTTGGCAACTTTATCCATCAGGTCGAAGGGATAGCTGTGGCAGGCGGTAGCCACATAGGGTATGTTATGGGCTACGGCAATCTCCGGCATGTTCTTCTTCCAGCTGAACTGCCCGATGCTCTTCTTGCCCAATGGTGAGGTAGTGGTCGCCGCGCCGAAGGGAGTGGCCGACGACCTCTGGTTGCCGGTATTCTGATAGGCTTCATTATCGAAGCAGATATAGGTGAAATCATGACCTCTTTCCAGGGCGCCGGAAAGCGCCTGGAGGCCGATATCGCTGGTGCCGCCGTCCCCGGCGATGGCTACTACCTTGGTGTTCTCGGGTAACGGTATTCCCTTCCTTCTCATAACTTTGTAAGCCGCCTCTACACCCGAGGCGACCGCTGCCGTATTCTCGAAAAGGGTATGAATCCAGGGCAAATGCCATGAGGTGGCAGGTAACTGAGAGGCAAAAATCTCCGCACAGCCGGTGGCATTAGCCACGATGACGTTATTATCCAGAGCTTTGAAAGCCAGTCTTATGGCCAGGGCTTCGCCGCAGCCGATGCAGGCCCGGTGCCCCGGCGCGAAGTTTTCCTGTTTCTTGATAAGTCGGGGAACGTAAATTGCGTACTTTTCCATTATTCCCTCACCCCGTAAATCTCGTATTCGTTCTGGCTTCCCGTCCGGGAAATCTCGATGCCTTTTTTGATTAAGTTTTTAAATCCGGCTACCGTGATATCACGTCCACCCAGCGCTCCGACAAAGGCTACCATCTTCGGTCTCTTGACTTGGTTGTAGAGGGCAGCCTTGACCTCGGAGGCAACCGGACCCCCCGGCCCACCCAGGGAGATGGCCCTGTCCAGAATAATGACAATCTCGGCATCCTTGACGGCCTGGCGCAGTTCTTCAAAGGGGAAAGGCCGCCATAAACGCAACCTTACCTGCCCGACATTCTCGTCTTCCGCTCTCATTTCATCGATGGCTACGGAAGCTGTCTCGCTAATACCCCCCATGGTCAGGAGGATTACCCCGGCGCCGTCGCTGTGGTATTTCTCCACCGGATGATATTGCCGCCCGAAGACTCTGCCAAATTCATCCCAGCACGCCAGGATAACTTCTTTCGAGTCTCTTATGCAGACTTCCTGCGCCCATTTTGCCTCGGTGTAGATAACCGGAGGTGCAAAACCCCCCATGGCTACCGGTTTATCTGGATTGAGTGGAAGGGGGAATCTGTTCTTGGGTAAGAATTTATCGACGTCTGTCTGTTCCGGTAAAGTAATCGGCTCAATCACGTGGGTGAGATTGAAACCGTCCAGGTGGACCATTACCGGCAGCAACACACGCCTGTCTTCGGCAATGCGGAAAGCGCAGATTATATTATCCACGGCCTGCTGGCCGTTCTCAACGATTATCTGAATCCAGCCGGTATCCCTGACCGACATCATATCGGAATGGTCGGCCCATATGCTCAATGGGGCGGATAAGGCGCGGTTGGCCACTGCCATGATGATGGGCAGGCGCATACCCGAGGCGACGTATAACACCTCGTTCATCAAGGCCAGTCCCTGGCTGGACGTGGCGGTGAATGTCCGGGCGCCGGAGGCGGCGGAGCCAAGGCAGGCGCTCATCGCCGAATGCTCGGACTCTACAGGTATATACTCTGCATCCAGCTCGCCATTAGCTACCAGTTCCGCCAGGTGCTCGACGATGTGGGTCTGTGGCGTAATCGGGTAAGCCGCGATGACGTCGGCATTGGTCAGCCTGACGGCATCAGCGACGGCAATGGATACTTCAATGCCTACCCTCGTGGTCATTTTTCCTCCTCCTCTACCATCTTTATCACCCTGGGCCAGCATTCCCTGGCACAGATGCCGCATCCCTTGCAGTAAAAAAGGTTAGCTTCAAAATTACCGTCTTTATTCTGCTCAATGCAGCCTTCGGGGCAGAAGAGCTGGCAGATGCCGCACTTGATGCACTTTTTAAAGTCATAGGTCGGCCGCTGCGAGCGCCAGGTCCCGCTCTCATATTGCCGGGCGCTCCCTGGCTCGGTGACAATGTTGCCAATCTCCATGTCTCTCCAGGTCATTTCGCTTTCAGGTTTAGCCATTTACCGCTCCTCTATTGCGACTTGTTCATAGGCCGTTTCCATGGCTTTTATGTTACGCTCGCCCAGCCTGCCGAAACGTTTCTCCAGCGGCGCATGGGCGGACTCTTTTTTAATAATACCCGTGACCTTTATCAGGGCGCCGAGCATGGTGGTGTTGACGATAGGTACCCCCAGCACCTCCCTGGCAATCTTCGTGGCATCGACTGCAGCTGTACGATAACTGATTTTGAATTCGGACTTGATTTGATTGATGGTCTTCTTGGTGTTGATGATTACCAGCCCGTCTTTGCTAAGTCCGGAGGTGACATTAATTTTATCCAGCAGGCTGGGATCGAGCACTACTACGTAATCAGGGTCGGTTATATCTGCTCTGATTCTCACCGGTTCCTGTTTATCCACCCTGTTAAAAGCCTGTACCGGTGCCCCTCTCCGCTCCGGCCCGAAGCTGGGAAAAGCCTGAGCGTACTTGCCCTCGCTTATGGCTGCCTGGGCCAGCAGTTCGGCAGAGGTTACGGCGCCCTGGCCGCCGCGTCCGTGCCATCTAATCTCGATAAGGCTTTTTTCTTTCGTCATGTTTGCTCCGTATTCTCGAAACGCCCCTGGAGCGATTTGAACGCTCGCACCCGGCTTCGGAGGCCAGTACTCTATCCAACTGAGTTACAGGGGCTAATTACTAAAATAATACAATAAAATGTAAACTCTTCGCAACCCCGAGTATTTTAAGTATTAATGTTGACTTTTTTACCTTAAGCCGATTAAAGTAACTAGGGCAGGAATGATGAAATTATTTCCTGGTCTGGCTTAACTCACCATTTATTTACAGGTAATTGCTTGATGACAGCTGGAAAAGCTACAGGTTTGCGGAAAATGAAAGCGGTTATTCTGGTGGGTGGTCCGGGTACCCGACTTCAACCGCTGACCGATGACAGACCCAAATCCGTGGTGCCGGTGCTTAACAGGCCTATTATGGAACATATCATGGCTTATCTCAAGCAGTTCGGCATTGAGGATATCATCCTGACATTGAGCTATCTTCCTGATGTCATTCAGGGCTATCTGGGGGATGGCAGCCGGCTCGGCGTTCGGCTGACATATTGCGTGGAGAAGGAACCATTGGGTACCGCCGGGGCGGTAAAAAACGCCGAAGCTTATCTGGATGGTACTTTTCTCGTCATGAACGGAGACGTATTCACGGATATGAATTTAAATGATATGTTCGCTTTCCACCGCAGCAAAAAGGCCATGGCCACTATATCGCTCACCTGGGTGGATAATCCCGGCGCCTTCGGTGTGGTTGAAACCGACGCTGACCAGAAGGTGAAGCGGTTTATTGAAAAGCCTCCCCTTTCCGAAGCCACGACTAACTGGATAAACGCCGGCACCTATATCCTCGAGCCGGAGGTCCTGGCCCATATACCTTCCGACCGCCACTACATGTTCGAAAAAGGGCTTTTCCCTCACCTTCTGGATACTGGAATGCCGGTATTCGGCTATCCTTACCGCGGCTACTGGCTGGATATGGGGACCCCGGAAAAATACTTTTCCCTGAATATCGACCTGCTTTTATCGAAGATAAACAGCCCTCTTATTC
>JBGPRB010000052.1:0-13944 GCA_041489355.1 Dehalococcoidia bacterium
ACAAAAATACCTTGATTACCTTGTAAATCAGGGTTTTATCAATAAAGTCAACATCGATAACACCATGGTGGCATATCAGGTAACGGAAAGCGGCTTTAAACTGCTTAAAACTATCGATTCGCTTATGGAAATGCTGGAACCTGGCAAAGCTATCTCTGACAACGTCTAAGGTCAACCAGATAATTAAGATAACCTGAAGGCAATCGAGTCTTCAGGTTTTTTATTGAATCACTTTCCTCTTGCCGGTAAAAACCAATTTCCCCTTCGTGTTAATGAAACTTTTACCAAAACTTTATGAATCCTTTATTACTTTTACAAAAATTTTTATGCCCCAGTGATACACTAATTGTGATAATAATAAAAATCAACCCCCACAGGCGGGACTGTTGATGAGGTTGTGTAGCAATAATGAAAAGAACTCTATTATTAGATGAAGACGATTTAATAATGGTAGTCAAAGAAGACGTCGTCAAGCAGATAGATGAGAACCGCGGCGAAATGAACCGTACCGAGTTCGTCAACTACCTCATTCAATGTCAGCTGCAGGAGCACTTGAACCAGAAAAAATGTGCGACCAAAGAGGAGTTCCGGTTTTTCTCCCACCAGATGCTGGAGCTTCTTCATAATTTCCTCCAGTTCTTCGTCAGTTATGGTATGGCCATGGGCAAAGGGCAACAGGAAAAAGATATCCAGGCATTGAACAAGCAATTAGAATCGTTTTTAGGAACCGACGAAGAAACCGAAGAACAATAATCCTGCCTCTTATATCAACTGCCGTAAACAGCCACAAATCCTCATAATTCCCCAGTCTCATAGAACTGCGTTCTAGAACATAATCACTTCCCAAGCTAGCTTTAATATCATAGTCTGTTCCTGTATCTATGTTTGCCAAATGGCAAATTAGCTTGAGAGGTGTTCATGCCAAAGGCGATAGACCTTCTGAATCAGGGCAGAGATGAAGAATTGTGGCAAATGTGCTGCGGCTTTCTCAGTCTCAATATCGGTGAGTTCATGGATATCCAGAAACGACTCATGCTGAAGCAGCTGGAATTACTTAACAATTGTCCGCTCGGTGAAAAAATCATGCGCGGGGCCAAACCGAAGACGATTGAGGAATTCCGACGGCTTGTTCCGCTGAACACTTACAAAGACTATTGCCCCGAGTTATTAGAAAAAAAGGAAGACCTGCTGCCAGCCAAACCTGCTGAATGGGTACATACCTCGGGAAGGTCCGGAGAGTATCCCTGCAAGTGGGTGCCGCTGACGCCGGAATTCCTGCAACAGATGAGTGTAGTTTCATTCGGCATAACCATTATCTCTTCCTGTAAGGACTGGAAAGATACTTCCCAGGTTGTTAAGTGTCCCAGAATTATCAATGCCGTGGCACCAAGACCTTATATGTCCGGTGCTCTGGCTAAAATGCTGGACCTTCAATCCCCTTCAAAGTTCATGCCGCCGCTGGAAGGCATGGACAACCTTTCCTTCGAGGAAAGAATTCAACTCGGTTTCAGACAGTCCTTATCACAGGGACTCGATGGTTTTTGCGGCCTGTCTCTGGTTCTGGTTAAAGTCGGTGAAAAGATAAGCCAGGCTTCGAGCAAAGCCTCTATTCTCCCCTTAATTAAACAACCTAAAGCGGTCGCCCGACTTCTTAAGGGTTTATTGAAAAGCAAATTGGCCGGGCGTCCTATATTGCCCAGGGACCTGTGGAACATAAAGGGAATCCTGAGTGGCGGACTGGACAGCTGGGTCTACAGAGACAAAATAAAGGAACTATGGGGCAGATATCCCCTGGACGTATATTGCGGCACCGAGGGAGGCGTTATCGCTACGCAGACATGGGACTATGATAGCATGACATTCGTTCCCAATCTCAATTTCCTGGAGTTTATACCGGAAGAAGAACTCGTAAAGTGGGAAATGGACCATAGTTACCAGCCCGAGACATTGCTGCTCGATGAGGTTAAGGTCGGCCAGAATTATGAGATAGTTATTACTAACTTCCACGGCGGGGCCATGACAAGGTACAGACCCGGAGACCTGGTCAGAATATCTTCCCTCCGTAATGAGAAGCTGGGTATTGATATACCTCAGATGGTCTTTGAGCGGCGGATTGATGGCATGCTTGATTTTGTGGTCGTCCGGCTGACGGAGAAAACAATCTGGCAGGCTATTGAAAACACTGGCATTCCCTATGAGGATTGGACTGCCTATAAGGAGCCCGGGGAGGCCGTGCTAAAGCTTTTTATTGAGCTTAAGGACAACTCTGGAATGGATGAGGACGCGATATCCAAAGCTGTATGTCAGCAGCTATTAAATTCGGATAATGATGACTATACCAAGTCAGCTGCCCATGATGAACTGGAGAAGATGATTGATTTTAAAGTCGAGGCTACCTTGTTGCCTGCGGGTACTTTTGCCTATTACACCGCAAGTAAGCAGGCGGCAGGCGCCGATTTAGCCCATCTCAAACCTCCCCATGTCAACCCCTCAGATAAAGTACTGGCTCAACTAACGGGTGAGACGGAAGAAATCGAGGTAGTCAGGGCAAAGACCGCAACAAAATCCAGGGAAATTGCCGTTTAACAATAGTACTTTAGTTCCCTTACCTTGGTTTGCCTACTTTAGTTACCTCTTGACAGTTACTACGTTTGGGTTGATAATTCCCGTATATGAATGTTTATGCCCTGTTCCCTTTAATCGCCACCATAGCTTATATACCGCTGCTGCTGACTACAGCCGGGAGCCGCCCATGGCAAAAAAGGAATACGCTTTTCATATTATTCCTGGTCTCGGCTATGCTTTGGAGTCTCATTGACTATTTTTTTCGCAATAATTATTTCCCACAGTATAATACGTTATTGTTTAAACTCATTGTCATCGCTTTCCCCTTGTTGGTGGTACAATTCCATGCATTCGCTTCCACGTTTTATGGGCCAGGGCAAGGACGCTGGTTACCTTTTGCCTACATTTCACTTGCGTTAATCATATTATTGGTGGTTTTAGGCTATGTCCCCGAAAGTGTCGAGGTGAGCGGTGGCAAACTTTATCCTGTGTATGGTAGACTGATACTCATAGTTGCACTACCTATACTTGTTTTGCTGTTCCGGGGTGTACATGTACTGCGGAAGCGATTAAAAACCCTGGACAATCCGGTTCTTTACAATCAAATCATTTCCATATTCCTTGGTATCGGGGCACTGGCTGTCTTTACTCTTGCTAGCTTTCTGCCGGTCGGTAGAGAGTTTCCTATAGCCCACTTTGGTAATATTGCCAACGCCTTTATTCTCAGTTATGCGGTTATACGGCATCGGTTAGTGGATATTAGAATCGTTGTGCGGCAGAGCACAGCCTGGTTAAGTCTGGCGGTTATAGGCACTCTGACTTTCTGGCTATTGCTTATGGTTCTCCACAGTATTTTCAATTTTGAGCTGGACCTCCTTGCTTCATCCATAGCCACGGTAGTAGCGTTTTTCGTAGCTATCTTTATTTATAAAGTGCGCGGGCACCTGTTCGAACTGATGAGCCGGGCATTCCAGGGTTCGAGCTATGATTACCACCAGCGACTTAATGAATTCACCAATAGAATACACAATGTCTTTAGCTTAAAGGAGCAGGGCGGCGAATTGCTGACACTGATTATAAAAGCGCTCAATATCAAACAGGCATGTCTGCTTTTTCCTGAAGCGGGTAGTGAGGAATTCAAGGCCCAGTTCGTTGAGCCTAAAGACGAGGGTAGTCATTTAGGCAATCTGAGACTCAGGGCAGGCAATCCTATTATAAAATACCTTGAAAGAGAACAGAAGTCTTTGCACAGGGAGAATCTGAGTATTCTTCCCGCCTTTTTAGGTCTCTGGCCGCAGGAAAGAGAGGAAATAGAGTCTAAAAAGATAGCCATGTTCATGCCGTTGATAAGTCGTGACCGCTTGATAGCTATTCTGGTGCTTGGCGAAAAGAAGTCAGGAAAGTATTCACTCGAGGACCTCAGTATCATTGAGAATGTTACCGGCCGTGTAGCCGTGAGCATGGAGAAAGAATACCTTCGTGAACAACTCAGGGAGCGTGAAGAAGAGTTATCGGTAATCAATAACTCCAGTGTCATATTATCCTCAAGCCTGGATATTCAGGAGAGTTTTGGCAACTTCATTGAAGAGCTGAAGAAGGTGGTTGATGTCAGCTGGGCATCCATCGTTCTTCTTGAAGACAATGGGCTTTGCTGCATGGCACTGTCCTCTCCGGAAATTTCGGCGTATCAGGTAGGGGACAGATTACCGATGGAGGGGACCGGCACGGGTTGGGTAGTCACCCAGAAGAAACCATTTATTGAGCCTGACCTGACACAGGAAAGGGTCTTTAGCACCGGCGACCATTTTTATGAAAGCGGATTGCGTACCATAGTTTATCTGCCGCTGATAGCCAAAGGCAGAGTTATCGGTAGTTTTATCGCGGCCAGTAAAAACCCGAATGCCTACAGTCAAAGGCATATGAAGCTTCTGGAACAACTTGCTTCACAAATCGCCATGCCCCTGGAAAACTCTCAACTCTACGCCAGAGCGGAAAAGAAAGCTCGTGTTGACGAACTTACCGGATTGTTAAATCGACGCTCTCTGGATGAAATGATTGATAGCGAAATCAGTCGGCACTCCCGATACGGCGGCGCCTTCTCGTTAGCCATTCTCGACCTGGACTCTTTTAAAACGTTCAACGATACCTACGGACACCTCGCCGGTGACAAGCTCCTGCGTGATGTCGGTAGTAACATCAAGGGTGCTATCAGGAACGCTGACCATGCTTTTCGCTACGGCGGTGATGAGTTTGCCGTACTCCTGCCACAGACAACAATAGATGCCGCCTTCCAGGTAGCTGAGCGAGTCCGCAATCAAATCGCCAAAGGGTTAGACTCCGGAAAAATTCCCATTACTGCCAGTATCGGCCTGGCAAGCTGGCCCGATGATGGCATAAGCCATACTGACATCATTGCTGCCGCCGATGTTACTCTATATCGTGCTAAACGGAGTGGCGGGAACCAGAGTTTCTGCGCTTCCGGCCCCTTGGCGCCAATCGCGCATGACGGCTCTATCCCGGAAACTAAAAACAATATGGACAGCAAAATTTCAAGCGTTGTTCGTGCATTAGCGGAAACCTCTGATTCCCGGAGCTATTATACTTATAACCACTCTAAGAGGGTAGCGGATTTCTCTCTGGCTCTGGCTAACGTGCTTAAGCTGGACAAAGATGAGATGAATCGGCTGGAGGCCTGCGCATTTCTCCATGATATTGGTAAAATAGGTATAGACAATGAAATATTGAATAAACCGGGTGGACTGACTGAAGAAGAATGGCAGACTATCAAAAATCACTGCCGGTTGGGGGCGGATATCGCCAGACATATTCCTCAGTTGTCCCCTTATGTCGATGCTATTTTACATCACCATGAGTTTTATGACGGCAGCGGTTATCCCGATGGTCTAAAGGGAGATGACATACCTCTGGAAGCGCGTATTCTGGCTATTGCGGACGCGTTCGCCACTTTGACCTCCGAAAGGTCTTACGCTGAGACTCTGACTCATGAGAGTGCCCTGGAAGAAATAAAACGATGTGCCGGCAAACAGTTTGACCCTTATCTGGTTGAACAGTTCATTACTATTTATGAAAAAAACATATCTAACACAAAAAGGAAGGCGAGGAGGTGAAACCAGTTTGGGCTATTCTCCATGGCACTGAACTGAAATAGACACTATGAATAATAACAAAAATAAAATACAGGTATTCATTATCAGCCAGCAGTCACTGTTTCTCCAGGCACTGGAACACTCGTTTTCAGAGACCGAAGATATCACTATTATTGGCACTACCAGTGTCAACAGCGAGGTACTCAAAGCTATCGATAACATGCCACCGGATGTTGCTCTGCTGGACCTTGATGGCCCTTCAGAGAGTGGCCTTGAACTGGCCCGCAAAATAAGACAGCGCTCACCAAATATCGGCGTTGTTTTGCTGACCTCCAACCCCGATGATAACCAGTTGTTCCTGGCACTCAAAGCGCAGGCGGTGGCATACCTGAACAAGGAAGTTACCGCGCAACAACTGATAGATATCATCAGGCGTGTCGCTAAAGGTGAACACCCGATAAATGAAAGCCTTACCAGCCGGCCCAAGATAGCCGAGCACGTATTACAGCAGTTCCAGGAACTAACCTCCCGTAGTGAAGCCGAGGCTTTCATATCGCCTTTAACTCCCCGAGAGATAGAAATATTGCAGTATATCGCCAAGGGGTATCTTAACAAGCAGATTGCCGCCGAGCTGGGCATCAGTGAACAGACCATCAAAAACCATGTTACTTCCATACTACGGAAACTGAACGCCAACGCCCGTACCGAAGCCGTGGTCGTGGCTATCAAGCAGGGATTAATCAAGATAACCTGATAGATAATAACTGCTTTAAACATTGATAGTGTCTACTGATACGAGATTAATTAACAATGTCATTCTCGGGCTTCTAACCTGAAGGCTTGACCCGTCCTTCTAAGGAAGGACCAGACTCCTTTACCACTAACTGGATTCCCACCGGAGTTTACCCCGATTTCATCGGGGTGAGAATGACGAAACCACTGATAAACACTCACAAACACGGTTTTTGAATCCATCTATCACTATATGCCATAATAGATTGGTGTCTGGTACCGATTTTATATCCATCTTCGTCATTGCATTAAGCCTATCCGCCGACTGTTTCGCCGTTGCCTTGAGCATTAGCATTGCCTGGCGGACTTTTTCTTTACGTCGGTTTCTTCGTTTTCCGCTGGCATTCGGTATCTCGCAGGCGGTAATGATGGCCATCGGGTGGGTGGCCGGACGTACGGTAGTCGACCTTATATCGGCCTATGACCACTGGCTGGCTTTCGGTTTGCTGGCGATTATCGGCGGGAGGATGATATGGGAATCATTTCATGAAAAGGAAAAAGAACGGGCTGAAAAAGATGTCACCGGATGGCTGACTCTTTTAGCCTTATCTCTCGCCACGAGCATAGATTCGCTGGCTGCCGGCCTCAGCTATGCATTTCTCAAGATAAATATAATTACCGCCATTGTCACCACCGGATTGACCGCTTTTGTCATTACGCTCATTGGCCATCTCATAAGCAGGAGGGTGGGCCCGCTGGTGGGTAAGAGAGCCGAGATGATAGGCGGCATCATTCTTCTAATCATCGGCCTGCGAATATTAATGGCACATATGCTATAAAGTTTTATAGCCACCTTTTAATTCCGTGTAACCAGTCTACTGCTTTCATATGCGGTTTTATCAATATTCTGTTTCCCGTACCTCTTTGCGCATTAAATCGGCTATGCTAGAATAAACTAGGGTAATGCCCAGGGAGTGAAGTTGGTCAGTAATCTGGTTGAAGAGCAACTGAAGCGATTGCCGCAGAGTCCCGGCGTCTACCTCATGAGAGACGCCTCGAAGACTATTCTCTATGTGGGCAAGGCCACCAATCTACATCATCGCGTGAGGTCATACTTCCAGGCTACCCAGAAGCTTACGCCCAAGATACAGAGCATGGTCGCGCAGGTAGCCGATATCGACTTTTATATTGCCAGTTCGGAGCAGGAAGCTCTTATCATGGAGCTCAACTTCATCAAGCAGTACCACCCCCGCTACAACGTCCACCTCAAGGATGATAAGACTTTCCCGTACCTGAAAATAGACACCAACGAAGACTGGCCGAGGGTCTATGTTACCCGCCGTTTCGAGCAGGACAGCGGGAGGTACTTCGGGCCCTTTGCCAATGCCAGGTCCGTGAAGCAGACTCTGCGGATTCTACAGCGTATTTTCCCTTTCCGTATCTGCTCCAAAGATATCACCGGCAAAGCTTCGCGACCCTGCCTGGAATACCACCTGGGACACTGCCTGGCCCCGTGCACCGGCGCCGTCAGCCGTAAGGAATATGCCCGGGTCATCAAAGAGGTCATTCTTTTCCTCGAGGGGAAACAGGAAAAGGTAGTACGGGAGCTGAAAGCCAGGATGAACCGGGCTTCCAAAGCTACGGACTATGAAAATGCGGCCAGGATTAGAGACCAGGTTCAGGCGATACATGAAGTCATCGAGGGAGAGAAGGTTGCCGCCGTCATCCGCGGCGAAGAAGATGTCATCGCCTTCGTCCAGGACGGCGACCAGGCTTATGTCCAGGTGCTATTTATCCGCAGCAATAAACTGACCGGCCGGGAAAGCTTTCTCCTGCAGGGAACCCGCCAGGAAGAGCCGCGGCAAATCATGACCAGCTTTATCAAACAGTACTACTCCTCCTGTCCTCAGATTCCGCCGCTTTTGCTGCTGCAGTACCCGGTGGAGGACAGGGATGTTATCAGGGAGTGGCTGAAAAGCAAGCGAGGCGCCGGGGTCGGGATTCAGGTGCCGCGCCGCGGCGTTAAGAAACAGCTGATAGACATCGCCGCCGAAAATGCCCGGCAGGGCCTGGAACAGCTCAAGATAAAAGAAATGGCCGCCACGAAGTCGATGGATGCTGCCTTAGCCGAGATTGAAAGAGAACTTAAACTGAAGAATCCGCCTTTACGTATGGAAGCTTACGATATTTCCAATATACAGGGGAGTTCGGCGGTGGGCAGCATGGTGGTCTTCGAGAAAGGTAAACCGAAACCGGCTCACTACCGCCGCTTTAAAATAAAGACGGTCGAAGGCGCTAACGACTACGCCATGCTGCAGGAGGTGCTCCAGAGACGATTCAAGCATGGCGTCAAGGGCGGGACTGCCGCGACGGATACCTGGGCTATCCAGCCCGACCTCGTCCTTATCGATGGGGGCAAGGGACAGCTGAATGCCGCCCTTTCCATCCTGAAGGAAATAGGTAGTGCGGTGACGGTAGCCAGCCTGGCCAAAGAAAATGAAGAGATTTTCATGCCCCGGAGGAAAGAGCCTTTAGTCCTGCCCCGTTCTTCCCCCGGCCTCCAGCTTCTGCAGCGCCTCCGGGACGAAGCGCACCGCTTCGCTATAAGCTACTTCGCCAATGTCCACCGCCGGAAGACGTTTACCTCGGCCCTCGACGGCATTCCGGGTATCGGCCCCAGACGTAAAAATGCCCTCCTTCGTCAGTTCGGCTCCGTCCAGAGAATCCGGGAAGCCTCCATCGAAGAGCTTGTCGCCGCCACGGGCATGAACCGTGACCAGGCTGACAGGATAAAGGAGTATCTTTAAGTATGCCCGCCAATTTGACGCCGCAGTACCTTGAAGCCGAAAGGAATTTCCGCCTGGCCAAGACCACCCAGGAAAAGATTGCCTGCCTCGAGGAAATGCTGGCGGTCATGCCCAAGCACAAGGGCACCGACCACCTTCGCGCCGACCTCCGGACGAAAATAGCCAGTATGACAAAATCGCTGGATAAAAAGACGGCTACCCAGCACTCCACCACCAAGATTGAAAAAGCCGGGGCCGCCCAGATAGCGGTCATCGGTCCGCCCAACACGGGCAAATCACAAATCGTAGCCAGCATCACCAACGCCAGGCCCACGGTGGCCGCCTACCCCTATACCACCCAGACCGCCACACCCGGCATGATGAGCTTTGAGAACGTCCAGATACAGCTTGTAGACACGCCGCCCCTGGGAGAGCAGCCGCCGGAGTGGTGGCTCCTGAATATCATCAGACGGGCGGACGCTCTGCTGATTATCGTCGACCTCAGCCAGGACCCCGTAGCTCAGGCTGATGCGCTTATTGCTGTGCTCAACGAAAAGAACATTGGACTCGGCAAAACAAAAGAAGTTATTGATGATGAAGAGTCCCCCGTGAGCTATAAAAAAGCGATGCTGGTGGGCAACAAGGCAGACCTTGACCATGGCGGTAACAGCTTCCGGGCTTTGCAGGGTCGATATGGGGAGCAGCTGCCCGCTATAGCCATATCGGCCATTAGCGGAAGGCTGGACGAGCTCAAACAAAAGATTTTCAAGATGCTGGATGTTATCCGGGTCTATACTAAAGAACCAGGCGGCAAGCCCGATATGACCGACCCGATAATACTGGAAAGGGGCAGCACTCTGGAGATGGCCGCCACCTCTATTCATAAGTCCTTCGCCCAGCGCATGAAGTACGCCCGCATCTGGGGTTCCGGCAAGTTCGATGGCGTGGCGGTCAAACGCGACCACATACTACAAGACGGGGATATCATAGAATTGCATTTGTGACTTGTCATTGTAATAGGTAGGAGATGAATTTATGAATATTATTATCGAACCGGGCACTGGCCACATTAATCTGTCTCCCGATGCCTTTCATAGATGGGCAACTCACTACCTTAAATGCAGAAAGGATTTCCAGTCTCCCCACAAATTCTCCCCAGTGCCTTACTTCCTACTTTGCCGAGCAATCGAGCTTGAAATAAAAGCAAGGCTTCTGAAGAACTTGACGCAAAAAGATGTAAAATATGCTTATGGTCATGACCTGGTAAAAGCATATAACGCTTTAGAACCATCTGAAAAGATCCTTAATCAAGACGAAGAGGACACACTCCGAATAGCAAGTCCTATTTATGAACCACCAGATAAGGGCTTCGAGTATTTTAATCCTAAGGACGCATTAACTGGATATCATCGGTTCCCAAAACTGGCATTGTTAGATTCCATAGCAAGTAAACTAATCGGGGTATAATGCCCAGTGTGGCTGAGCTTTACCTTTGACTTGGGTATGCTAGGATAAAATCGGTTAAAAGGTGTTTTTTATACCACAGACTCCCTTATCATCGCCACGGCCAGCCCGTGCTCTGTCACATTATTTCCCTTTCTCAAGATAATCACGGATTGTTGCCGCATTCTGCAGCGCGTAGCCCGCAATATCGTTGTTAAAATAGATATAGACCGATTCCAGGTTCTCCGCCAGTTGAGCTATCTTCTTGGCCCAGTCGGCCATTTCCTCATCGCTGTAACAGCTGGAGTAAAGGCTGTCACTGCCGTGAAACCTGATGTACGCGAAGTCAGCCGTAGCAACCAGGGGAGAGGTCAAGGATGGCATATTGAAAACGCAAAAACCAGCCTGATGCCGGCGCAGTATGTCGAAAACATCCTCCGTAAGCCATGATTGGTGTCTGAACTCGATAACGTGCTTCAATCCGGGCGGCAGTATTGACAGAAAAGAGATAAGTCTGTCGTCATCACGACGCAGGCCGGGCGGCAGCTGGTAGAGGATAGGTCCCAGCTTCTCTTTCAGGATAGCGACTCTTGACATAAAGTTATTGACTTCATCATCGCAATTTTTCAACCGCTTGATATGCGTAATAAATCGGCTTACCTTAACGGCGAAGGTAAAATCGGGTGGGGACGAATCATACCATTTAAAAAATGCCTCTTTTGAGGGCAGCCGGTAAAAGGTGTTATTGAGTTCCAGCGTGAAGAAATGGCGGGTATAAAACTCCAGCCATTTCGCTTTCGGCAGCTTCTCAGGATAGAACCGGCCGCGCCAGAAATCGTAGTGCCAGCCCGATGTGCCGATGTAATAACGCGCCAATTTTAAAGTCTCCCGCGTTCATTCTAACATCGTCGCTTTATTTTTTCCAAACCTTGACCGCTAAAGCTGTATCCGATATATTGGATTGGGGATGATTGATATGAGAAGGAGTTTACCCGAATCATGAAAACAGCCGTTCAACTCGATTTCGATGGCACCGTGACCGTGGAAGATGTCAGCTTCCTCCTGCTGGATACATATGTCGGCAGCCGGTGGCGTGAATACCTTAAAGAATACGCTTCAGGTAAGATACCTGTGGGCACTTTTAACAAGAAGGTGTTCGGGATGATGAAGGCCGATAGAAAGACCATGACCGACCTGGTTTTACATAGTGAACGTGTGAAAATCCGCCCCGGCTTTCGCGAGCTTACAGACTACTGTAAACGGAAAGGCTTTAAAGTCGTCATCGTCAGCAACGGCCTTGTTTTTTATATCGAGGCTATCCTGCAAAGTCTGGGGATAGACGGACTCGACATATATGCCGCGGAAAACGTCTTCCATCCCGGCGGCATGAGGGTAAGGTACATCGGACCGGACGGCACGGAACTGGAGGTCGGTTTTAAAGAGGCCTACACCGAGCTATTGCGGAAAAAGGGCTATGACGTCATTTACGTAGGCAACGGCACCTCGGATATCTATCCGTCACGAAGGGCTAAATGTGTTTTCGCCACTGCTGACCTTCTGGAACGCTGCCGGGAAGAAAGGCTGGAGTGCTTTCCTTTCACCGATTTCCATGATGTCATCAGGGGACTGGAGACTCTGGCGCTTAGCTAGGCTGTCTTAAGAATAATTCCCACGGGGCAGTGGTCCGAACCCATGACCTCGGGCATGATGAAGGCTTTAGTGACCGACGGCAGCAGGTTCTCGCTGACAAAAAAGTAGTCGATTCTCCAGCCCACGTTTCTCGCCCTCGCCCCCGACTTCATGTCCCACCACGTGTACTGGTTCGGCTCTTTATTGTACTGGCGGAAGGTATCCACATAGCCGTGGGCGATGAGCTTGTCCATCCAGTCCCTCTCTTCGGGAAGGAAGCCGGATACTTTACTATTCTCTTTAGGCCGGGCCAGGTCGATTTCTTTATGGGCGGTATTTACATCGCCGCAGATGACCAGCTTTTTACCGGCAGCTTTTAAGGATTCAACGTAATTCAGAAAAACATCGTAGAAGGTCATCTTGTAGTTCAAACGCTCCGGGCCGCTTTTACCGTTGGGGAAATATACATCGAAGAGGGTAAATTCGGGGTACTCGGCGATGATAACCCTTCCCTCAAGTTCAAGGCCGGTATCGCCGAAATCGTACCGCACATCGAGAGGCTTCTCTTTCGAAAAGACGGCCACCCCGCTGTATCCCTTCCTCTCCTTCGGGTGGTTCCAGCAGGTATGATAGCCCGGCGGCTCTTTCAGGTCGGCGTCAAGCTGGTCAAGATGCGCCTTGGTCTCCTGGAGACAGAGAATATCCGGGGACTCATGGTAAAGCCAGTCCAGAAAGCCTTTCCCCTTGATAGCCCGTATGCCGTTGACGTTCCAGCACAGCAGCTTCTTTTCTTTCATTTCCGTATCTCCCGTTTGATATCGGAGGTGTATATTTATTATACTTTCAATAGGGTAGAAAATACCATATCTGGAAGGGTGGCGATTTATCTTGGAGAAAGTTTTTACTAACTGCACCGTCGGCGGCCCGGTCTTTGTCCATATTCTTGACGGCAAAATAGTACGGGTACGACCCCTTGTTCTGGATGAAAGCGACGCCGCCTCATGGACCATCGATGCCGGCCATCGGCGATTTTCACCGCTCAGGAAGGCCTGCGTCGCCCCCTTTACGATGGGCGAGAAAGCGCGGATATACTCTGATATCCGTATCAAATACCCCCTCATCAGGGAGGACTTCGACCCCGAAGGCAAACGAAACCCGGAAAACAGGGGTAAATCGGGATACAGGCGGATCAGCTGGGATAAAGCCCTGGACATCGTCGCCGGTGAGATGAAGAGAATCAGGTCTGCCTATGGCCCCGAGGCCATCATGTCACGAGCCTCTTCGCACCATAACTGGGGCAACGTTGGCTACCGCACGTCCACATGGGCGCGGTTTTTCAACCTGATTGGCTTTACCGATATCCTGGATAACCCGGATAGCTGGGAAGGCTGGCACTGGGGCGCGACACATGCCTTCGGCTTTTTCTGGCGACTCGGTATGCCGGAGCAATACGACCTCCTGGAAGATGCCTTGAAAAATACCGACCTCGTGGTGCACTGGGGCAACGACCCCGATTCGACGCGCGGTATCTATGGCGGGCAGGAATCGGCGGTCTGGCGGCTCTGGCTGAGGCAACTGGGCAAGAAGCAGATTTTTATCGACCCCTTCTGCAACTATACCGCCGCGATTCTGGGAGATAAATGGATAGCCCCCCGCCCCGGCACCGATGCCGCCATGGCCGA
>JBGPRB010000053.1:0-13930 GCA_041489355.1 Dehalococcoidia bacterium
CTCGCGGCCAGTCCCGAATGCCTCTTTAACCAGGGACATAAATCTCTCCGCCATCGGGTGTTCGGGAGCGTCAGTGCGGAGAATGGCATCAACGCCCACCCATATCTCACCGGAAAGCGGCAGTATTTTAAGTCGTCCCTCAGAAATAGACCTTTCCACACTCTTGATATGGTGTAAGCCCACACCCTCCCCGTTTTCCACGAGATTAATCCCCCATTCGGAGCTATTAACTTCCACGATGATGGGAGAGGGCATATGGCATCCCCCGACCCGGAGTTTTTTAAGTATAATCCGGCGCGTGGCGGATGTCTCCGGCCCCAGTATCAGCGGGTAACCGCAGAGGTTCACGAACGCAAGGTGCTGCCTCTGAGCGATGGGGCTCGAAGGAGACGCCACGAGCACGAGTCTCTCCTGGGATGAGAGAGTAACGGATTTCAGTTTGGGATTGCCATAGTCCATACTGACGACAACCCCAAGGTCTACCTCAGAATTAAGAACGTCTTCAGCAACCTCGAAAGAAGAGGCGCTCCTGATAACCAGTTTTACATGAGGATAGAGCTTCTCAAAGGCGGATGCTGCCGAAGCAAGGCAGGTGCTGAAAGTAGTGGATATGCCGATGCGGAGACTGGCCTCCTTAAGGTTATCCAGATACTTTTCAGCGCCGGTCATCTGATGATAAATTTCACTAACATATTTAAAGAGGCCGATACCTGCCTGGGTCAGGAATACCTTCTGCCTCTTTATGTCTAGGAGTTTAAGTCCGACATGTCTCTCCAGCGACCTGATATGATAGGTAACCGTGGGTTGAGTGAGACATAACTTATCGGCAGCGGCAGTTATGCTCTCCTCGCTGGCGACATAATAGAAAACGACGAGGCTATGAAGGTCTAACTTTGAAGGGGCCATTTTTATCTACCTGCCAAGGCGGGTATCAGTTGCACCTCCTGCTTCCGTTAATGAAATTACAATTTTTTCAGGTTCCTGTAAGTTCAAATATCAGAGTGTTCTCTATAATATCATAGATAAATTTATATTGCAATCTATGAGTCGCCGTGTTAAATTGCAGTTGAATTAATGTGTAAGCGTCTCAGATAAGTTGTATTATAGGGATGAGTATTTCCTGGTTCCATAAGGCGCTTCTTGAATTTTTCCAGATAAGTCGTTAATATGTGTTAAACAAACCCGATTGTGCCATGTGAGTTTGACACATTCATACTGAAGGGCAGAAAAGCTCACTACAGGTAAAGGAGGTAAAAAATATGGCAAAAGATTTATCTAAAGCACTGGCTGACCTGAAGGAAGACGAGGCGCTGGCAATCGTCCGTGAAAAGCTGAATGCGGGCGCCGACCCCATGAGTATCCTCAATGACGCCAGGCGCGGCATGGAAACGGTGGGCACTCGTTTTTCCAAAAGCGAGTACTTCATCCCCGACCTGGTATATTCGGGCGAAATACTGAAAAAGATTAACGAAATGGTCAAGCCTAAGCTCACCAAGGAAAGCGCCGTCAAACGCGAGGGCAAGGTCATCATCGGCACGGTGGCCGGTGATATCCATGATATCGGCAAGGACATCGTCGTCTTCATGCTCGATGTCAGCGGCTTCGAGGTATTCGACCTCGGCGTCGATGTGCCGGTGCAGAAGTTCGTCGATAAGATAAAGGAAACCGGCTCCCCTATCGTGGGCCTGAGCGGATTCCTGACGCTGGCCTATGACTCCATGAAACAGACCATCGAAGCTATAAAAGCCGCCGGCCTGAGAGACAAGACCAAGATTATGATAGGCGGCGGCCAGATTACCGAAGAAATAGTGAAATACACCGGCGCCGATGCCTTTGGTAAAGACGCCATGGCCGGCGTCACGCTTGCCAGGAAATGGTCGGGCGCAAAATAATAATCCCCAACGGATAAATTGCAGGAGGTGAAAAAATGGAAAAGAAATGGGAAGAAATGACCGCAGATGAAAAGCGGAATGACCTGATTGGCAAGTGGCTTTCCCCGCCGGGCGTGAAGTTCGTCAACGCGGACGCCGAGAAAGCCTACAAGGGAAGGGTAACCAGGATTATAGATGCCGTTAACATGAAGAAGCCCGATAGGGTGCCAGTCTTCCCCATGACGGGCTTTTTCCCCGCTTACTATGCCGGATTCACCCCCCGAGATGTAATGTATGACTATGACAAGCTCATGAGTTCGTTTAAAAAATATGTCCTGGACATGCAACCAGACGCCCACGGCAGCGTGACCGTATCTCCCCCGGGAAAGGCCCACGATATTCTCGATTATAAGCTCTATGCCTGGCCCGGTCACGGCGTTGCCCCCGAGTACTCTTACCAGTGCATCGAGGGCGAATATATGAAGGCCGATGAATATGACGCCCTGATTGAAGACCCCACTCTTTTCTTTCTGACAGCCTGGCTACCGCGCACTATGGGCGCGCTGGACGGCCTCAAGATGCTGTCTCCCTTTACCAATATGACGGAAATGTACGGCGGATTCACCGGCGCCGCCCTCGTGCCCTTCGGCCTGCCACCAGTACAGGCTGCCTTAAAAGCACTCATGGATGCCGGCAACGAAGCCCTCAAGTGGATAGGAACTGTCGCCGGCTACGGAGCGGAAATGGCGGCAGCGGGGTTCCCGGGGTTCTTCGGCGGCGGCACCAAAGTTCCCTTCGATACCATCGGCGATACGCTCAGGGGCACCCGAGGGATAATGCTGGATATGTACCGGCAGCCGAACAAGCTCCTCCGGGCGGTGGAGCAGCTAACGCCGATAATGGTAAAAATGGGCGTGGCTAATGCCAGGCAGAACGGCTGTCCGATTGTGTTTATCCCACTGCATAAGGGCGCCGACGGCTTCCTCTCCGACGAGCAGTTCAAGAAATTTTACTGGCCCACATTGAAAGGTCTGATTTTGGGCTTAATTAACGAGGGGTGCATACCGTTCCCCTGGGCCGAGGGCGGCTATAACTCACGCCTGAAAGTCATCAAGGACGTACCCAGGGGCAAGGTAATCTGGGGATTCGATACGACCGATATGGCCAAGGCGAAGGAAATACTCGGCGACGTTGCCTGCATCGGCGGGAACATGTCTATCGCCTCGCTGAGCGTGGGCACGCCCCAGGATATCAGGGACGCCGCTAAAAAACTCATCGCAGATGCCGGCAAAGGTGGCGGATATATCATGATGAGCGGGGCGGTCATTGAGAAAGTACCTCCGGAGAACGTCAAGGCGATGATTGACGCCACCAAGGAATACGGCGTCTATAAATAGAGATGATTACTGGAAAAAGTGGATGAGGAAGAGGGGGGTAAAAGCCCCCCTCTTTTTTCTTCTCATACCTTAAAGCATTACGGTGCCGCCGTCGATGTAAAGCACCTGTCCCATCATGAAATCGGACTCCGCTGAGGCAAGGAACACGGCTGCCCCCAACATATCAACCGGCTGCCCGCGCCGATGCATAGTCTGTTCCCCGGTGGCGATTTCAAATATTTTATCGCTGCCCTGCTGGTTTAAACTGGCTTCAGAAGCGGTGTATCCCGGGGCGATGGCGTTGACATTAATACCGGAGCCACCCAGAGCCCTGGCTAAGGCATGAGTGTAGGTGTAAAGCGCCCCTTTGGTACAGGAGTACGGCAAAAACAGATTAGCGGCCGGTACCTGCGCTATGTTGGAAGCGATATTGATAATCTTACCCTTACCCGCTTTTACCATCAAAGGAGCTATTGCTTTGCAGCATAGCCATGTCCCGATGACATTCACCTTATAAATCCGTTCCCAATCTTCTACCGTCCAGGCATCCCAGGGCGTAATGTTAAGTCCGTACCAGATGGCGGCGTTATTGATGAGGATATCCACCTTGCCATACTGCTTCATAACCTTATCGGCTATCTTTTTAGTATCACTTTCAACAGAGATATCGGCCTGAATAATTGCTACCTCCCCGCCTTTTGCCTTTACTTCTTTAACGGTGCCCTGAGCCCTTTCAGGATTAGTAGTAGTTATGAGTAGTTTAGCCCCTTCCTCGGCGAACCTCAAGGCGAAGGCCTTTCCCAGACCACGGCTGGCTCCGGTGATGATGGCTACCTTGTCTTTTAATGCTAGTGGCATGTTTCCTCCTTTACATATTTTGGGTTTACCCTGTTTTAAAAAAGCTGGCAGAAAAGGCCAACCTAGAAAAAATCTACATCACTACCGCTCTCATGTCAAGTTAAGGATATCAATAGATTACCAGTGTTTCCGGTGGAGAAAAGAATCAGTATATTAACCTTACATGTTTGACAATACCATCCTGCTAACATATTATAATGGATGTTGTTCCCGCACTTCTGCCGGGTCCGGCGGGGCGTAGCGCAGCCTGGTTAGCGCGTCTGAATGGGGTTCAGAAGGTCGGCAGTTCAAATCTGCCCGCCCCGACCAGTTTTGTTAATGATTTTGTTAATAAACTTTTAGCTATGGCTTACGCACAAAATGACCCTGAAAAAATCACCGAACTGTTAACCATTGGTGGGTTACAAATTGGTACTCCAACCGCCAGTCAAAAGTGGGTTGATGAATTCCTCGCCAGCAGACGACAGGGATTGTCAATAAGAACTTTTGAGTATTACAGAGACATTCTATATCGTCTTATCGGAACTGACCTAACACCTAAAGACATCAACAATTATCTATCCTCTTTGAATGTTGGTAATGCCAAACTGAATCACTACCAGGTAATTAAAGTATTCTGTAACTGGTTATGCAGGACAAAGAAGATAACGAAGAATCCGATTGACTTGGTTGATAGACCAAAGACAAGTAAGAAACTGCTACCCGCAATAACTAAAGAACAATTGGCTACTCTAATAAAGTCACTTGATAATCTCAGGGATGTGTGCATTCTAAGATTGCTTTTTGACAGTGGTATTAGACTAAGTGAACTGGTGGGGATTAAGGATATTGACTTTGATTGGGACAAAGGAACTGTTACCGTAATCGGCAAGGGGGACAAGCAACGTAAAGCAATATTCACCAAAGATACAGGTGAACTATTAAAGCAATGGTTTAGCGAACATGAGACATTTGAGTTAAATAAATCTGGTGTTCAATCAAAGTTAAAAAGACTTGAGATAAAGACTGGCATTGACTGCAATCCGCACGCATTTCGGCGTGGGTTTGCTAATAATCAATTTAAGCAAGGTTTATCAACCAGAGTTGTCATGTCGCTTGGGGGCTGGTCAGACATTAAACAAGTAGAGAAATACTCCAAGCAATTCAGCCAAGAAGATGCTTTAGAGCAATACGACAGAGGATAGCCTCAACAACATAGTGAAGTAGACCACACGCCAAGCATTTAAGCTGAACAGCAAACTTTTAGAACGTTGCCTAGAATCAAAATCTGGACGTTTAATAATTGCATCAATAGTAAACCATAGCCTCAATTTAAGCCCTGCAAAACCTTGCCGTATTTTGCCAAAGCCTTGCCCTTCGCACGTAGAATTTTTCTCAGAACACGTGGTTAGCATTTGTGTACGTGTGGCAATGTCTGTCATGTTTAGCAGATAAAAGAGGTAAAACAATGGGTGTAGATGCTATTGAATTGGTTATGCCAAAGTAGGGACAGGGGGAAGCACCCGCACCATGTCGAGCGTAATTACTCCGACTTATCTAACCAGTTTGAGTCAACGTATTCAGTCCTGCCGTCTTCAAAGCGTACCTCATATTGGTGTGTTGCTTGGTGGTAACTGACGACTACACCTTTACGTTCTCTGAATGACGCTTTCTTATCGTTCCCAATTACTTTGTCACCAATATTAAACTTTGTCCGAGCCATATTACTTAGTCCCTTTGCGACTTGGTATCAAGGATAGAAAGAGAGATAAAATCAGCCATACCCCGCAAACTCGTTATCTTTGATTCATTGAAGCGAGTGCCAATATAGCAAACAGCATAAGAAATCCTGCTTGTAACTTCTCCTGTTGCTCTTTATTAGCCTTTAACCTGTTCAGGTAGTTGATAATATTGATAATTCCCGTTGCTGGTGCGTGTGGCTGGAAAGTTGTATATTCTACGCCCGCTACAAATCCCTTTGGGTCAACCCCTTCTTCAACTACTGGAATTACAAGCTTACCAGTAGCCTTAGCGTAACCAATCTCTTGGTTAACCCACGCTGACCTATCCCCGTTCTGCGTTAGAATAGCAATCACGCAATCACTCTGTTTTATCCCGTTGCTTATCTTAACTGGTAGCGGAACTCCTAGCTGTGGTTGACTATCAGCAACATACACTCCGATTCCGTTTACTTCCAACCAATACTTAAATTGATAAACTACGTTCAAATCGCTTACGCTATGACTGATGAACACGCTGAATGCCATGAGAATCACCTCCCTTATGCTTTTTCTACATTCTAGCACCAAACAAGTCAATTGTCCCTCGCACTTGCCCTATGCTTATCCTGAAGGCTATAATGTTCTCATAACGGTACAGAACGTCAGCCTGTGGATAGTAGCTAGATGTTTAATAAGTATAGAAAATCGCAACACGAGACTTATCTTAAAGCTAGACAATACTTCATTGAGAATTATGGACAGCTTATTGAGCTTGAGAACTATTTCTCAGACACTTTATACACGATAATCAAAGAGAATATTCAGGCAATAGTTGAAGACTATAACGAAACCAGTTATCTATTCCCATTTTGGCAGAATTATCCCCCTGATGCTCGTGGTCGTCAACCAATAGGAGACCAATACCCCTGGATTGAAGTCGGTGAACACGTTTTTGCCAGCAAACTTATAAGACTTCTTGAACCTATTTTTAGAATCCGTGATGTCGGTTTGCCAACTGGTGCAGATTTGAGGCTAGTTGTTAGCAATGAAGCTATTGGGACAATAACCAAAGGATTTACTGGTTCGTGTTGGTTGTTTGTTGATGTTAAGTCTGTCGGTCCTAGAGATGACCAAGACCATGCAGTTATGTCTCATAACCAAATCTCAGGGAATGGTAAATGGCAGAACCTGGGAGATGGTATTAAAAATACAACTATGAAGGCTTCAGGACAAAGAATAAGTCACCCTTTCTACTCTAGTGCTCCGCCGTTATATATCCTAAGTAACGGCTCTATCCTTCCAGCTATATTCATTGTCATAAAACCAGTATATAAAATGCTTACACTTGATATTGCTGATAGTGATGGTGGTCAACCATTAGGACGGATAGAACTTGTAACAATACCGAATGGATTGTTGCTAGAAGAGAAACCGAATTATCTGGCTAAATACCCTTCGCTGTTTTTCCCTGGTAAGGACGATAAAAGCAAGAATCCGTTGAAGGTTCGATGTCGGGTAAGCTTTTCAATCCTTCGGTCAATAGCGGATTGGCGTGTCCGCACCATCATCATACCGAGTTAAAGGGGTAGTCTCAGTTGGGAGACTCTATTTTCGATGCTCTTGTTTGCGAGTTCTACGTACGTAGGCTCTTTCTCAATCCCTATGAATCTTCGATTTGCACTTAATGCCGCAAGTGCTGTAGTGCCACTGCCCATAAACGGGTCGAGAACAATGTCATTAGTATTGCTGTAAAGTCTAATTACTCTGGACGCAAGTAGTTCTGGGAATTTTGCTTCGTGGTCATCATTCTTTTGAACACTGTCTATTTTCCAAATTTGACGTAAACCCCATTCTCGCCATTCCGCTTTCGTAAGTTTTCGCCTATCAATAACGTATTCCCCTGGCTTCCAAAAGATGTACAGGTCTTCCGACTCACTGACTGCTTTTAGAGTGTTTGTTGTCCACATACTATTAGCCCAAGCGGGGTCTTTCCACCATATTCTTTTATCATAAAGATAAAGTCCCGCTTCATAGGCAAATTGGTCAATTGAGCCACCAGCTAATTTTACCCTAGTCTGTATTTCGTATTTTCCTCCACGAATATTGTTTCCGTGAAGACGCCTATCTACTGTCTGTTCACTGCAACCTAGTAACTCTGCGAGCTGGTATCTATTGTATTGAGGATGTTCTTTCTTTGCTTCAAGAACCATTTCTCTTGTAACGGAGCATTTCTGATTGGATACATTGAGAGCTTGAATTTTAGGGATACTCTCATCTTTGAAGCAAAGTATATCTGCAATATTGACTACCATGAAACCGCCTGGTTTCAATACCAGCTTGTGATTATGTATTACCTTCCTGAGCATAGATTGCCAAGACTCGTATGTTTCACCCTTCTCATAGCTTTTACCCAAAAAGTATGGTGGCGACCAAAAACTGAGTGCGATGCTGTCTGGTTCGATTTCCAGCATCTTTTGCTCGGAGTTTCCTAAATAGACTTTGTTTGTCCCTAGATATTCCATAAGCCTATGGTAATTAATGCGTTTGCCCCTGTCAAGCCTGTTCTCGTCATTGACAGCCGTCCTGCGGGGGACTACAATCCAGCCTGAAGGGAGGATAAATAATTGAATCAAAAAGGGGCTGAACCCAAAAAGTTTTTTATGAATGTTGGGAATGGGACTGTACCCATTAAGGGCTCCCTAACAACAACTATAATTAAGATATTCATCAGAGTGCGTAATAGGAGCATTAAAGCATTATTTGCTTTAGTGGCACTTGAAGCAGTGATTGCGTTATTTGCTGTAATTTTGGGACATTTTGTCCCTTATTGGCTAGGAATAATTATCGCAGTTGCACTTCCTGTTGGTGCTACTGTTGTGTTTCATAGAAGAGTCTCAATAGAAGTCCACGAAATATCAAAATGATAAATAGCGCCACTCAGCGTTGCCAGGATTGCCGTCTGCCTGTCTTAACCATTTACATTGACTGCCAATCCTACGGGGGATAGAATTCCGACTGTGGATGCCTCTATAAAAAGGAGAATAAATGAATACCGAAATGGGTGAATACATAGTAGGTGCTTATCTCAAACTTATTAAGAAATGCGATTTCATTGAATACAGTGTTCGGCGACCTGGTGGTCATCTCGCTGGATTAAATGAACTGGATGTAATGGGGCTAGACTTTAAGAATAAAACTGCCTATCTATGCGAGGTTACAACGCATCAAGGTGGAGCGTTATATGGAAGTAGCAAAAGCGGAACGATAGAAACCATAAAGAAAAAATACACTCAAATACGGGAGTATGCAGAGTCTCATTTACCTGCTACGTTTCCAAAACATCATTTTATGTTCTGGTCGCCTGTAGTAAGTGCTGGTGTTGCAAAAGAATTAAAACGAATTAAGGGACTCGAATTGGTAATCAATGAAAATTATGCTGCTTGCGTTGATGAACTGCTAGAACAAGCAAGAAGCATAACCTATGATACGGGCAATCCTGCTTTTTGGATATTTCAGATACTTGGGCATTTGAGACGGAGAAAATAATGTTCTAGCACTAAAGAATATATTGAGTGGAGGAAAAGGATGACTGAACTAAAAATTGCCATATCAGCCCAATCGAAGAAGATGTTAGAGAGCTTCAAAAAAGTAGTGGAAGCTGTCATTGAAGAAGAAATGTGCTTCCCTGATTACGTTGATATAGTCGTAGATAAGGGAATTAAAGGAATTATAAGTGACATTATCCCTAAAGAACCAGGTGTACTCTGGAATACAATAGAACGAATCAGTGAAACTAATCCTGAATTCTTTTGTGAGTTTATGGTTGAGGCATTAAAAAGAGGTGAGGAATCAAATAGGAAAGCCGCAAAGCAAAAGTTAGGGTTCATTAAACAATAATTCCCAGGCAACAACAAACCGAGGGTCAATTAAATCCCTCGGTTTTGTTCTCGGAGAGTGAATGTCAAATAGACTTGAAAAAGCCCTGACAATCAGACAGCCCTGGGCATGGCTCGTTTGTACGGGCTACAAGGACATAGAAAACCGTGACTGGTTCGCCAAATTTAGGGGACGAATTTACGTTCACGCTGGTCAATCGAAATTGGAAATGAACGATACCAACTTGGGTTATATCTTAAAACGATTATCCAAGAATCATATAGAAGAATTTATGTTCGCTTACAAGAATATGACGTTTGGAGCTATCATCGGAGAGGTGGGAATTACCGATTGCGTTATAGAATCACGTTCCTCTTGGTTCTCTGGTAAATATGGTTTCAATCTGGTAAATCCAGTTCTTTATGATAAACCTATTCCCTGCAAGGGTGGCAGAAAGCTTTTCAAAACAGAATTCTAAACTAGGTACTAAAAACGAAGGGACAGACATTAAATCTGTCCCTCTCGGTCTGACTGGTGGTTTTATTAAACAAATCTTCCAGCCCTGTCTCTTTCTCTGAGTAAAGCAGTTATCCTATTAGCACAACTAGAACACAGGTGGTCTTTACTTTCAATCCGTACCCACCTCAATTTGCCGCATTCGCAAGGTAGGTAAATCATAAGATGTCCACCACTTTTATAACCAAGATAATGAGACCACTTTTTTGAACCAACCTCTGGTGACATTTTCTTACACCGTATTAGGTAATCTACTTGCCTTTACTTTGGCGTAGCACTCAGAGCAATAAACTGCTCTATCGGGTTTTGGTTCAAAAGGAACGGAACACACCGCGCCACACTGAGCACA
Source organism: Dehalococcoidia bacterium (assembly GCA_041489355.1). Lineage (GTDB taxonomy): Bacteria > Chloroflexota > Dehalococcoidia > Dehalococcoidales > RBG-16-60-22 > JBGPRB01. The sequence continues at coordinate 10,547 of JBGPRB010000053.1, forward strand.
AGTAGCGGGGAACATGGTTCTATTCTGTCTGAATAATTTCTGATTTGCCCTATCAACCTGGCTACAATCCTTACACCTGGAAGGATAATGCTCTAGATGTTTGTCATTAAAATAGTCTGCCTGTCCTTGGTCGAATTCAAAGTCCTTGCCGCAATCTCGGCAAGTAAGTTTACATGGCTCTAAAATCATTTAATTCTCCATAAATTATATTTGCTTCAATGGAGAAATCATTAAATGAATCTCCGAATGAAACACACCCAAAATTTGGGTGTCCTGCGAGGTGAACGCCGTTTACCAAAAGCATCCACCTCTTTAGGCTAATGGGATGGTTACGTTACTCAAGACGCCTTTCGTCCTGAGCCGATTGGCAGAGTTATTAGTTCTGCCAACTTCATTGGGAAGTATTGAAAAACGCATGGAGTATATGTTTTAGTCAGCAACTCAATTAGTTGCTGCCGATGAGGGCTGCTGAACAAAACAGCCCTCTGAAAAGATTATTGGGAACTGGGCTGGTAGAGGTTGAGTATGGAAACACCCAGTTTACCAGCCCGATTTGGGGTAAGTAACAATACCTACCCCATTACAAGGAGTGCTAAACAGACAGGAATTTTTCACTAGACCTAGTTGACTCGCAACGAGCCAAGGTAGAACGGGTCTAGACCAAGCAGAGGGGAAGTTCCTAACCTCTGCTCCGATGAGTAGCAGGAATCTCACCTGCCACTCGTTTACGGATTGTTGATTTTTATGCCTCACGGATGTGCAGCATCCGCTATATTGCCGATTAAGAAGCATATGTCCATTTGAAGCCAGTATATGGACGTTTGATTTTACCCCTAACATTTTTCCAAATAGTTGTTATATCAATGCCAGTTTGCCTTTCTGCTTCATTCATTGAAGGATAAGTAGCAAGCAGGTTGCCATCCAAATCAAATTGATTGACTGGTTTCATGTGGTGTTCTGCGGTATGTTTGCCAAAGTTTTTCCACACACAATTTTGTGGGGAATAATTACCAGTATTGTCTATACGATGAATACACTTAGTATCATCATAACCACTAGCAAGTGACCAATCCCTGAAAGCCACAAAGTCATTCTTCCAAGCATCGCACACGTCAATTCCGAAGTAATCGGGGCTATGTTTACATCTTTTTTTCATGTCGTACCAAATATTACAAATTCTTGTACCTGTACCACCGTGTCTATAACATGGATTATCCTCGCCATTTATATGACGTTCATAAATTCCTCTTGGCATCTATTCCTCTCCTTCTTCCTTAAATTTATGTATGATTTTATAAGTTCCGCCAAACTCACCGATATCACTATCACCTAGATAGACCAGACTAACGTATACTCGTTTACCGTTATTTTCGTATGAACCATATTTTCTGCGGTGGGCTTCATTGTTCACTAAAAAGCGAACCCACTCCGATTTATTCAATATCTCGCTATTCCATTTCTTAAAACATTTTGAACAAAAATGGATACGGGGATTCTCTGTGTGCAGTTGACAAGAACAAATGGCGCATAATTTTTCATAGGTCATTATTACTCCGTGATAAAATTATTTGAATAAACAGCGACAAATTGGTATAAAACACCCGCCTGGAATGCCAAAATACGAAGGATTTGCGTCAGCAGATTACAGTGGATAGTAAATATAACTCGGATAAAAACGTATAGTTTACAGGTTTTTGGCAAGAAAGTGCATCATCCTTACGAGTGATTACTTTTTTCTTTTTTTAGCTATCTCTTCTTCAATGACCCCTGTCAGTATCTTGTAAACTAATAAAAGTTCCTTTAATTCTTTAGCATTTTCTTGATTAATAATTCTATCAAGTAATTTATCCTTGCACTGGTCAAGTCGTCTGTCTATTTTCTTACGTCCCATCTTATTCAAACTCCTATTTCACCTCTGCTCTTGACTTAGAGTAGATAATGTACTTCCTAAACTTTTCTGTAACATCAACTTGGTCTTGTTTTACCGTGATTGAGAGGAATGGATTCATCTCTGTCACAAATCTAATTACACCCTCTGGGGTGTTTAAGTTATAACGAATATTAGATTCCAATCTCGCCATTGAGCCATCCGACAAAAGTTTGACACCAAGCACGCCAACTATATGGAACATACTCTTACCTCTCCTTAACCCATCGCTAATTTTAATTTTGGTTCTGACTTCACCACCACTTTAACACCCCTTACGGGAAGTTCCTTTTGCTTGAGCCAAGCGGCAATGCTGGACTTTAAGAACAAAAGTTTTCTGCCACCCACGATAATGTGCGGCAGACTGTCTTCTTTTATCAATTTATCTATTTCGTTCAAATCACAATCTAGCACTGAAGCCAGTTCAATCTTTGAATATATTAGTTCTGACATATTACAATCTCCTATTCCCGCCCTTACCAAATTGCCTCAAATCAAATTCTGAGCGTTTATATTACTTTTCCTTATTCTTCCTACTGAAAAATATCTTAGTCTGCTTTTTATTTAACTTTTCACGAGTGCCATCATCATAAATCAACAGAAGTTCCCCAACCTTGAGTTTGCGTTCTCCCCTGTAAGTGTATAGTAATTTTGCCATCTTTTTATCCAGAACTATTGAACCAGAATATCAGGGTATGCTACGGGTATTTTATAAGTCCTTAAAACAGGATGCCTTATTGATTTTCGTGGCTTACGTCTTAATTCTACACAGTGAACACAACTCTTATTGGTGAATGGAGACACGCCATCAGTAATACAAATACATTGAGTCCGCCCACGCCAGACAAAGTTATTATCCTCTTTTCCTCGTGAGATACATGCCCCGTCGTTGTAGTATCCATCACAATGTTTAAGGTCTGGCATTTTTCCTATCTTTTTTCCTCTTTGGTACAACCTCAATCTTTTCTTCTGGCTGTGGTTCTGAACCAATCGGGTCTGAACCGCTTGCCAATTCTGGCTCAACCTCGGTAAACTCTTTAATCCAATCCATAGCCTCAAGTTCTTTCTGCTTGGTAACATCATCTACAGGCGGTGCTGGTTTTGGTAAGGGTCTAAATTGCCCAGTAATATCTACTTTATTCACCAAATCTGTCACTATCCAGCCGTCGCCACTCAAAGTCTTTACATAGTTGGCGAGCGGGGTTAGATTTGAAAAGTATTCAACACCTCTGCCAGTGACCACACGGTAGTTACGTTTTTTATCCATATTTCTTTTTCCTCTCTTGTAGAAATTTTCTTGCTGTTTCAATGGCTTTCTGTATTCGGCATAATAAAAGGGGACCACTTTAGAGGAAAACGGCAATGAAAAAGGGGACCACCTGAAAATAATAATCCGGTATGCTGAAAGGTAAGTTACCAGCTACCGGAGGGAAGGATGATTCAGGTGGACCAAAAAG
>JBGPRB010000054.1:0-13914 GCA_041489355.1 Dehalococcoidia bacterium
AAGAGTGTGACTGACAAGGAATGAGGGTGTGTGATATAATTTTTCTATAGTTTGGGGCCGTAGTTCAGTTGGGAGAACGCCTGCTTTGCACGCAGGAGGTAGGGGGTTCGAATCCCCCCGGCTCCACCAGAGGGTTCAATAGGCAGAACTAAATCCTCACTCGTTCGCCAGTTAGCAGGTACGGGTAGTTTGTACTGAACGGTACATTTGCTGACGTCGATGACTACCTTTTCCACGAATGACCGCAGGAAGGCTTTACTCTTCACGATGTCTGTTTCAGACAGCAAAGCCCGCAGGTCACTACAATATGACTTAATTTTGTCCGCATCGACGTATTGAACACCGTGGATTGTCATGTCCGCTTCGAGCAAAACCCGTGACTTAAAAAGCTCATCTTGCCTGGCTTTCAATTCCTTGATCCTGGGCGCGAGATCATTTAAATCAAGCTTTCCCGTTTCAAGGGCATCATAAAGTGCGGTCAGTCTTGAACTCACATCCCTGACTTCAGTATCCAGTACTTCCAGCTTCTCTCGGTATGAGGAGTGGGCGTTGTCAATGTCCTGATTAACCAAGGCAACCAGCTTTTCCAGGACATCGTCATTCAGAATCTTGCTCTTGATGTGTTCGGTTACTATTGTCTCCAGTTTATTCTTTGGCAGACTCCGTGTATGGCATGAGTCCGATCCCTCTTTCAACTTTCGGTTGCAGGTGTAGTAGTAATATTGATGAGATTTGGCGCTGCGACCAATCATTGCCTTGCCGCAGGAACAGAAAAGGATTCCGGAGAGTAAATAGAAACTGGGTAATACTCTCGGATGGATTACGGTTGGCTTTCGGGATGCCATCTTTTGTTGGACAGTCAAGAAGGTTTCTTTGTCAATGATAGCCGGCCAGGCGTTTTCAACCCTCACAGGGGTTTCACCACTGCGGATTGCCTTATAACCAGGTCTCCCACCCAACACCAGTGTGCCACAATATGCTTCATTTGTAAGTACCTTATAAACATATGTCTTCGTCCATCGCGCTCCCGTACTGGTACGCAAGCCGTCTTTGTTGAGTGTCTTTGCGATTCCCTTGGCGCCGCTATCGTTCATTGCCATAGCGAACGCTCGCTTCACGGTCCGCACAGATTTCGAGTCGATGGGATCAGGTTCCAGTTTGTGCCTGGACTTGTTACCATCCATTACGACTATCTTATGAAAGCCGTCCGGAGGCTGTCGCCCTACAAAGAAACCCCTGCCAGCTGCTTCCCTCAGGCCACGTTTGATATCCTGGCCAAGGTTAGCACTGTAGAACTCATCCATGCCCTCAATAATACCTTCGAGAAGCTTCCCGGATGGATTATTTTCGAGCGGTTCGTTGATAGAAACAACTCTGATACCCCGCTTGCTTAGTAACTCTTTGAATGTGATCGAGTCAATCCTATTACGGGAAAACCGGTTCAATTTCCAACCCAAAATCACGTTAAAAGGTGGCTCCTTAGTTTTAGCTAGAGTTATCATCTCCCTGAAAGCGGGTCTAGCCGATGTGCGGCCGCTTTCCGCCTCGTCGATAAATTCCCGCGCCACCGTGTAACCGTGCTGCTTCGCATACTCCCGCAGCGCTTTGAGTTGGACACCGATAGACAGACTTACATCCTGGGCATCAATCTGGACGCAGATGATTCCAATTCTTACGGCAAGTTAATGAAAGATGAAACGGATGAGCTGATTACACAGTATCAGAATAAGAAGAGCGAGTATCAATATGAGCCTGATAGAGCTAAAAAGGAAGCTCTAAAAAGTGACATAGAAAAGCTTATAGCACTGATATTTGAAAGTAAATTGCAGAGCCAGAAAGCGGAGTATTTCACCAAATTAAAGAATATTGAACGTAAATATGCCGATGTGCCAAATATCCAGCAGAGAGATGAAGGCATAATAAAAGACACGGAAACCTTAAACAAGAATCACAAGTTTGACCTTGCTCAGGCAGAGAAACAGCTAAAGGAGTTCACCAGCGGGCAGAAGGTGAAGCCGTTCTTTGCCTGGAAGCTGTATTTTGCCGAGGTTTTCCAGAGAAAAGGTGGTTTTGACGTTGTGATTGCCAACCCTCCTGCCATTAGAATTCATAAACAAGAAAAGGATAGCGATCACAAAGAATTGATGAAAAGGATATTTGTATCTGCGTACAAAGATTATGATATCTACGTTTTGTTTATGGAGAAAGGGCTTTCACTATTAAAACCAAATGGCATGTTAGCTTTTATTACTCCTGATAAATATTTGGTCAGGGAATATGGAGAGAAAATCAGGGGATTATTACTTGAGTATTCAATAATTGAACTCTTTGACATTTCGCGAGCAGAAGATGCGTTTAATGCCGCAGTGTATCCATTAATTTCGCTTATTCAAAAAAATCAGTCGTATGATGAAATCCGAGTAAAATTTGCAAAAACGATTAAGAATCTGACCTGCCCCCCGAAAACGATACCGGATATGATATTGTAAAAAGGTGGAATAAATGGTCAGGAAATCTTACTCACCGGAACAGATCATCACCAAGCAGCTGAGGCAAGTTGATGAATATTTAACCATTTAACGATATATCGTGTTTGCAGCAGAGTTCGTCTCTCGATTGTGGTGTATTGAAGTTAGTATTAAGCGTATAATAGATGGATGATTCAGCTGGGAAAATAACTCAAGGATAAAAAAATCATGACCTTAGAATCAATTATTAACGTAAGCTCAGCTAATATCAAGTACGGTTTCGGCGCTACTGTAGAAGTCGGTTTCGATATGAAAGAACTCGGAGCAACCCGGATAATGGTGGTTACCGATAGAAATATGGTCAAAAAGAAACCGGTGCAGGTAACCCTCAAGGCTCTTGGAGACGAAGGCTTACAGGCTGTTTTATATGAAGATACGCGTATTGAACCGACGGATACTTCTTTGAAAGAAGCTATCGATTTTGCAAAGAAGGGTAATTTCGATGGATTTATCGGTATCGGGGGCGGTTCAAGTATGGATACCGCCAAGGTAGCTGACCTGTATTCAACATACCCGGCAGATTTCCTGACCTACGTAAACGCGCCAATCGGTAAAGCAACACCCGTGCCGGGCCCACTAAAACCGTTGATTTGTATACCTACCACGGCGGGTACCGGGAGTGAAACAACTGGAGTGGCTATTTTCGATATCGTCGAAATGCACGCCAAGACGGGGATTGCCAGCCGAGCGATACGACCGGTGGAAGGTATAGTAGACCCGGAAAATACAAGAACTCTGCCGCCAGTAATCGCAGCCTGTACGGGTTTCGATGTCATGGTCCACGCACTCGAATCCTATACTGCATTGCCTTATAACCGGCGCCCGGCGCCGGAAAATCCGCGCCTGAGACCTACCTATCAGGGCTCCAATCCTATTAGCGATATCTGGGCAACCAGGGCTATTGAAATCGTAAGCGGCAATATCATCCGGGTAATTGAAAATCCGGCAGATGATGAAGCGCGCAGCCAGATGATGATGGCCGCAACTTTCGCGGGTATCGGTTTCGGCAACGCCGGTGTCCATCTGGCGCACGGCATGTCATATCCTGTCTCCGGGATGGTGCGCGAGTTCAAGCCCCTCGGTTATCCCGTTGATTATCCTATTATTCCCCACGGGATGGCGGTTATCTTATGCGCTCCGTCTGTTTTTCGTTTTACTGCCGCAGCCAATCCGGAGAGGCACCTGAAAGCTGCCCAGCTTATGGGCATAGATATCACCAAGAGTAGAATTGAGGACGCAGGTGAAATACTTGCCGGTTTCCTCATCTCTCTGATGCAAAAAACAGGAATGCCTAATGGCCTCGAAGCTGTAGGTTATACGGCTTCTGATGTTGATAGATTGGTCGAAGGGACTCTGCCGCAGCATCGAGTGAATAGCCTGTCGCCAAGGCTTTTTACTGTTGACGATTTGAGAGAGTTATTCCGCAATTCTCTGAGATATTGGTAAAGATGCCCGGGTAAGTCTCTTATACGCAAATCATGATGTACTTTATAAAGGCAGAAATTTATCTGACCTGTCCCCGGAAAACCGTTACAGAGTATTGTCCCCCGTGGAGTACGACTCTCTTGTTATTTCATTGTGATTAAACTATAATCGTCTGCAGTTTATTAGAGTTTTACACGAACTAAGGGGGCAGCATATGTCAACATCACTTTCATCGAAACAATATGAGAAGGAACAGCAAATATTAAAGGATGAAATAGAGAGGAAGACCGGCAAAACCACGGAACAACTCTACGAAGAAAGAGAGAAGAGGGTAAGGGATGCCATCGAGCTACGAGAACCGGATAGAATCCCGCTTACTGCTAACGTGAATACCAGCAGCTATACTGGCATTCAGAACTCTGCTGCTTATTATGATCCTATCGGCTGGAAAAGGGCTATGCGTAAAATTACCCTGGACCTTGAACCTGATATGTGTAATGCTGGATTACCGACTTCAGGCGATGCTCTTGAAGCTCTCGATGTGAAGAACAGGTTGTGGCCCGGTGGGCCGCTTCCTCCCGATTATGAATACCAGTTTATTGAAGGTGAGTTTATGAAAGAAGACGAATACGACCTTTTCCTTTCGGACCCGTCAGATTTCATGATACGCTATTACCTGCCGCGGATGTATGGAGCCTTGCTGCCGCTTTCAAAGCTCCCTCCTCTCGGGGTTTTATTCCAGGGTTTCGAAGGGGTTACTCCTCTGTTTGCCTCTCCGGAGTTTATACGGCTCGCGAGGTCTTTATCCAGAGCCGGGCGGGAGACGGCAAAATTCAGAAAAACCATCGGGGATGCCTATGAAGATCTGGCTTCGCTCGGTTTCCCGGCATTCGCCCATGTGGGCACCGGCGGCGTAGGCGGCGCGCCTTTTGATACCGTCTCCAGCTTTTTACGAGGTATGAAGGGTTCGATGTTAGACATGTACCGGCAGCCGGAGAAGCTGCTCCAGGCATGCGACATGATACTGGAAAGACGCATTGCTGGAGCCACGCCGGCTGACCCTAAAAAGAGGGGCAACCCTAAAAGAACTGGTATGCCCCTCTGGCGGGGGGACAAATCCTTCATGTCTGATAAACAATTCGAGAAGTTTTACTGGCCGGGACTAAAGAAGGCGTTGCAAGCCACGATAGACCTGGGGTATGTCCCGATTCCGTTCTTCGAGGCAGAATTTGGTGACCGTTTAGAGCGCCTTCTGGAATTACCAAAAGGAAAAATAGTGGCCTCTGTCGAATACATGGACGCAACTAAGGCAAAAGAAATTCTTGGTGGCCACACCTGCATTATGGTTCGAGGCCCTCTGTCATCGAAACTGTGGTCCCTCCGCGAAGTGGAAAAATATACTAAGGATCTGATTGACAGGTGTGGTAAAGGAGGAGGGCTAATCCTCAACATAAGGCTCCCGGATAAAGGTACCGCCGCAGAATTTAAAAGAATGTTGGACTCAATCAGGGAGTACGGTCGTTATTAGGCAGAATTTGCAGCAGACAAGTATTGTGTAGCATCCCTCAGGGTGAGTTCAACTCTCATATTTTTCCTATATTTGATGTCACATATTCACATCCGATCATATAGCTATTTGAAACGCTGGGCACCTAGATATAAAGTTATTACGCTAATAATATTAATTAATACAAGGGCCTGATTATCAGAACACTTCACTAGAACTCTAAAATATATGTTGGAGGGGAAAATGGGTAAGAAATGTTTAATCATATACTCTTCATATACCGGCAATACCGAGAAGGTCGCGTTAAGATTTAAGAGTACATTTGAACGGCATGGTTGGGAATGTGATTTGTTCAAGATTCGTAAAAAAGCGGAGGATATTCTTAATCCTCCCTTTGACATCAATGACTATGATTTTTTATGTGCGGGTTCAGGGATCAGGGTCCATCTTCCCTATAATGAAATACTAAATGTTCTAAGAAGACTCAGACTCGGGATAGACCCGAGAATAGCTCTTCGAAACCGGGATGAAACCATTCCATATATAAAAGAGCCTTTGCCAGATTTACCTCCGCCTTGGGAAGACCCAAATGTAATGAAATATCACCGGAAAATAGTTCTTGGACCTGATTCAAAAAAGGCGGTCGTTTTTACCACCTACGCCGGGTATGAATTTGGTCCAAAAGAAGCTGAACCCAGCATGCAATTGCTGGCGCTGGAAATAGAGCATCTGAAGTTTATATGTATCGGGCACTTCTGCTGTCCGGGGAGATTTCTTCATAATCCAACACCCGGAACTTTTCATGGAGATATTCAAGACAGACCTAATGAGAGAGATTTACTAAAAGCGGAAATGTTTATCGAGGAGAAGCTTGAGGAAATAGCAGACAGGACTGTCTCGAAATGAGTAGGAACGCAACATTGAGGAAAGAAAGGTAAAAATCCGGAGATTCTATCTGATAATTGTTATACTAAGTTACATAGGAGCGTTTTCGAATATCTAATGAATTCGAGCATTGTTTCAGGTAGAGTTCGACTCTCCTGTTTTTGTTTTCTTGATGAACTATAATCACATCCGTCTACACAACACTCTCAGATATCAGCCGTCTACTCCTGAGGCTATTTGAACTATAGTACCGAGGTAAGATGTAGTGTTACTATTGGGGGCAGGTCAAACAGTGAAGACCGTTTAAATCCGCTCTAGCACCATGCCTGCGGATAAAAAGCTACCGGACATTCTTTCTGTGATGGTGACATGAATTGCCTGGGTATACCCAAAAATTATCCGATAAAAAGGTTAATTTGAAAAGCAAAATTATATCAACTAGGATGATATTTAAGACTATTTATGGTACGTATATCCCGCCATTACTTTAATTTTAGTCAACTATGGTGTGTTGCTCGATAGTAAATATAACTAAATATTTTTAGTCAATAAGGAGAGCGATGAAAAAGCACGACCAAAAAATCGCGGTACTAGACCCCAGGGGTCAGCCCAGCGGTGTCTTCGGGCGGAGGCTTAACCCTGATTCACCTCGCTGGGCCATTCACGACCCAGTAAACCAGCCAAGAGATACGGCTGAAGCGCTGAGTGCCCTTAAAATGGCGCCGCGCCTGGATAACCTAGAAGGCAAGACCGTTTTCCTGGTTGATACGGGATTTGCCGGCAGCGCGGATTTTATGGAAGAGGCCCGGGACTGGTTTACGCGTAACCGGCCAAATATAAAGACCGAGCTACGCCATAAGAAGACCGGCATGTTTACCGATGAACCCGAGCTCTGGGTGGAAATCAAGAAAAACGGCGACGCCGTAATCTTCGGCGTCGGCGGTTGAGACGGCTGTTCGGCGAGTATCGCCGAATTTTCCCGGACGATGGAGAGCGACTACAGCGTGCCGACGGCCCCCATCGTCACCGCCCGTTTCGCGGACTACGTCCAGCGTGACGGCCGTAGCCATGGCATGAACCTCCGCTGGAGCTTCCCGCCCTACCCCGTCGGCTGGGTCTCCCGTGAAACGTTGCACGGTTACGTGGAAGGCAACGACCCGGTAAGCGGGGCGCCCCTCATGGAGGAAGTTATTTCCGCCCTTACCCAGCCGCTGACGGAAGCGGAAAAGCACCCGAAAATTGTCAAGAGACCGCTCCGGCCGCGACTGCTCGAACCGGATACCGAAGCTAATTTACACCGTCTTTTCCTGGAAAACGGCTGGACTGACGGCCTTCCTATTGTCCTGCCCACCGAAGAGCGCGTGGCGGAGATGCTCACCGGCACCGACCACGACCCGCAGGAAGTCGTCGGCATGATGTCCGTGACCACCCACGAGGAGAGGCTCCGGTATACGGTGGAGAGAGTGGCGGCCATCGCCGTCATGGCGGGGGCCAGGCCGGAGCATTTCCCGGTTATCCTGGCGTTAGGCGCCTCGGGGCGGCCTTCCATGCCCAGCTCGACGACTTCCTTCGCGAGCATGATGGTGGTCAACGGCCCCATTCGTAATGAAATCGGCATGAACTATGGACTCGGCGCCTTAAGCCCGGTCAATTACGCCAACTCCGTTATCGGTCGGGCATGGACGCTGATGAGCATTAACTTCGGGGACGTCCGGCCCGGCGCCACATTCACCGCCAGCACCGGAACCACTATCAATTACAACAACATGTGCTGCGCGGAAAACGAGGAGTTGAGCGTCTGGGAGCCTTTCCACGTGCGCAAGGGCTTCAAACGCGATGAGAACACGGTCAGCCTTTTCCGGGGCTGGAATGTTTTCACCGGGGGTATAGGCCCGGGACAGCGGATGTTGCAAGTAATGAAGGGAATGAATCCCTTCGGCGGCGCATTTACGTTCGTTTGTGACCCGCTGGTAGCCAAGAACCTTAAAAAGGAAGGCTGGGACGACCCACTTAAGTTGAGCGAATGGCTCGTGAATGAGATGAATCCCCGTTTCAAGCGCCCGGAGATGGTGAACTTCGTCGTCGTCGGCGGCGAGATGAACCCCCTGTGGCTTTGTACCGATTTCTCCTATTTCCAGACGGCGGTCATCGACCCATGGATACCGAAAGCCGGCATCAAGAAAGATGCCAAACCCCTGCGGATGCCGGTGGCGGTTGCCTGTAAAGACGGCTCCTGTGGTATATCGCACTAGAATTTAAATATATGGATTGAAAGAAAGGAGAAAATCAATCATGAAAGATATCAAAGGGAAAGTAGCTTTTATCACCGGCGGCGCCAGCGGCATCGGGCTGGGGATTGCCAAGGCCTGCGCCAAATACGGCATGAAGGTGGTCATCGTTGATATGCGCCAGGACGCTCTGGATGAAGCGACGGTTTATTTCAAAAAGGCTAAACTGCCTGTCCATCCCATCAATCTGAACGTTACCGACCGCATCGCTTATGTTAAAGCCGCCGATGAGGCGGAAAAAGTCTTCGGCAAGATACACGTGCTGGTCAATAACGCCGGCGTAGGCTCGGGCGGTCCACTGAAGAGATTAACTTACAAAGATTGGGATTACAGCATGGGCGTCAACGTAGGCGGCGTTATCAACGGTGTGATGACGATTGTACCGCGCATCCTGAAGCACGGGGAGGGCGGCCACATCGTCGCCACTTCCTCGACCTGCGGCCTTATGGGCTCGAGCAACTTCACTATCTACTGCACGACCAAGTACGCCGTGGCAGGCTTGATGGAGTGCCTCGCTTCCGAGCTTCAGAATAAAGGGATTGGGGTTTCGATACTGGTTCCCGGGCCGACGATGGGCAATCTTGGTTTATCCTCTTTTGTCAATCGCCCCGCTCATCTAAGGAACGAGGGAGAAACCTGGCCTCCTAAAATGCCTCCGCCCCCGAGGGACGGTCAGCCGCCCCGTCGGCCACCGGGGGAAATGAAGGATGTATTTATGGACCCGGCAGAGACCGGCGAGCGCGTATTGCGGGCTATCAGGAATAACGACCTTTTCATCATCACCCATACGGAATGGAAGGCGGGTTTCAACGCCCGCAACGAAGCGATAATGCGCGCCTGCCCGGATGAGCCGCGGAATGAAAAGCGCTGGGAAGTAATTCAGCATTTCGGGGATATAATATATAATGACATTTATGATAAACAGAAACAGGTAGGCCCGCCGGACTGGTAGAATATAACGGAGGAAATAATGAAAGATTTTGTTGGTAAAGTATGTTTTATAACCGGAGGCGCTTCTGGTGCCGGGTTCGGTCAGGCAAAGGTGTTTTCAGAAGCCGGCTGTAAGATTGTAATTGCAGATATCCGTCAGGACCATCTGGACGAGGCAAAGGCGTACTTCCGGGAGAAAAAGGTTAAAGTCCATGCGATAAGACTGGACATTACGGACCGCCAGGCATACGCGGCGGCGGCAGATGAGGTAGAAGAGGTGTTCGGTAGCCCTCCGCAGCTTTTATTCAATACGGCGGGTGTCAATGCCTTTGGTCCGGCTGAAGCCTCGACATTTGAAGATTATGATTGGGTAATGGGTGTTTGTCTTGGCGGCGTCATCAACGGTATGGTGACATTCGTGCCGCGCATGATAAAAGCCGGCAAGGGAGGCTATATCGCCACGACTTCCTCGATGGGAGGTTTTATGGGAACATCCGGGTGTGCTCCATACTCGGCTGCCAAAGCCGCAGTTAATAATCTCATGGAGAGTTATTATCAGGCGCTCAAACCGTATGGTATAGGTGTATCTGTCCTGTGCCCGGGTGGTATCAAGTCAAATATTGCCGAGGCATCATTTACACGGCCAAAGCATCTGGCAAACACCGGGTATAATATTAATAAAAAGACAATTGAATTTATGCGTTACCATTACTCTTTTGGAATAGATCCTGTGGAGCTGGCATACGTACTTAAGAAGGAGATTGAAAACGAGCAACTCTTTATTATCCCGGTCCCGGACCCGGAGAGAATGTTGAGGGACAATTTTGAGCGGATTATCAATTATGCCACTCCTGAAGGCATGCAGAGACAGGAAGAGCTGATGAAGAAGCGCATGGAAGAAATGAGGAAACGCATGGGCAAAAACAACCCCATGGAGGGCGCAGTCGAAGCCGGATGGGGGAAAGCCAGAGCGGATTTAACATGGGTCAAAGAGCGCAGGGGACCCTTTTAATCAAGGATGCAGCTAAACCCTGAACATTCGAATGGAGGATAATAATGTCAAGTGAAGTACGTTTTTCAGTAATAAGCCCCGAAGCTGGAATCCTGAAGGGTACGGGTGGATTTGGACCTCCCGGTATGGGCGGACCGGCACCGTCTTCACCATCTTTTGCCAAGCGGCTGGACACACTGGAGAACAAAACTGTGTATTTGGTGGATATCGGTTTCGGGGGCGGCTATAATTTCATGCTGCAATTGCAGAAGTGGTTTGCCGAAAATATGCCGTCCGTCACCGCGATAGTGAAGCGGAAACCGGGGAATGTGTTCATGGACGATAAGAATGACCTCTGGGAGGAAATTAAAGCAAAGGGTCATGCCGTTGTCCTCGGCGTAGCCGGCTGACCGGGCTGTATTTCAGCGGTCGCTGGAGGCAGCACGAAACTTGAACAGAACTATGGTATCCCGGTTGCTCCTGTCTCAAGTTACACGATGGAAAGCGTTGCCAAGGATAACCCGAGAGCCGCTTCTTTACCTTTCATATATACGCCGCTTCCTGTGATAGGTATGTCTCCTGAAGTCCTCGATAGGTATATCGCAGGCAACGACCCGGATACCGGTAAACCTGTCATCAGTGAAATAATCGACGTATTGACAAAACCGGTAAGCAAAACGAAGCTGGCGCCTGAATCTACCAAAACCGTAAAAGCCGGCGCTCCCCAGGAATTCCTTGAACCGGATACTGAAGACAACTTGCAGCGTCTATTTTATGAAAGAGGTTGGACGGACGGATTACCCATCATACTTCCTACCGAGGAGCGGGTGAAGAAAATGCTCGCCGGCACCGGCGCTTCTCCGGACGAAGTGGTTGGTGAAACATTCCAGATGGATACCGGGAAACTTGTCAAGTACACTGTTGCCAATATTGCGGTTACGGCGGTCATGGCCGGCGCTAGGCCGGAACATTTTCCCGTGATACTGGCTGTTGCGTCCACCAGACAATCGTCGCTTATGCCCTCTACAACAGCCTTTTCAGCCATGCTTTTGGTGAATGGGCCAATTCGCAATGAGATTGGTATGAACTCCGGTATCGGCGCATTCAGTCCGGTAAATATGGCAAATTCGGTAATCGGCAGGGCATGGACGTTGATGAGCATTTGCTGGGGATATGCTAAGCCTAAAAAGACGTTGTGGAGTTCACAGGGGAGTAATCTTATCTATAATAATATGTGCGTTGCGGAGAATGAGGAGAGGAGCGTCTGGACGCCTTTTCATGTTGATAAGGGTTTCAAGGCTGAAGAGAGTGTGGTCAGTATCTTCCGGGGATGGGCTGTTATCAACAGTACCGGAGCAGCCTCCAACCGGACACTGGGGGAGGAACTGAATCTCGAGCTAGCCGTGATCCCGCCGCTTGATTCCGCGGCTACTATAATAATGGACCCGCTTGTTGCCAGGAATCTGAAGGAGAACGAGGGCTTTAGTACCAAGCAGGATTACTGCCGCTGGTTATCTAAGAACATCAAAATGCCGGCAGGACAATACTGGAAAACAGATTATATAGATATGCTGGTGGCCTCTGAAGCATACAAGGGAATAGAGCCTTACGCTTCCTGGAAAAAGCTCCCCGATGACGCGCTGATAGCTCCCTATCATAAACCGGACAATATTAATATCATTGTCGTAGGCGGAGAGACAAGTCCCTTATGGAAAGCTTCGGATTATCGCTACACAGCCAGTGTATCTATTGATAAGTGGCGAGCGAATAAGTTGGATAATTAATGCGAGGACGGAACATGCGGGCTTCCGGATAAGCCGGCTGATTACGATTAGATTCTTTACGCTTTGTTTGTCGTGCCTTTTATAATTCAGCTTAGTTTGAAGCTATGGTCGGGGCGGGCAATCGACAACCAACGCCATTCCAACGCTCATCGTCGTTATGACCATGATGTTAGGCACTACTATATTAACTGAAGCTGGACTCAGCTTTCTGTGTATCGGTATAGAGCCACCCATCGCCGCCTGGGGAAGTATGGTCAATGACAGCAGTGAATATTTACTGACCCATCCCATCCTCTCGTTTGCCCCCGGTCTTGCAATTATGCTGCTAGTATTTTCCTTTAACATGGTTGGGGATGGACTGCGAGACACCTTAGCTCCCCGTTTACGAGGCCTGCTATGATTGTAAACATTTGAGCATAGGCTATTTATATAAACAAGCGATGGGTCACTCCTCGCGATATCTCTATAAGATCTAAACAATCAAGTAACTTGTGACGCACTGCCGATTGAGTCTTTACTACCAAGTAAATCAGATTTTACTGCACCTTTTAACGTTTGTTTTGGGCGTAAAAATGCACCCTCAATTGTCTCAGCTCATGCTACTTGATGGACGAAAAATTGCGGGTGCGCTGGATTGTATTTTGCCGTTTATGTTAGCATTCAACAGTCTTAAGCCCGTTAGACGAACTCCAGGTTTGTCTTCAAGGTAGTTATGCGGAGTCCGAAGGAAGCCCCAATTCGAAGGGAGAGTTGAAATAATGAAAACGGATAAATTAATGGATACCACACAGAAGCTATTGTCTTTGGCAGGGATAAAGATTAATGGAAATAATCCATGGGATATCAGGGTATATAATGAGAAGTTTCGTCAGAGGGTTTTAGTTCAAGGTTCACTTGGTCTGGGAGAATCTTACATGGATGGTTGGTGGGATTGTGAGACACTTGATGAATTCTTTTTCCGGGTCATCCGCGCGCAAATACAGAATAGAATCAAAAAGAACTGGGCTTTGCTTTATGAAGTCCTACTGGCACGGGCTCTTAATATGCAGTCAAGAAAGAGGGCTTTTCAGATTGGAGAGAAACATTATGATCTGGGTAACGTACTATTTGTCAATATGCTAGACAAGCGTATGGTTTATAGTTGTGGTTATTGGAAAGATGCTCATACTCTGGATACAGCTCAAGAGAATAAGTTGGAATTAATATGCCAGAAATTAGGGTTGCAACCCGGCATGAGAATACTTGATATCGGTTGTGGTTGGGGTAGTTTCGTAAAATATGCTGCCGAGAAACACAAGGTTAAAGGAGTTGGGATCACGGTATCCAGAGAACAAATGGAATTCGGACGAACGTTGTGTGAGGGGCTTCCGGTTGAAATTAGATTACAGGATTACAGAGGCGTAAACGAAAAATTTGACCGTATCGTGTCGATAGGTATGATTGAACATGTAGGTTATAAGAATTACCGTACATATATGGAAGTTGTTCACCGATGCTTAGAGGATGACGGCCTGTTTTTGTTACATACCATCGGTGGAAATAAATCGGTGACCTCTGTCGATCCCTGGATGAATAG
>JBGPRB010000055.1:0-13854 GCA_041489355.1 Dehalococcoidia bacterium
ATGCGGCTACTGCTTCCTTCTTCATCCATCCGTGACTAAGAAGGAGAAAATACACATAAAGACTGGACTGGCCACTTATCCGCATCCCCATCTGAGCTGAAGCACGCTCTTGAAGCTTCTGTTTATACGCCGGCGGCACCTGCTGGTACCTCATGTATGGTGGATTGGCAAGGATCAGTGTTCTCGGCGGTAGTTGATCCATATGGAGATAGTCTCCGCGTTCAACCTCCAGGCCCCTATGCGACCACCGCTTGCGCGTTTCGTCAACTCTTTCCAAGTCTATCTCAATCCCGATTGCCGAACTAATCTTGTCTTCAGTAAGGACATTAAGGAGGGTGGAGAAGAACACACCAGTACCGATAGCCGGATCTCCGAAGTCAACAGCGCCGCGAATATGCGGGCTCAACTTGCTGACTGCATACTCAACAATATCGTGGGCAAGCTCAGGAGGAGTAAGGTAGAGGGTTGTGAAAGGTTCATAATCATCCGCTAGCCTCTTGCTTAGCTCGGGAGCGCTGGAGTCGAATTCTTGCTCACCTACTGAGTACTTATACTGATTAAAATGGGGGACCGTACGACCTCTTCCGCCCGCTAATGCCGCACGCGACGCTGCCTTTGGGAGGTTAGCGGCCGCACTATGCAGGTGAGCACAGATAGCCTCGGTAAGCTCTAGTCGTTGTTCATCCACAAGACTCGCGAGGAGGGTTCCACTTAGACGCTCGGATGTGATCGCGTGGAACAGCGATTTTAGTTTATCCGGATATACCAGGACAGAGCTAGTGTTGTTCCTTCTGTGCCTTCCTATTTCAATCTGGGTCAGTTTAGTATGTTTAGATAGTGGAACAGTGAATCCCCACCGGAAGCGTTGTAAAACCTGAAGTAGCTGCTTAGCAAATTCAAGAGACCGCCCGTCATATAGAGTAATGTGAAAGGTGCTATCCGGATAGTGTGGCTTATAAGACAGCGTTTCCAATATATCTGAATTGCACTTCACGAACACGGTATAGTTTCGAACTGGCTTAGTGTCTTCCAAACCAAACGTCCCTGGCTCGATGATGTCAATCTCATCAATGCAGGCGTTTTGATATGCAGTTAGATCATTTCCCTGAAGTCTGTCTATCGGATATCTGACAGTAATGTGAGGGCTAGAGCTTGATTCGGGATTGCATACACTCCGAATTAGATGCAGGCATGGACCTACAATATTATCTTCAATATAGAGTACGTAGGCGGTTGGCATGCTATATCACCAGGTAACGAAGGAACTTACCGTTATCTTTATGGGAGTTATCGAGTACTTGCAATAGCCTAAACATAGAATCGCCGTATTCGTTAGCAACTCGGAACATCTCGGTCCTCTTCGTCTTATCGGAAAAATGACTCTGTAGATCATCAGTTGTAAGCCCTGTTTTTTCCAGAAAAAAAGCATAGCGAGTAAGCACTTCTTGTACGGTCTTTTCCGCTTCTGGCACACGGGTCGGAATGTTCTCCAGCCGCTCACGTGGCGTGAGACGCGTCTGTTCGATCACTTGATCTTCTTTTACCGGAATTTTGTAGCTACAGATTGAAGCTATGGTCGCAAAGCATGTGGTCATTCTACTGAACTTAAGCTTGAAGTTTCGGACCTTCTGCTTGGTTTTCTCTGCTTCATTAATATCTTTGCCAAGACGCTTGAACTCGTAGTTCATTAAGAGGGTCTTCCAGAAACGGCATATATCGTTAAGAAGAAAGATTGGTTGAAAGGTCTTCTCATGATCGGGATAGTCCTTGAAATATGAATTGACAATTTCCCTGGTAATATCATTATAGGTGGTCTCTCCATAAAGACACTTACTCTCCAGAAGTAGCAGCATACGCACAGTGAAATAATTCTCATGATCGTCCATAGGGCTACCAATATATTGAAGGATTCGGGGGCTATGCAAAATGGTCAAGTATTGACAATCATTTGAGAATTTCGGGAAGCTCATATTATCGACAATGTCGATCAAATTTCCAAAGAGGCGTAGCTCACTAGTGTGCGGTTCGGGCAGATCCTCGCGCTCCTCCTTGCATAAGAAGAAGATGTCAATATCAGAGTGCTGACAAGCCTCGTAGCGTGCAAACGAACCAGCCCCAAAGATTGTTAAATTTGTATAGTCGGAAATTCCAGGTATTTTGCCAATTCGATTCCCAAGTTCATTAAGTCGAGTCTGTGAATAATTAGATCTTTCTTTATAAATTGGCGCTAACTTAACCATAGCAATCCCCTCTCTACGTGAGCGTACGTGTAAGGTTAGACACAGAAACTCAGTTCGTCTGTATACCTAACCTTGTAATCATGCGCTAAGTCTAGCCAATACAGTCTAGATAGTCAAGTATACATATTGACTTAAAATAACTGTTATCGCGAATATGTCGAAGTCAAGTTCTATTTTAACCATCTCGACCAAGCGTAAAAACTAGATTTACGAATTCCCGAGGACAGACAACTATAGAGGTTCACGAGACTATAAGAGAGGTCAAGATATGACTTCTTTATAGCTAACATTTTGAGTTTTAGTGACCTCGGTCACAAATTATCTAAAAATTACCCTTCCCGGCCCCCCCATTCGCAACCTTAGGCCCGGAATCGCAGCAAAAAAATGCCCGATACACTCGCTAGCTACCTTCCGGTTGGTACAAAAGACTAAGCGCAAATTATTATGCGGGGCACCGTGTAACCCTTAGTTAATAACCTTCCTCTTTCCATTTAGACCAATCTACGGATTTTCTTTCTTCTTCTGTTAATATCTGCGGAAACAGTTTTTCAGTATGAACAGGCCCCTGATTCACTTCTACAAATATCCATGGTCTATCTGTTCTTTTTATGATGTACGGACAGTGTATGAGATTCGGAGGGATATAGACCACTGTAGACTTAGTTATTGTATGTTTTTCCCTCTCCGAACCCATTTGTAATTCTACCTCCGCTCCCAGATCAGTAGGGTCATCCGGGTTTGTGCCAATAAGCATCAGGATTTCGGCATCCTTATGTATGTGTGGCGGATGCCCTACGCCGGAAGTATCAGCAGAGCGGCCAGCAACTTGGGGAAGATTCCAGTGAACCCAGTAGAAGTTACATCCTTCAAAGGCGTTGTGGTCCACACGGGCTATACCAGTACGCCCTCGTTCTATCTCCTCTGGCTTTGCCTCATATGTTTTGAAGTACTTCCCATATTTTGTCTCAGTCATTTTTATCTCCTTTCTCTATTTTCTTCTATCTGTTTAGTGTATTTCATTTAAACATAACGTGCTCTCTAGTTCAAGAAATTAAATGCCGGAATGCCCTCAATAAGGGCAGTTATAAAAACCTGGAGGAATTTAACATTATGCAGTTTTATTAGGAGATTCCAAGAGATTACGGTTAGGGGGTTGACTTCCTTCTCTCATATTGGCTAGCGTGAACAACTAGGTGGAAAGAGGCAAGCGCCAAAATAAGAGCGTTTTGCTATTAAACAAAACCGAGTATTAGTGCAACGGTAACTCGGCGTATCAAACAGAGTACTAAAAAGTCTTATTGCAAAGAGCGTGCTTACCTAAAGCCCCAGCTTACGCTTTTCAGCATCCGTCAGAAGTCTCGTCAATGCATCGTATTCAACGCACAAGGTTTCCTGCTGGACGCGCCTTGCCAAGTCAAATGCCCCACGACCGAACAGTGCAGGACCCAATTCGTTAATGCTCTGGGGAATAGAGCTGGAAGCAGCGCCCACGGCACCTATAGCTGCTCCAATATTCGGGTGCCCACCTGAAATCATCGCAGTGGCAGCCCCAGTCACACTGCCCGCAATTAGATCCCACAACACCCGAAGAGGACGCGTGTCGATAGCGTTCTGCACAGGGGACATTAACAAAGATGCCGCAGCTAGTGCTTGCTTAATCTTCCGCATGTTTTTAACAGTACGTACGGTCTTTAACTGGTCCAAAAGCGCCCAAACTTTCGCACGTGCGTCTGCCCACTCATATCGAAGGTCCTTGAGGACATCGGTTATTGCATCGCGTCTTGCACATCGTGTGAGAATAATTGAGAGTATTGGTGGAACTATGAAGCGAATCTTGCCCGAATCTACTTCCCGTGCAAATTGCTGCCAATCCCGATCTAGATTCTCAAAAAGTCTTTCTGGGTACTTAGACGAAGCTTCGATTGCGGTGCTCCCAAATTCCCCTGCGAGGAGCGCACTGCCCCCTTTCTGTACCAAGCCTACGATACACCTTAGATAATCAATGTGAGCCCTGTAATAAACGTTTCCTTCCTCCGCATTTGAATACTTTCGCGCCACTTCAATCAAAGCAGGCGATAGCATAATGTCTGGCACAGGCTCCCCAACGCCAAGTTTATCAGTGAAGAAATCGTAGCCGGTCAAAACGGGACCTATCCCTACTATTACGTTACGTACGCCTCTACGCTGCTCTTCCTCCGTCCACTCACGCTCGGAGTTTGAATCGTAAGGCCATGGCTCCAAAACCATTGAGATTTCGTCATGAAGGACAACCGTTCGGACAAAACGCTCAACCTCGGTCAACTCGCTCAAATCCGTAAGGGGACCGTTAACTAGACTCCGAAAGGGATAGAATGCCTTTTGATCACATACCGCCACGCTCATATGCAACCTCCATTTCATATCGGCCAAGAACCTTACCGATCACAAGTGAACCCTTGAAGTCGTTACCAGTTGCCATTATATGGGATTCCGTTGCTTAATCCAACTTTTCCAGGCTGTACGCTCAGTATAGAAATATCCCTGAAATGGGAGGATTTTTATTTTCCCAGTTTCCTTCTAAACAGTCCCGGGGGAGGGCGATAAACGTGCTAGTTCTTGATTTAACCTTTTGACTTATTGTGGGATGCGGCGAGGTTGAACAATACCGAGGATTGTTCAATGCACAGTTGCACGAATGTCAGAGGTAGATTTGTTATCTATGATAAATCTGAGCCTTCATTCCACCGTAACTCTATCCAGCCGCTCCCATGGAAGCCTTATTCAATAACTTTAATCGTGCAGGGAAGGCTACCAAAATCCTTCGCCTCATACTCAAGATGGATTGCAAAGGTGTACTCACCCGGCTTTACTTGCGACGCGATAGATATTCTAAGCACCACCCTAGATGATTTTTTATCCTGGCCGCCGATACCCCCATACATTTGCTGGTTCTGGTCTCTCTGGACGGAAATACCTTCGGGAAGGTCCACAGCCAGGTACTTTACTTGAAGAGGGTCTAGTAAGTCCGGCGCTTTCTGGCCGAATAGAAAGATAATATTATTTCTCGTCTCTCCAGCTTTTGTTTCGATATAATCGCGGTACTTAAAGTCGATGGTGCCAGAAAGAGCTTTAATCGTTGTTTCCTTTTCCTGGACAGGCGGCCAGTCGGGCTGACCCTCCTGGTGGATAAAAGCGCGGTAAGTGAACCCACCTGGAGCGGATACTACGTCATCATTGGCAGCTCCCGGCGGCCCTTGTGCCGGCGGTGTGACAACAGGCGGAGCTTGCGGTGTTGGCGCAGGAGTCGGTGTTGTCTCTTAGGCGCAGGCAACGGGCGCAGACAGCAAAAACAACACTAGCAGTCCTATTACTATCTTTCTCATCTTCTCACCTCCTGCGTTAATCCAGCGGCACCTTAAACTCCCAGGGGCCGTCGACCAGTTCATCGGGCCTGTCCGGCGCGAAACGCAATGTTATTGTACCTATTCTGAAGATTAGTTCTTTAGCATCGCTCGGAATAGGGTCAACGTGTCTGTCCCAGATAAACCTCGTTCCGTTCTCGAGATATTGCATCCCTGCGGAGCCTGCCTGCTTTACAATGTCACCATCGACGCTGTATTCCGCAGAAACATGTTCCATGGCATTAGCTGTGTTCGTGATACCTGGAGGCACAGGATAACCGGACAGCGTACCGACGGCGTAGACCGTCATACCTGAGGAAGTTAGGTCAAAGCGCTCCAGCGTGACCGTGATTCCGTTTACCGCCCGGGACTCGTTCGGTTCAATGGTCTTTTCCATAGCGCCCTGAGGGTACTGAATGAGGACCGCCGCTCCGGGGTTGAATGTAGTTCTCCTATCTCCCTGAGTGACCTTAATATCCTCAAAGGTGACAGCATACCAGCCGGCCGGTGCCTGCTTCCCCTCGTTGTCTTTCTGGTCCCAGGTAAATTCCAGGGTTATCGTGTCGTTGGGACTTATCTCCAAAGGCTGCGTGCCGGCAGCCACGGAAAACACTACCTCATCCTGCCTGGTCGGCTTCACCTGTATTTCTGGAGGGTACGTGTCTAGCGTAATGGGTTCTGAAGACACGTTGGTAAGTGATAACTTGACTTCAACTGATTCCCCAGGTAGATAATGCGCCTCTTCAGGCGTTGCGCTCACCTGAAATGGCGGTGGCGGGGCAGGTAGCGGAACGGGAGGTTGTTGGCACCCCGCCACTGAAGTTATTAGTAACAGAGTCATAAGAACTATAGCACACAGATTTTTTAACGTTTGCATTCTCCGCACCTCTCATTTTTACATTCAACTACTCCAGCGGTATCTTAAATTCCCAAGGACCTTCCCAGTCTCCAAGTTGAGTTATTGTGAAGGTAAGCTCCTTGGCGTCGCTAGGGATGGGGTCTATGTTTTCCGGTGCATATCCCCATAGCAGTTGCAGGCCGTTCTCAAGAGGGCGCATGCCAGTGACCCCGGCATCCTTAGTAACACCATCGACGGTATACTGAGCATAGGCCGCCAGCATCCGTTGAGGTGGCGCCAGCTCAGGGCCTTGGGGCAAAGAATAGCTGGGTGAGGTTACCAGGGCGGTGAACCTGACGCTGTCGGCGGTCATCTCCACGCGCTCCAGGGTAATGGTCACGGCGATGCGCTGCTCCTCCCGCCCCCAGGTGAAAGGCAGGTCGGTAGCCGTTTGTGACTGGTTCACCTCGATAGTGTTCTCCATCACTCCCTGTGGGGGTAATATCAGCACTCTGGTGGCCATGCCGCCAATCGAACCGCCGTTCTCTTCTGACGGTCTACGGCTGGTAACGGTCAGGTCAACCTCATACCACCCCGGGACTACCTGGTGTCCGCCGTCATCACGCTGGTTCCAGGTAATACTATGGATAACCGTTTCACCCGGCTCGAAAAAACGTTCCCCACTTCCGGCCGGGAACGAGCGAACGATGCCCTCCCCAGGTTTTAAATTGGGTCGCACGATGTTGATTTCTGGGGGAAACGGGCCCATAATGGCGGGTTCCGATGTCCGGTTGACGAAGGACAGGTTAATCTCAATCTTGTCACCGGCGTTATGGACAGCCGGGGCAATTTGCTCCCACTCGACTGGGGGCAGCGAAATGTACGATGGCGGTGGCTGCTCTGGTGTTGGGGCAGGAGCCGGTGTCGGTGCTGGAGCAGGCGCCGGAGCGGGAACGGGAACGGGTGTTGGTGATGGTGCCGGAGCCGGGGCTGGTGCGGGTGCTGGGGCAGGGGTGGGAATCGGCGGTGCCTGACCAACCCCACCAAACTGCCAGATAGCAGCCATCACCGCTATAACAACGACCGCGGCCGTAACCGTAGCTACCTGCCATGTCCTGCTAGTCCATAGTCTGTGCAGGCCGTCAAGCCAGCTACACTTTTTCTCCAGTCGCGCCCGTACCTTGTCCCACGCCTCTGGTGAAGAAGAAACTTCATCGGCCATTGACTTCAGCACACCACGCAGGCTGACCTGAGTGGCTGTTAACGCCTCCAGTTCAGCACGGCACTGCGGGCAACCGGGCAGGTGCGTCTCGACATATGCCTTCTCTTCCGGCGTCACCTCGCCGTCAAGATAGGCAGTTAAGAGTTCACATATTTCTTTACAGCTCATTTCCTCTTCCCTCATACCTCTGCCTCCCCCGGGTTCATCTGTTGTTTTAAATATCGTAGTGACTGGTTGAGTCGAGACTTTACCGTACCCAGCGGAATCTCCAGTGCCTCCGCAATTTCCTGATAGGACAGGTCGTTAAAGTACCGAAGCACCAGAATCGAGCGGTGCTTTGTGTCCAGGGCATCCATTGCCTTGAGCAGCCGCTCGTATTCCATCTTGTTAACTAATACGTCCTCCGGCTGGAACTGATGCTTCATTTCCGGCAGGTCAATCCCTTTTTCTTCAAGCGAAACGGCGGCTGGCGCTTTTCTTGCCTTCTCTTTTGAACACTGATTGACGGTGATGCGGTGCAGCCAGGTGGTGAGCTTGCCTCTATTCGGGTCATAGGTATTCCGGAACCTCCACACCGAGACAAACACTTCCTGCAAGACGTCCGCCGCCGCCTCTTTACTGCCGGTGACGAGATAAGCCGTTCGAAAGACCAGCTTCTCATACTGCCGATACAGCGTTTCAAAGGCGCTTACATCGCCGTGCTGCCATTTCTCCATTTGACCGATCATCTATTTAATATATAGTCAGTTTTGGCTAAAAAAGTTCATTTCTATTCTAAGTTTTTCGCTAAGGCAAAGTAAACTCATAAAGTAAAACGAGGCAGGGAATAAGAAGTTAGTTGCCGTAAGAAAGTTGATGACAAGTGCTCTCATCCCTTTCAGGCGGCAAAACAAGCTCTGGAAGAGGAACTGACCCTATTCAAGCCGAAAGACTTCCGCGATAAAGTGAAGCTCCAGTGTCTTTACCTAAAGCAGACTAATAGTCAGTAATGTGCAATGGTAGTTCGGCACGTCTCCGAGAGCGCTATTTCGTGTAGCCCTTCTTATGAAGTCGTTGCCAAGAGCTATGCGAACGGAGTAGAATACACACAAATCACTGGTGTTATCGGTACACCGAGGAGGCTGGCTTGACCGAACTCATCTGGGAAGGCAAATACGATAAAGACGGCCATAAGGTTGCCCCGCTACGGGTACGGTTGCCTTTTCAGACCGTAGAGACTGTCAATGAATCAGTACAGCAGCGTCAGCGTACCCTTGATTTGTTCTCCTCTGGCCGTCCCACAGAATGGCGTAACCGGTTAATCTGGGGAGATAAGAAATATGTTTTGCCAGCTCTGTTAGAGGAATTTGCCGGTCAGGTCAATCTGATTTACATAGACCCACCATATAATACAGGGCAGGATTTTTCTTATCGAACCAGTGTTGACGGAGAGGAGTTTACTAAAGAGCCTAGCATCATAGAACAGAAGGCTTACAGAGATACATGGGGAGTAAGCATTGAGGAGCGTGCAAGTGGGAAGACTCCTATTGACAAGTATCTTCAATGGTTTTATGAGACCGTCATTCTTTTAAGAGAGTTACTTACCGAGGATGGTACCGCCTATATACATCTTGACTGGAATATGGGTCACTATGCGAAAGTAGTTGCTGACGAAGTGTTTGGGAAGGAGCGACTGAGAAACGAAATAATATGGTATTACACAAATAAGCTTGGAACTGGCGGAAACACTTTTGATAAACATCACGACATACTCCTGGTATACGTTAAAGGGGAACGCTGGTATCATAACCCATTAATGAGACCAGTAAAAGAACAAAAGCTTCAACCTGTTACTCAAAAAATCAATGGCGAGCGAGTGTGGTTAAGAGATGAAGAAGGTAAGCGTATCTACGAAATGGGGCGTGCCGAGACAAAGGTGGGAGATGTGTGGGAAGTACCCTATATTAATCCTGTGGCCGCCGAGCGACTCGGCTACGATACTCAGAAACCAGAAGCATTGCTTGAACGCATACTACAGGCATCCTCTAACTCTGGTGACTTAGTGTTGGACTGCTTTGTTGGCAGTGGCACTACTGCCGCAGTGGCAGAGAGGCTTGGCCGACGATGGATTGCCTGTGACTTAGGCCGCTTCGCTGTTCACACCACTCGTAAGCGCCTCCTATCTATACCAGGAGTCAAGCCGTTCATCATTCAGAACCTTGGCAAATATGAGCGCCAGCTATGGCAGGCAGCGGAGTTCGGGGAACATGCTGAGGAGAGGGTGCTCGCTTACCGTCGTTTTATCTTAGATTTGTATCATGCCCGTCTCATCACCGGCTATACCTGGCTGCATGGAATCAAAGCCGGACGCATGGTGCACATTGGTGCAGTGGATTCGCCGGTTAGCCCGGGTGATGTCACCCAGATAGCCGCCGAGTTCAAGCGGGCAGTTGGCACTGGTAAGGATGCACCGGCAACCAACGGGATTGATGTGCTGGGGTGGGACTTTGCTTTTGAGTTAAATGAGGTTGCCAAGCAACAGGCTGCCCAGGCCAATATTAACTTGCGGTTCCTGCGCATCCCTCGCGAGGTGCTGGAGAAGAAGGCGGTGGAGCAGGGCGATATCAGGTTCTTCGAGCTGGCCGCATTATCCGTGGACTTAAAGCAGGAAGGCCGGGCTATCACACTCACACTGACTGATTTTGTCATCCCGCCGGATGACGTTCCAGAGGATGTACGGCAGACTATCACCAACTGGGAGCAGTGGATTGATTACTGGGCGGTGGACTGGAATAACCGCGACGATACCTTCCACAACGAGTGGCAGGACTACCGCACGCGCAAGAAGCGAGAGCTGCAGAAGACAATAAGCCACACCTACGAGCAACCGGGCACCTATATCATCATGGTCAAGGTCATTGATATTCTAGGTAATGACACCACCAAGACGCTGAAGGTAGAGGTGCATTGAAGTGGCGCGTAAGAGGACTCCCAGGGAGCAACTCGGCCTGCTGGAAGCACGGACGAGAACCGCTCCCTGTGTGCCTGCCATCCGTGAAGCGTTATCCGAATGGCGGAGAACTGGCTATAAAGGAATTACAGAAACTTCACGACTGCTGCTGAACTACTGGTTCCACACCGACCACCGTCTTCCCAACGGGAAAGCATTCAGGTATCACGACTCACAGCGCGAAGCTATGGAGACGCTGGTCTACATCTATGAAGTTGCCGGCATCCGGCGGCATAAAGACCTGCTGGAGAAATATGCTCCCAATATAGCTAACCTACGTCTTCTACAGTATGACGACTTTACCCGGTACTGCATCAAGATGGCCACCGGCAGCGGTAAGACCAAGGTCATGTCATTGGCTATTGCCTGGCAGTATTTCAACGCCGTGGTTGAGGGGCGGAATGATTTTGCCAGGGTATTTCTCGTTCTGGCTCCGAATGTCATTGTTTTTGAGAGGCTCCGTACCGACTTCGGTGGCGGTCATATCTTCCGTGCCGACCCGGTAATACCACCTGAACTGAAGCTTTTCTGGGACTTTGATTGCTACGTGCGTGGCGATGGAGAGCGTGCCAGTTCTCAGGGAGCGCTCTATCTCACTAATATCCAGCAGTTCTATGAGCGGCCGGATAAGGCGGCAGATGCTGAGACAGACGTGATGACGGCTATGCTGGGACCACTCCCGCCAGCGAATAATCTGGAAACAGAAGATTTCGATAAACGTATTGCCAAGCGGGGTGGCCCGTGCCTCGTTATCAACGATGAGGCTCACCACACCCATGACGAAGAGAGCGAATGGAATAGTGTTATCCGGCGTCTACACGCAACCGTCTCCAGCGGTCTCTCCACTCAACTGGACTTTACCGCCACACCGAGATACAGCAAAGGGTCGCTATTTACCTGGGTGATATATGATTACCCCCTTAAGCAGGCTATTATTGACGGCTTGGTTAAGCGCCCCATCAAGGGTATTGCTACCGGGATACAGGAAGGCAGGTCAGATATTGCCAGCACCCGTTACCGGGCATATCTGGCGGCCGGTGTAGAGAGATGGCGTGAATACCGGGACCAGCTCCGTCCGCTTGGTAAAAAACCTATCCTCTTCGTAATGATGAACACAACCGATGATGCTGAGGACGTGGCTGACGATTTAAGGGTTAAATATCCCGAGGAGTTTGGAGGTGATAAACTTCAGGTCATCCATACGGATAAGTCAGGCGAAGTCACCAAAAAGGAACTGGATATCGCCCGCAAGATAGTAAGGGAAGTCGATGATGCGGAGAGCCCGGTCAACTGCATTGTTAGTGTGTTGATGTTGCGGGAGGGCTGGGACGTCCAGAATGTGACGGTGGTGGTAGGTCTAAGGCCTTATACAGCCAAGGCTAACATTCTGCCCGAGCAGACCATCGGCCGCGGATTACGTCTTATGTTTCGTGACCTGGGAACCAGCTATACCGAACGGGTTGATGTCATTGGTAACAAGGCATTTATTGAATTTGTGGACCAGCTTGAAAAAGACGAGGACATGCAAATTGATACTTTCAATATCGGTGTTGATAAGCTGGTCATTGTCGTTATTGCTCCCGACCCGGCCAAGATAGATAAGGACATTACTCTACCTATCCTCAGCCCTATTCTAGCCCGTAAGAAGACGTTAGCTGAGGAGATAGCTGGGCTAAATGTTGCCAGCATGAACTGTCCCGTGTTACCTATTAAAGAGAATGATGCCGTCGCTCAAACCTTCAAATATGAGGGATTTGACATCATTACCTTGAAGAAGCTGATTGAAAGAGATTACAGCATTCCAGAGCCTCAGACATCCCAGGAAGTAATTTCTTATTACGCCAAGAGAATAACCCTGGATGTAAAACTACCTTCACAGTTCGCTGTGCTAGTCCCGAAAGTGCGGGAGTTCTTGGAAACCAGAGCCTTTGGTCAGAGAGTAATTTTGGATGACCCGGTTATGATTAAGGCTATCAGCAGCAATGTGGCGCAGTATGTTACTGTCAAGACTTTCGTAGAGGCATTGCGAGGGTTAGTTGTTGAGGAACTGACGCCGCATCTCCTTAATGAAGGACGCAAACTATCGGATACGCAACCATTCCCATATTCAAGACCTACCTGTGAGGCACAGAAGACTGTTTTCAACTTGGTGCCGTGCGACAACGACTTTGAGAAGAGATTTGCCAAGTTCTTAGAGAGCGCTCCGGATGTAACTGCCTTTGCAAAATTACCGGAGCAGTTTGGCTTTGCCATAGAATATACCGATGCGGTGAGCAACCTCCGGTATTACGAACCGGACTTTGTAGCGGTTTTATCCAACGGTACTCATTACCTGGTTGAAACTAAAGGGCGTGAGGACGTCGACGTAGCCCACAAGGACCAAGCGGCACAAATCTGGTGCGAGAATGCCACTCTGCTGTCTGACACTGCCTGGGAATATATCAAGGTACCACAGAAAGAGTTTGAAAAACTGGAACCGACTCAATTTTCTGACTTATTGGTGTTTGCTGGTCAAGAGTAGGGCATCACACCAATCACGAGTTAATTATTGAACTTTTCGTCAGATTATTGTTCTGTGTTGACTTGCATGATAGCCCACTAGCTGAAAGCACCATGAAAGGCTAAAACAAGTTGTGATATAATTCCTGTATGTATAGAAATCTATTATGTAAAAGAAGAATATGATAGAAAAGTGGATATTCCCAAGTACTAGATATCAGGGTAGCAAGAGAAAATTGATACCTTGGATATATGAAAACGTTAAAGACATACAATTTGAATCAGTGGTGGACTTATTTGGTGGGAGTGGAATTGTGTGTTATCTGTTTAAGAAAATGGAAAAGCGTGTAACATACAATGACTACTTGAAATTTAATTGCCTGATTGGAAAAGCAATAATCGAGAATTCGAGTGTTAGGCTTAGTGACGAAGACATAGGATTTATCCTTGGTAATGGGGAAGCTGGTCATGGGAGATTTATATATAATACATTTCAAGGCATATATTATACCAATGACGAGAATTCTTGGCTGGATTTGGTGAACCACAATATAGTGAACTTGTGTAAAAAGTATTCGGGTCAAATTGACGTCGGATGTCAATAACGGACACGAAACCTATCATGCTGCCACTAGACCTGCATAGTATCTTTGCTCAAAGACCGCGGGCGACAGGAAACCAAGTCC
>JBGPRB010000056.1:0-13808 GCA_041489355.1 Dehalococcoidia bacterium
AATACAGCCACCGCAGGACCGGTATATTAAAGTCGGTAATATTAATACCCGCTTCTGGGCGGCAGGTGATAAAGGGACTGCGGTTGTTCTTGTCCACGGCCTGGGGGGCTCGATAGAAAACTGGGTAAATAACATCGATGCGCTGGCGCAACATCATAGCGTCTATGCTATGTATTTGGTCGGATTTGGACGCGCCGAAAAAACTCCCTTAACAAATGATTTAAACGTCCTGGGGAAATTTATTGACGACTTTATGAAAACACAGAGTATAGAAAAAGCCAGTCTGGTCGGGAACTCTCTGGGGGGAGGCTTGGTGCTGCGGTTTACCATTGATTATCCCGGTAAGGTGGAAAAACTGGTGCTCGTGGATAATGCGGGGATGGGGAGAGAAGTAATTCTTGACTTTAAAGTGGCGTCACTCCCCCTCATCGGTGAATTCTTGACCAGGCCCAGCCGGAAAGGAACCGCCCGGCTATGGAAGAAAGTCGTTTATGATTCATCCCTGGTAACAGAGAAGTTGGTAGAGGAGGGCTACGGACTGTTCACTCTTCCCGGTGCGCGAAAAGCTTTGCTGGCAACCGTGCGTGCTTGTATCAACTTAAGTGGACAGCGTGCTGACCTGACTGGCCTTTTAATAAGCAAACTTGGAACCATTACCGCCCCGACCCTGATTTTCTGGGGACAGCAGGACCGCATCCTGCCTTTAGCCCATGCGCATATCGCTGCGAAAAAAATACCCAACGCCAGGTTACATATCTTTGACCGTTGCGGGCATATGCCGCAGTTTGAACACTCCGAAGAATTCAATAAGCTCGTGCTGGACTTCCTGGCAAAATAGGATAAAGTGGTAATAGCATGACAGGACAGCATAACGCACCGGTACTGGCGGTAGACATTGGCGGCACGAAGATATTGACCGCCATTTTTTCTGCCGATGGTCAAATGCTGGCTAAGGACGTTGCTCCGACCCTGGCCCATGAAGGTGTCGACCCGGTCATCGGGCGACTCTGCTCGGCTGTTGATAGCCTTCTGGACCGCAACAGGATAAAGCCTTCTCAACTGGGCGCTATCAGTATCGCCTGTGCCGGCGGCATCGACTCGGGACGTGGTGTGGTGGTGACGCCTTCTCCCAACATGCCGGGCTGGGTCGATATCCCGATTAGAGATATTATTCAAAAGGAATATAAAGTAGATACTTTTCTGGTCAATGACGCCAGCGCGGCGGCCCTGGGAGAGTACCGTTTCGGTGTGGGGAGAGGCGTGAAAAATCTCGTTTTATTCACGCTGGGCACCGGCATCGGAGGTGGCATTATCGCCGATGGTAAACTCTATCTCGGCGCCGTCGGGGGTGCCGCGGAGCTTGGCCATATGACTATCGATGCCAATGGCCCCAGGTGCGGCTGCGGCAATACCGGCTGTCTGGAAATGCTGGCCTCGGGAATGGCAATAGCCGGGGATGCTATAGGGCGTATCAACAAGGGGGAAAAATCTTCTCTTGTTGACATGGTGGGTGGAAAGTTAGAAGATATCAACGCGGAGGTGGTTGGCAGGGCTGCCCGGAACGGCGACCGTCTGGCGCGGGATGTTATCGCGCGGGCGGCTTATTATCTGGGTATCGGTATGGTCAATATAGTGAATATCTTCAACCCGGAGATGATAGTCATCGGCGGCGGCATGGCGGAACTCGGAGATATGTTAGTTGAGCCGGGCCGGCGGATGGTTGCCGAAAGAGCTTTCTCGATATCTGCGCGTTTAGTGCGTATCGTTACCGCTCAACTCGGTAATGAGGCCGGAGTCTATGGCGCCGCGGCTTTTGCTCTTGATATGAGGAGGACAAAATGAAGGTTCGGAAAGCGGTTATTACGGCGGCCGGCTGGGGCACCCGGTTCCTGCCCATTACCCGGTCTCAACCCAAGGAAATGCTGCCCCTGGTGGATAGACCCCTGATTCAATACTCCGTGGAGGAGGCTATAAAGTCCGGCATCGAGCAGGTAATCATGGTGACGGCCATGGGCAAGCGGGCTATTGAAGACTATTTCGACCGCTCCCTTGAACTGGAGTACTATCTGGAGCAGAAGGGTGAAATCGAGCTGCTGCGGCGGATGCGGGAGTTATCCAGCCTGGTGGATATTTACTATGTCCGGCAGAAGGAACAGCTGGGCCTGGGACATGCTGTTCTGATGGTGAAGGATATCGTTGGCGATGAGCCTTTTGCGGTAATGCTCCCCGATGACATTATCGATAGTGACGTGCCCGGTTTGAAGCAGATGATAGGAGTCTATGAGAAATTCGGGGCTGGCGTGGTAGCCGTTGAGCGTGTCAGCGATGAGGATACCGGGAAATACGGCATTATCGAGCCGGAGCGGATGTCTAAAGGAGTTTATCAGGTGCTGAGCCTCGTGGAAAAGCCGGAACCGTCACAGGCGCCTTCCCGCCTGGGTATTGTGGGCAGGTATATACTGACGCCCCTGATATTTGATATTTTAAAATTCACCCCGCCGGGTAAGGGTAACGAGATTCAGTTGACCGATGCCCTTCAGTTGCTGCTGAAGCGTCAGAAGCTCTATGCCTGTGAGCTTGAGGGAGTGCGCTATGACGCCGGGACGCCGCTGGGCTGGCTGAAAGCCAACATGGCGCTGGCTTTTAAGCGTGAAGATATCGGGCCGGAGCTCAGGGCTTACCTGAAAAAGCTGCTATAATTGAAGTAATCTCCCTTTAATCCTGCCTGAAATTTACCGCAGTCCTCTCTGCCTTCAGGGAGAACCTTCAGGGTGAACCCATCGAGGGAGAGGTAAATACAAAAAGCGAGGGGTTATTGAGATTAAAATGACCAGACCTGTTGTCGCCATCGTTGGCCGGCCCAATACCGGTAAGTCCACCCTGCTCAACAGGATTGTGGGGAAACCTCTGGCTATTACCGAGGACCTGCCGGGGACAACCCGCGACCGCAACATGGCCACGGTCACCTGGCAGGGCGTCGAGTTTACCATGGTCGATACCGGAGGGCTGGAGATAGAGCCGCGCTCATCGATAGCCCGGGGTGTGAAAACACAGGTGGAGACAGCCATCAGCCAGGCAGATGTTATCGTTGATGTGGTAGATGCTATCGACGGCGTTATGCCTTCGGACTTTGAGGTTGCCGATGTACTCCGTCGTGTCAACAAGCCCGTGCTGGTGGCGGCTAATAAGGCTGATAATGACAGGCTGGAAACCGAAGCCCTGGAATTTTACGAACTGGGGCTGGGAGAACCCATGGCTGTAAGCGCCCATCATAGTCGCGGCGTCGCCGAACTGCTGGACAGGATAATAGAATTGCTGCCGTCCCGGCCGCCTGTTGAGACCGCACCGGAAGCTATCAAGGTGGCTATTGTCGGCCGACCCAACGTCGGCAAATCGATGCTGTTAAATACGCTGGTGGGCGATGAGCGGGCGATTGTCGATGAAGCACCGGGGACAACCCGTGATGCCGTAGATACGCCGTTTGACTTTGAGGGGCAAAGTGTGCTACTTATTGATACAGCCGGCGTCAGGCGGCGGGGACAGGTGAAGTCCGGGGTAGAACATTACAGCGTGCTACGAACGCTACGGGCTATTGACCGGGCGGATATCGCCCTGCTCGTTCTTGACGCCACCGAGATGGTAACCACCCAGGACACACATATTGGCGGATACATTCAACAGGCCGCCAAGGGCATTATAATTATAGCCAATAAGTGGGACCTGATTGAAAATAAGGATATGGCCGGGTGGAATAAATTAATTAAAAACCAGTTCAAATTTGCCTCTTACGCGCCGATATTGTATACTTCGGCTAAATCGGGACAGGGAGTAGACAGGATTATGCCCCAGGTCAGCCAGGTTTACCAGGAGAGGCTTAAAAGGCTGTCCACCGCCAAGGTAAACAGCGTTATCCAGCAGGCAGTTATGGCGCATAACCGACCGCGAATTAAGAACAAGCAGCTGAAAATCTTTTACGCCACCCAGGCGGAAGTAAACCCGCCGACTTTTGTTTTCTTCACCAATGATGCCAGACTGGTACACTTCTCTTACCGGCGTTATCTGGAAAACAAACTACGCCAGGCATTCGGCTTTTCCGGTACACCGCTTCGTTTAAACTTCAAGACAAGGGGTGAACCATGACAGCTTTAATGTACATTGCCGTAGTCCTGATAAGCTACCTGCTGGGTTCGATACCATTCGGTCTCTTAATCAGCAGGAGATTCGCCAATACAGATATCCGACAGGTCGGCAGCGGCAAAATAGGCATGACCAATGTCCTGCGGACGGCCGGGAAAAAAGCTGCCGCTCTGTCACTCATTCTCGATATAGGCAAGGGGGCGCTATCGGTTCTGATTGCCGCTCTGATTTTCA
This sequence comes from Dehalococcoidia bacterium, assembly GCA_041489355.1. GTDB lineage: Bacteria > Chloroflexota > Dehalococcoidia > Dehalococcoidales > RBG-16-60-22 > JBGPRB01. The sequence continues at coordinate 4,372 of JBGPRB010000056.1, forward strand.
GCGGCAAGAGTCAGGCAAATACCGGTATCTTTACCTGGATAGAAAGCGCCAAGGTCCTGGCGGCTTTATCGGCGATTGCCGGACACAGCTGGTCGATATTCCTCAAATTTAAAGGTGGGCGCGGCGTGGCTACGTTTATCGGCGGCCTGCTGGCACTGCACTGGCCAGCCGGTGTCATCGCCGGGGCATTCATACTCGGCATCGGTTTCAGGACCAAATACATGTCTCTCGGCTCGATTATCGGAGCCGTCACCGCCTTCATCATGCTGATGTCATTAAATGTTCTGGAAGTTGACTTTTTAAAGCCATATCCCCCATTTGAATACGTAATCTTTGCCATGATAAGTGCCATATTTATCTATGTGATGCACCGCGATAATATCATCAGGCTGTTCAATGGCACGGAACGCAAAATCGGCGATAAAGTCAAGGTAGCACCTTCGCCCTCCACCAACGACCCCGAATAAGGCATCAAGTCCATATCCGCAAATACGAGTGATAGTATATGCAGAAAATCGCCATTGTCGGCACGACCACTTGGGGAATCACGCTGGGTCTATTGCTGGCTAATAATGGTATGGACGTCAGGTTGTGGGCAAGGACAGAGCGAGAAGCCAGCCGACTCAGGAAAAAGGGCCCCGACCCCACCCGATTCCCCGGCATCACGCTGCCGGAGCAGATGGTAATCACCAGCAAGCTCGATGAAGCCATGGATGATATCAACGCCGTCATCTTGGCGGTGCCTTCGGCAACGATGCGGCAGAACATATCCCGGGTTGCGCCCCATCTTGCCAGGTCCGCCATCGTGGTGAGTGCCGCCAAAGGGATGGAAGTAGGCAGCAATAAACGCATGTCACAGGTAATCGCCGAGGAAATAAATCCACGTTTTGAGTCCAATATTTGCGTACTTTCCGGGCCAAATCTCGCGCGCGAGATTATGCAAAACCGTCCCGCCGCCGCCGTGGTAGCCGCCGAAAATAAGGAGACCACCAGGAAAGCACAGAAGCTGCTGACATGTCCCGGCTTCTGCGTTTTTACCAATACCGATTTAATCGGGGTGGAACTGGGTGGGGCTTTGAAGAATATTATTGCGCTCGGCGCAGGCATCGCTGACGGGCTTGGCTATGGGGATAACGCTAAAGCTGCTTTTATGACACGGGGCCTGACCGAAATAACCGCCCTCGGCATGGCGCTGGGGGCAAATCCGCTTACCTTCTCCGGACTCGCCGGACTGGGCGATGTTATTACGACCTGCGCCAGCCGGTTAAGTCGCAATCACTACGTAGGCTCTGAGCTGGCCAAGGGCCGCTCTTTGCAGGAGATTCTCGAATCTATGCACGAGGTAGCCGAGGGTGTGAATACCACCCTCGTCGCCCGGGACCTGGCGCAGAAACTCGGACTGGAAATGCCGATTACGGAAAAGATTTACCGGGTGCTCTACGAAAACGCCGACCCACATCAGGTGGCGGTTGAACTTATGGGCGGTAATGCCAAGCACGAACTGGCCGGACGCAGGTGGCGATTGTTCTCTCTCTTCCGACAGCGAAAACGCGCTTCAACCCCATCACCTTAGGAACCGGCCCCCGTCCCCTTCGGACCACCCAGGCTCTTCGCCAGCTCTTCAAACAGCTTGCGCTGCTCCTTCGTCAACGATGCAGGGGTTACCACGCGTAGCCTGACCATCTGGTCGCCCCGCCCGATTCCATGCAGGTGGGGAATACCTTTATCTCTCAAGCGAAAGACCTTGCCTGTCTGGCTGCCGGACGGTATTTTTAGCTTGCTCGCGCCGTAAAGAGTCGGCACTTCAACTTCGGCCCCGAGAGCCGCCTGAGCGAAATTGACCGACATATCATAAAGAACGTTATCACCTTCCCGCGTAAAATACTCGTGCGGTTTTACCGAAATCATGACATACAGGTTACCCGGCGAGCCGCCCCGGGAACCGGCATCGCCCTCACCGGAAAGTCGTATGCCGTTGCCATCGTCGATTCCGGCGGGTATCTGGACCGAGATATGCCGCTTATTTTTCTGATAACCCGAACCTTTGCAGTCGCGGCAGGGGTCTGTAATTAAAGTCCCCTCTCCATGACACTGTCCGCAGACGGCCGTATTGATAAACTGGCCGAAGATGCTGCGCTGTACCCGGCGTATCTGGCCGGCACCGTCACAGGTGGGACAGCGGCTGGGCTGACTTCCCGGCCTGGCACGGGTACCACGACAAGTGGAGCAAATTTCGGTGCGCGCGATATCTATTTCTTTCTCGCAGCCCAGGGCTGCCTCCTCGAAGGTGACCGATACGGTATAACGAAGGTCATTACCGCGTTTGGTCGCCTGGCGAGTAGTCCGGCCGGTCCCGCCGAAGAAGGCTTCAAAGATGTCTCCGAAGCCGCCCATATCGAAGCCTTCGAAGCCCCTGCCGAAGAAGCTTTCGGCGTCATTATGGCCGAAGCGGTCGTAAGCGGCGCGTTTATCGGCGTCCGAGAGGACTTCATAAGCCTCGTTGATTTCCTTGAACTGTTCCGCGGCACCATCATCGTGATTGCGGTCGGGATGATACTGGAACGCCAGCTTACGAAAAGCCTTCTTGATATCTTCGGTAGAGGCATCACGGGATAAACCGAGCACCTCATAATAGTCACGTTTCACAGCCATATTATTCGTCCAGCCCTCCGCAAGGCAGGAACCCGCCAGCGCTGTTCCTGAGAAAAAACCTCCGGAAGGCACACTTCCAACTCTATGATACTAGCGGGGATAAATGCTTGTCAATAAAGTTAACCCTGAAAGGACGCCCTGTAGCCGAAGAGAGTACTTTATTCAGTCTCCGAACCAAGGTCGTTACCATGACCTTGTGTCTGAACTATATCATCCAGGTAGCTTTGCAGGATAAGCGCCGCCGCCGCGGAATCGTACCTGGTTCCCCGGTTGGTCTTCCTGACTGCCTGTACGATACGCTTTGCCAGAACCGTAGACAGGCGCTCATCTCTGAATTCTATGGGAAGGTCGGTATGACGGCGTAATACTGCCGTGAAGTCCTTTACCTTTTCGACCTGCGCGCCCAGAGTACCATCCATGGACAGCGGCAGACCGATGATAATCCGCCCGACGTCTTTTTTAAGGACGATATCAATGACAGCAGCGATATCAGTCCCATCATTCTGCCGCGAGATAATGGTCAGCGGGGTGGCTATGATACCCAGAGGGTCGCTGAGAGCCACCCCTATCCGGCTATCCCCGACGTCGAGTCCCATGGTGCGTGTAATATTAACCTCCAGGCTAGATTAAGCTCTTCACCAGACTCAGGGCTTCATCCAGCCTATTTTTATCCTTGCCGCCGGCCTGCGCGAAGTTCGCCTTGCCCCCTCCCCCGCCGCCGGCTACTTTCGAGACCTGCTTTACGATATCACCGGCGTTATAGCCTTTCGCCACTAGGTCGGGGGTTACGGCAGCGATGAAGACAGGCCTTTCGCCGCTGACCGCGCCCAGGACGACGATAGCGCTCTTCAGCCTGTCCCGGAGAAAATCAGCCATTTCCCGCAGGACCGGCTGACTGTCAGACGATACCCTGGCCGCCAGCACGTTGACGCCTTTGATTAACTCCACCCGATCCAGCAGGGTTTCGGCTTCTTTCCTGGCAAGCTCTCTCTCCAGAGATAGGGTATGCTTTCGCTCTTTTTCCAGTTCGGCGAGCAGTCCGGCAATCTTATCCTGAACATCCTCCGGCGAAGCCTCTAGCGACTGGGAGATACCCTCCAGGCTGGACAAACGCCGGTCAACCAGCGCCTCGGCTTCCCTGCCGGTAACGGCTTCGATACGGCGTAGTCCCGCGCCGATGCTGCCCTCGCTGATGATGTGGAAATAGCCGATTTCACCGGTGAAATCAACATGAGTGCCGCCGCACAGTTCGGCGCTTACGGCCGGTTCGCCGATTCTCATCACCCGCACAGTATCGCCATACTTTTCGTCGAACAGGGCGATTGCCCCCGCCGCCACCGCCTTTTTGTAATCGGTCTCCTCGTCATATACCCTGAGGTTCTGGCGTATTTTCTCGTTGACAATACGCTGCACGGCTTTAATCTCTTCCTGAGTCATGGCGGCCAGGTGAGAAAAGTCGAATCTGAGTCGCTCCGGGGCCACCAGCGAGCCTCTCTGCTGGATATGCTCCCCGAGCACCTGCCGGAGGGCCGCCTGCAAGAGGTGGGTGGCCGTATGATTGCGGGCGATATCCCGGCGCCGCTCTATATCTACGATTGCCTCGACCTTATCCCCCTTCAACAGATACCCTTCAACAGCCTTACCCTGATGTATAATAATATCCGGCGGGACGCGAACGGAATCGGTAACTTCAAACCGCCCGTTCGGCCCCCGTATTTCGCCCATATCACCCACCTGGCCGCCCATCTCGGCATAGAACGGGCTGGTGTCTAGGACCAGGCTCGCTACCTGCCCCGCCTTTACCGTATCGGCTTCTTTGCCGTCAACCATGAGACCGACAATCTTTGCCTTCTGCTCAAGGGTGTGATAGCCGACAAACTCCGTACTCTCGACATTGAGTTTCGTAAGGCCTGCCGCGCCACCGGCGGCGACGTCAAACTTATGCGATGCCCGTGCCCTTGCTCTCTGCGCTTCCATTTCTCTCTCAAAACTTGCCATGTGCACAGAAAGACCGTGCTCAGCAGCAATCTCTCTGGTCAGTTCTATAGGAAAACCATAGGTATCATAAAGCCTGAAGGCATCTGAACCGTCAATTTCTCCCGCCTTATCAGTTTCGTTTTCAGACATGATATCATTTAACACTTCAAGTCCCTTGCTTAAGGTCTCCTCAAACTGCGTCTCCTCAAGTTCAATAACTTTCATAATGAAGTCCTGCCTCTGCTTAAGCTCAGGATAGACATGACTCATCTTTTTGATAGCCGCCCCGGCTATCTCAGAAAGGAACGGCTTGTCCAGTCCCAGTCTCCTGCCGAAGAGCGCCGCCCGCCGTAAGAGCCGCCGCAGCACGTAGCCCCGCCCCTCGTTACCGGGGATAACGCCATCGGCGATAAGAAAGGCCAGGGCGCGGCCATGGTCGGCCACTACCCTCATGGCATTATCGTCATCGGGGTTGATACCATATTTCTTGCCGGTCAGTTCGGAAACTTTATTGAGCAGCGGGGCAAAAAGGTCAGTATCATAAATGGAAGATTTCTTCGCCAAAATCGTCAACAGTCTTTCAAATCCCATGCCGGTATCGATATTCGGCTTGGGCAGAGGTGTGCGGTTGCCCGCTTCGTCCTGGTTGTACTGGGTAAAGACCAGGTTCCATAACTCGGTAAAACGCCCGCAGGCGCAGTTGGGTCGGCAGTCTGCCTTCCCGCAGCCCTTTTCTTCACCGAAATCGTAGTGAATCTCGCTGCACGGCCCGCAGGGACCGGAACTGCCCGCCGGACCCCAGAAGTTATCCTCCTCCCCGAACCTCGATATCTTGCTTTCGGGGATGCCTATCTCACGCCAGTATTTAAAGGACTCGTCATCATCGAGAAAAATAGTTACCCACAATCTTTCTGGCGGGAGTTTCATACGCTCGGTAAAGAACTCCCACGCCCAGGCGATGGCTTCTTTCTTGAAGTATTCGCCGACGCTGAAATTACCCAGCATCTCGAAGAAGGTCAGGTGCGTGGCATCGCCCACCGTCTCGATATCGGTCGTCCGGAAGCACTTCTGGCACGACGCCAGGCGGCGGCTGGGCGGTATCGCTTCTCCCAGGAAATAGGGCTTAATCTGCACCATGCCGGCGTTGGTCAACAGCAGAGTGGGATCGCCCGCGGGTATCAGCGAGGAACTGGGGATGACTTTATGTCCCTTCTCCTCGAAGAATTTTAGAAATGCCGCACGTATCTCGTCGCTATTCACGTAAATAACTCCAGATAAATACCCGCCATGGCGGGTTATATACCTATGATTTTAGGTTTAAAGCACGTTAACTGTCAATGAGAGGGCAGTTAAGTTGCCGCACGCCTGCTGGCAACATATCTCTCCCACAGTGGAGAGAGAAGGTAGGCAAGGTGTTGTGCAGACAATATCACCTGAAATCAGGCAGTAATATCTCTGAGCCGCCCAGTATTTCCGCCAGCAGCGCCTTCTGCGCGTGCAATCTGTTTTCCGCCTGGTCGAAGGCCATCGACTGCGGACAATACAGGATGCCTTCGGCGACTTCCTCGCCGTGGTGGGCGGGCAGGGGGTGCATCAGTATGGCGTCTTCCTTAGCCAGCGAGAGCAGTGCCTCGCTAATCTGGTAGCCGGCAAATGCCCCTCGTCTCTGTTCGGCCTCTGCCTCCTGCCCCATGCTTGCCCAGACATCGGTATAAACGACGTCCGCATTGCTGACCGCCTGACGTGGTTCTTCCAGGCAGACTATTTCCGAGCCGCTTTCGGTCGCATATTCCCGGGCCGTCTTTAATATTTTTTCCTGGACCTGGTAATTTCTTGGAGAAGCTATCCGGAAGTTCATCCCGCAGAGTGCCGCCGCCAGCATCAGGCTGTGAGCTACGTTATTTCCGTCCCCGATAAATGACAGCGTTAAGCCCTCCAGCGTCCCCTTGCTCTCATAAATCGTCAGGAGGTCGGCCAGCGCCTGGCACGGGTGTTCCAGGTCGGACAGGGCGTTTATTACCGGTATGCTGGCATACATGGCCAGCGTTTCCACCGTCTCGTGTAAAAAGGTGCGGGCGGCAATGGCGCTGGCATACCGGCTGAGTACCCGGGCGGCGTCGGGGAAAGATTCGCGTTTCCCCAGGCGGGCTTCGTCCGGAGTCAGGTTTATACAGTGTCCTCCCATCTGCCGCATGGCTACCTCGAAGCTTACCCGTGTCCTCAGGGATGGCTTTTCGAACATAAGGACTAGTATTTTCTCGCTGAGTAGCGAGTTCCATCCCCTGGCTTTCATGTCGATGGCGCTGGTTATCAGCCGCATGATGTCACCGCTATCGAGATTGGAGATGGAAAGAAAATCTTTACCTTTCAAAATAACCTCCCGTATGCCACCAGTATATCATGAAAAATAAAATATTCAATAATAGCCGACTTGACACGTAGCTGAATACTTGACTAATATGCACTTAGTCGGGAGGTGAATATGGCCGAGACCGAAAAGTTTACCGTATCAGGCAGCCAGGTTCTGGAAAAGGTCAAGCAGCTCATCCATGAGGGCAACATCCGGCGGGTACGCCTGCTCCATGAGGGGAAAACCATTATTGAGATACCTCTATCGGTAGGTGCTCCGGCGGTGGTGGCTGGTATTCTGGCGGCGCCGGTGCTGGCGGCAATCGGGGCAGCTGCGGCGCTGGTGACCGAGTGCACCATCGAAGTAGAAAAGGTAGAGAAAAAGAAATAAAATAGCTATTTTTATTGTCATTCTGACCCCGATACAATCGGGGGAAGAATCTCGTGGTGGGGTGGCCTGAATACCGACACAGTCGGTATGAAATTATTAAATAATCTTCGTAATATCATTTATGGTAGAAATTATTTTAGCCAGGCACGGCGAGACCGATTTTAACGCATCTGAAATATTCCGGGGTAGGGTGGACGTGGCGTTAAATGACAATGGACTAAAGCAGGCGGGACTGCTTGGGGAGTACCTGGGCGGTGAGAAAATCGATTTCATTTATTCCAGCCCTTTAAAAAGGGCCGTAAAAACCGCCCAAGCCATTGCCCGACCCCGGGCACTTGATGTAAACATTGTCCAGAACCTTATCGATATCGATTGCGGAGAGTGGCAGGGCTTATCGCTCCGGGAGGTTAAAGAGAAGTACCCTGAGATTTATCAGGATTGGCTGGATACTCCGGAGCAGGTGAGAATACCGGGTGGGGAAAGCCTGGAGGATGTCAGGAGCCGGGTTTTACCTTTCGTGGAGGATGCCGTCATGAGGTGTGGCGAGGGCAGGGTGGTCCTGGTATCGCACCGCGCCGTGAACAAGGTGCTTATCTGCGCCCTGCTGCGACTGGATAATTCTTACTTCTGGAATTTCAAGCTGGATACCGGTGGTATCACCCGCTTTAACTTTGATGGGGACAGGGTAATTCTTATCAGCCATAATGATACCTCTTATTTAAAGTCCCTTCAGTGTCTTCCGCTCAATGATTTTTAGTTTTCAAAAATTTGCTTTACATGGCGGTTATGTAGGATTACAATGCGTATAGCGATTTTAAAAAACGGGGGTAGCGACCGTGAATATCGAATGGTTCCGTGACCTGGTGTTGTGTATTTTCGGTCTAGGTGTAACAGTCGCGGCTATTATCCTGGTGGTGCTGGCGTTTTTGCTTTATTTCAAAATTAGACCGATACTGGATTCCATAAAAGCGACTTCCCAGACCGTAGCCAATATCTCTTCCAGCGTTGAAGAGGAAGTAGCCAAGCCTCTGGCCCAGATAATGGCTTTCGTCCAGGGTATCCGGCAGGCGATTGGCCTGGTCAGCAGATTTACCAAGAAGGAGGAAGATTGAGATGGGTGAAAAAGAGTCGGGCAATAGTTTTATTATTGGTTTCATCCTTGGCGCTATCGCCGGGGTAGCTGTCGGGTTTCTCTATGCCCCCAAAGCCGGCAAGGAAACACGCACGCTATTGAAGGAAAAGGCCGGAGAACTGAAGGAAAAGGCCACCGAGATGCTCTCAAGAGGGGGGAAAGAATCGGGGAAGGGCTAGGGCATACGGGGAAGGATGTAACTTTATAGCTCAATGTCCGCTATTAGCGGATGCTTTGATTGTTTCATGTTTGGTGCTCAGTATTTAGTGCTTGGTATCTAGTCTTTTACTCTTTCTCCTTTTCCTCTGTTATAATTGGGTTATGGAAAAACCTCTTCTCGTGCTCTTTGACGGCAACGCTATCGTCCACCGGGCTTTCCATGCCTTCGGGGCGACGCGTTCCCGACAGGCAACACCTCTCACTGTCTCCAAAACGGGCGAGATCGTCAGCGCCGTCTATGGCTTTGCCTTGATGCTGCTTAAAGTGCTCAGCGAACTGAAACCGACCCACTATGCCGTCGCCTTCGATAAAAAAGGGCCTACCTTCCGTCACGAGCTCTTCGAAAAGTATAAAGCACAACGCCCGCCCATGCCCGATGAACTGGTAAATCAGATAGGACGGGTAAAACAGCTGGTGCAGACTTTCCATATTCCTCTCTTTGAAATTGATAAATACGAGGCCGATGATGTTCTGGGCACTTTAAGTAAGCAGGCGGACCAGCGTGGAATTGATACCGTTATCGTTACCGGTGATGCCGATACCATGCAGTTGGTCTCTCCCCATGTAAAAGTGCTCTATCCTAAAGCCGGCAAAGCCTTCAGTGATACCCAGCTCTTTGACGAGGAGGCGGTCCGGCAGAAATACGGCGTCGGGCCCGAGCATATTGCCGACCTCAAGGCTATGGAGGGAGACCCCTCCGATAATATTCCCGGTATC
>JBGPRB010000057.1:0-13798 GCA_041489355.1 Dehalococcoidia bacterium
AATAAGACGCCTCAGCAGCAAACTCCACGAGGAACTTGCGGTGATAAGACTCAGGCGAATAGTCCCGGGACGATGCAGGTACTGTCCCCTATAACAAGACTGGATTGATTAGAGGAGGATAACAATGAAAGTAGCTCTTTATGCCAGGGTTTCTTCAGAAAAGCAGGATGTTGACCTTTCCATTTCAGCGCAGCTTAAATCACTGAGAGAATATTGCGCCAGAAATGGGTACGGAGTAGTCAAGGAATTCGTAGATGAAGCGGAGAGCGGTAAAACAACAGCACGACCAGCTTTCCGGGAGATGATCTCAGCCGCTCGTCGCTCTGAAAAACCATATGACCTTATCCTCGTATGGAAGTACTCCCGCTTTGCCCGCAGTCGCGAAGATTCAATCGTGTTTAAGACGATGCTAAGAAAGAACGGTATCCGGGTAGTTTCGATAAGTGAGCCTGCAGAGGATACTCCTACCGGAAAGCTACTTGAGGCTATGATTGAAAGCCTGGATGAGTTTTACTCGGCTAATCTTGGTGAGGAGGTAACCAGAGGGATGAGAGAAAGCGCTTCCCGCGGCTTCTATATTTCAGCCCAAGCTCCTTTCGGGTACCGCAGGGTTAAGGTTAAGGATGGCGGTAAAGATCGTCCCAAGCTAGAAGTTGAGCCAAATCAGGCTAGAACAGTAGCTTGTATCTTCAATCATGTGCTTGAAGGGAAGGGTTTAATGGAGGTCGCGAAACAGCTGAATAAGGAGGGAATAGCCGGCCCTAGGGGCAAGGGCTGGATGAAGACTACAATTCATAAGATACTTACCAACGAGGTTTACACCGGCACCCTCGTCTGGGGTCGTAGTAGCATACGTGACCTTCCAGTTATTCGAGTGGACAATGCCTGGCCAGCTATCGTAGATAAGAGCATCTTTGATCAAGCCAAGAGTCTGCTTAAGGAACGGGCCCCCATCAGCCTCCATCCCAAGCGGGTGGCAAGCCGTTATCTCTTAAGTGGTCTGGCCCGCTGCGGCCATTGCGGCAAGGCTTTAGTTGGTCAGGATGCTAAGAGCGGGCAATTCACCTATTACGTCTGCGGAACCTTGCTAAAGAAGGGGGCGGGCTCATGCCCAAACCGTTATCTTAACAGCCAGCAATTCGAAAGCCTGGTGATAGAAAAGATAAAAGAGCACGTCTTAACTATTGAGAATCTCACCAAGTTAGTACATATAGTAAACGAGGAGATGGACAGCCTGGTACCAGAGTATCGCCAGCGCTTGGACAGCATCATCGATGAAATTGCCGATGTAGACCGCCGATTGGAGAGGCTATACGATGCTCTCGAAACCGGGAAGATACAACTTGCTGACCTGGCACCGCGCATTCAGCAACTGAGGCAGCGGAGGGAGCGATTGCAGGCGGCAAGATGGGAAATGGAACAGCAGCTCTCCGACAAGCGTGTGGAACTGGCGGATTCGGAAACCGTGGCTCGATACGTAGCAGACCTGCATGATTTGCTCAACGAGAGCTCCCTTGTCGAGAGGAAATCGTTTGTCAGGAGCTTCGTCAAAGAAGTGAAAGTAACCGGAAATGAAGCGTTGCTAACGTATACTATACCAATTCTACCTAGAGGAATAATTGAAGAGAAGCTGCCAGTTCTGTCTATTGTACACGATGGTGGGCCATTGTGGACTCGAACCACAGACCCCAGTCTTATGAGTAGAGTTGTTTTCCATTTAATATCCCCCCTTTCCATAAAAATTATTGTAGTCTATTAAAGGAACGAAATCAAGGTTTAGTGTGACCCTGTATCTTCAACAAGGTGATAGAATATATTCCGGAGTTAGAGTGCAGCAGTTCGATTTACCAGGTTACGTAAGACCATGGGGGGCCGCTAAGCTCGAATATCTAATATTACCTGAACAGTTGTCCCTGATTACGGGGATAACCTTTTTGGTCTTCCTTTCAAGGACATTGCGAGGAACCAAGCAAAATATGACCTTGAGAATAAAGCAAAACGCTGTTTCTGGCTGAGTTCTTCCGATTGAGTTAATGTCACATTCTTATATTGACTTGTTTTGAAAAGTTACTCACTAAAGAAACACGATCCCATGGATTCTACTAATATCTGGAGAAGACTATTGACCAACTAATAGAGTTGGTAGATTGTGGTCTTGACAATCGTTAATTTGAGATGTATCGTAAAAACTAGTTGAATATTGGGATCCCCGAGTGGTGATTCTCGAGCTGAAGCGCCGGATAGCCAGTAGGGTTTGAGCTGCCTAAACCGACATCGGGAACGGCGGACGAGTTTTGCAGGGCCAGTATCCTGCGGGATTGTCTGCCGTTCTTTTTTTTCTGGTAGATGGTCCACCGAAAATAACTAGTCTATGATGGGAATTTTCTAACCACAAGAAGGAGGAAAATATGTTCTGGAAACATAAGAATAGAGAAACAGAAGATTATGATGAGGGAAAAAATGACTATTTACAGGCGAAGGGCTCCGATCGAAAAATTTGGGGATTTCCGTGTTCGCCCGACATACCCTCACGGATGAAAATGCTGGCAGATCGCCTCCAAGTCCCTCTATATGCTCTTGCCGAGCACGCTTTTCAGCTCTCTGCCGGGGTAATAATGAAAATGGCAGAAGAAACAGAGGAGCGAGAGCAACTGAGGCGGCACATTCTGGAATATCACGTGGGCAGAAGAACGATTGAGAAAATTGGTCGGCTGGATGAGGAAATGGCTGACATCCTAGATAAGGAAAGACATCACTGGCTGGAGATGGAGGCGGCTGTTCGACAGGTAATGGTGAGGTATATTAGGACCGGGCTAAGGCCCCGGGAAATAGCTTGGGCAATTGACTATGGGCTTCGGTGCCGGGTCGCTGTTGCCCGCGGGCAGCCAGTGCCAACAGATCTACCGCCCGAAGAATAACAATAAATTGGTTAGTCATCGTCAGCGAAGTAAAAGCTACATAAAAGGGAGGTCTGCACTCCGAAATATAGAAATTGCTTTCGGATCGTATTAACATGCAATCAATGCCATCTCATCTGTCCAAAGAGATCTAGATAATTCCTATAATCATGGTAATTGCCAGCCTGTGTGAAAAGATGACAAACAAAACGGCATTAAACTTACATATCGCGTTATTGAGGTTAGAGTTTTTCAGACTATCTGGTGGTGACTTAGCCAAGATCGGTGAAACAACGGCATGGAACAGGCAGAAAATAATAATCGGTTGATGGAAAACAGACAATTATTGGCATAATCATGCCGCATATTTGTAAAAAACGCTACTTAAGACCCGAAAAATACTCTAAGAGCACCGGGAAAAACTTATCACCACGCATATTTTAAATATGTCGTTTAAAATCGTTTATTTCTGTTTGATTACGTTTAAAAATTACGACTTTGCCCCATTTCTGCACATAATGCTCCCAATGTAACACGGCTTGGTACAAATAACAGGCTTTGAACTGTATTATCGCTACAATATAATTCAAATAAACCTCATATATTGATTTTATATTAGGAAAACGTAAATTATTAACATGCTTTGGCACTATTATGTTTTGGGTGAGTTATTAACATGGAAAAAACTGGTTTCTTCTTCCTGTGTATCTAAGAAAAACTTTTTATAGGATCATTCCACAGACAGATTAGCTGATAGGAAGAAGAAAACGGCAAGCCGACTATTCGTATACAAACCTATTAACTAAGTTACACATTTCGCTATTTTGTACAGTAACTTTATACTAGATTGTGATTTTGGTGACATTATGGACATTTGAATAAGAGTGATCGAAAATTGCATCTTTGAAAGGCAAGTGCTCGGCTTCTCCCTGAAATAAATCGGCTTCCAATTTCCATTTTGTAATGTGCTTAATGCATCCATTTAGCATTCTTCGGGAAATAACCAAAGCGAAGTTGCTTGCCGTGCGAGGAAGAACGCGCCAGTTTGCGCCGGCGCCTACAGAAACCTCGAGGACTTTGGTGCCGGGTCAAATCTCTAATTCCTGGAAATCCCAGAGTCTTTTAGTGTCTCCTCCACTTTTAAATAGTCCGAAGATCCTAGTTGAAATATTGTATGGCTGAGACCAGACCAAAGTTTAGTTAGAGGATAGATCGGAGACATTAAGGGAGAGGATCAGGAAAAACAGATTGAGAAAGTTTTGAAGATAAAATATTCTTTGTTAGAATTTCCCTGAGGATTAATCAATTGGTCTTGGAGTGAAAATCGGGATCCGCTTTTAGGATGCCCAATTCACGGGCCTTAGCGACCGCCTGAGTACGGTTCTTGACGCCGAGTTTACCCAAGATATTACCAGTGTGAAATTTGACCACCTGACTAATTATTTTAATTATACACTTTGACGCTGAACCTGGTTATAATACAGCCTGATTTTAAGCCCTACCAACCCTCCCCATTTTAGATGTTACTAAAACACTCAGGGGAGGAGTGCCTTTTTTCCTCCCCTTTAAACGAGTCCATTTTTTGGTGATCGCTAGTCCCGGTAGATAGGATTTTAACCACTACTCTTGTTAAAGCCCAGGATCACGTTACTTTTTTAACCACGCCTCTTCTGAATTAAAAATACTGCTGGAAGCCCCCTCAAAAAAGCCGCCGCCCATGACATATGGTTGCATAGCCCACCCCAATCCTGCTTGCATAATAGGGACAGCCGCCGCCTCTTTCGATAACTGGTCGGTAGCCGCCCGTATCAGATTGACATCCATGTCAGGCGAAGTTAGACTCGCCTCTCTCAACTTTAGAAATTCAGGTGGTGGCAGGAAGTTGTGGTTCCACATAAAATCCTTGCCCATGAAAAACATAAAGGTATTGTTAAAGTTTGAACTGGACATACTGGGCTGTATTACTAAAACATTGTTTAAAGAGTTGGAATCAACAATAAACTTGCCCATATTTGCAGGGAATGATAACTCCGCGGTTATGCCTATTGCTGAAAGATTACTCTGCAGGGCCACGGGGATGTTGCGGTCTATTATCGCGGGGTTTACAAGAATCGTTGTCTTGAATCCACTCGGATATCCCGCCTCGGCTAAAAGCTGCTTCGCTTTGTCAGGGTTGTATTTTCTGGCGAGAGTGAAGTTGGGATTATAAGCAGCATTGGAGGGCGGTGGTATCTGGTAAGGGGCTTCCCAATAGCCATAACTGAAGGCTCTAGCCAAGGATTCACGGTCAAGAGCGTAATCTACTGCCTCACGAACTTTCTGGTTAGCATAGGGAGAATCGGGATGGGCCGAGTCTGGCAGGAAGCAGTAGACGGTTATTATCTGGAAATTTACTTTGAGCCCCATATTTTGCAGGTCTTTTGCCATCCTGCCAGGCTCCAGTTCCAGCATATCGGCCTCTCCGGCTTGCATGGCTGCTTTCTGAGTTAACGTGTCAGCAACGTAGAGGACTTCCACTGCGTTTAAATAGGGCTTGCCCTTTATCCAATAGTCCGGATTTTTTACGACCTTATAACCGACATCACGCTGAAAACTGGCGAATTTAAAGGGACCAGTCCCCACCGGGTTATTCCTCATCCAGTCGACGCCATTCTTCTCAAAAGCCGTGGGCGAGACCATCCATGTACCAACACCAGCAAAACCATTTATAATGGTATTCGTCCACATTTTAAAGTTAACTTTAATGGTATAGTCATCGATAATATCTACTGAAGCCCAATACTGTGAATAAGATGACTTAGCGTTAATATGATTGTCCAGGTTCCATTTAGCAGCTTTAGCGTTGAAATCGGTCCCGTCTTGGAATTTGATGCCTTTCTTGAGTTTGAAGGTAACAGATTTTAAGTCATCGGCGACTTTATAAGATTCCGCGAGCCAGGGAGATACACCTCCCTTGTTATCTCCGCGAAGCAGGGGTTCCATGCAGAACTGATAGGAGGTTGCGTCAGGGCCGAATATGTTTACCGGCCAGCCGCCGGGTGTCTGAGGACCGGCGATGATAATAATTTTCAAAGTGCCGCCATACTTGGGAGTTTCCGCTGGAGCCGGGGCAGGCGCTGGAGTTGGCGCAGGTTTTGGAGCAGGAGCTGGAGATGGTGCCGGTGTTGGAGCTGGAGACGGGGCTGGGGCTGGAGCGGGCGTTGGTGCCGGTGCTGGAGCAGGCGCGGTCTCGGCGCAACTGATAAGCATCGAGGCACTGGCCAATAGGACTACCAGAGTGATGAGCAGCTTTTTCATTTGTTTTCCCCTCCTTTGCGTTTTTTGGGTGTACTCCTATTCTGATGTCACGAACACTAACGACAAATTCACATGTTTTTCCAGTTAATACTTAATATTTGAGCCTCATGCCTTTAGCATAATTCAATTTACCGACGTAGAACTCCTCCTCATCTTCTGGCGGGGTTATCCCGGTAACCTTAACGCCTGCTCTCATCGCATCTTTCTGTCGCTGAAATATCATCATGGCTGGCTGCCGGTATGTGCCGCCGTTGCCGCCGGTTAACCATTGCAGGTATTTCACTCCATGCATTCCGGATTGAAACATCGCGGCCCTAGCGCCTATGGTTATCGGGGCAAGCTCCCAGTATAAATCCATCGCCTTAAGGAAATCCCCCTTTAAAAACAGGTTGAACATTCTTACAATGCGAGTATTTCCACTGGTCGCATCGAATATAAAGTAATCGGCCGGGCCGGCCCATTGCTGCTTGTATTTAGCCACGGTTATGGGCCACTCCTCTATTTCAGCAGATTGTAACAGTATTTTATCGCCAACGCGGTGTTGAACCTCGGCCCATTTACCAAACCCGTCACTTAAGTAGGCTTTGACAGATACCACGTTGGGTATGTCGGTTATCCTTTCTATTAGCTGTGGGTTGAAATGGCTCGGGTGAAACCGGACGAAGTCAAACTTGGGCTTGGGCCAGAGGTCAATGCATACATTCGTAGCATCGCATACTTTCTTGGTTGCGCGGTAAATATCTTCCTCCGATTTCGCGTAAAACATTCCGGGCCAGCCCAGCAGGGTATGGGTGCCGCCGACCTTCTCAAAGTGCTTGAGCAATTCAATGTCTTTTTCGATTGTATTGATGCCTGTAAACATCGAAACCAAAACCTTGCCTTTGGCCTCGTCACAGACTATCTCCACGAATCTCTTGCGCTCTTCTAAGGTCATGGCGCAGACTTCTGTTTGACAAAAGACGCTGAACATACCTCTGCTGATGTTAAGCCTAACGTCATGCCGGATACCTTCTTCATCCAGTTGCTCCAGGTCCGGAGTAAAAGAGGGGCTTACGTTGCCATCTAATCCGTGGTAATGCTTTTTAGCCCATTGCTTGGCTTCCGATTTCGTAAATTCCATGTGGTTACTCCTTTGAAGTAAATTACTAAATTCAATTGCGTATTTAATTCTTTTCTAGACCAGTGTTGTGTTACTTATCTAACCAAATCTCCTCCGGATTCCAGCCAGCTCCCCTGTCATTCCATCCCCCATTCATGACATAAGGCAGGAAGGCGTACCCGGTGCCACCGCAGAGAACCGGGATAATCTGAGCTTCTTTAGACAGATAGTCAGTTGCGGCACGAATAAGATTTACGTCCATAGTGGGCGAAGATAGAGTTTTGTTATACAATTCGATGAATTCCGGGGTTCTCAACCATACCGAATTCATCATCGTCATGCCGGGGCGTAATGCAAAAGATAAAGCACCATTCCAGTTTGTTCCGCCAAAGATAGGCTCCATAACCAGAACGTTCTGAAGAGTGTTTGAATCCTGTAAGAACTTAGGTATAGCGGCAGGAATATTCAACTCCAATTTAATGCCTATGGCGGCCAGGTTATTCTGTATGGCTACCGGTATGTTTCTATCGATGCCGACGGGTATCACAAGTAGAGTGGCGCTAAAGCCATTGGGGAATCCCGCCTCGGCCAGGAGTTGCTTTGCCTTTTCAACGTTATATTTACGCGCCAGAGTAAAGTTAGGATTATAAGGCACGGTGGACGGAGCGGGTATCTGGTAAGGAGCCCCCCAGAATCCGTAGCTAAAGGCTCTGGCTATAGCCTCGCGGTCAAGAGCGTATTCAACCGCCTCACGCACTTTCTGGTTAGCGAAAGGCGAGTCTGGATGGGCAGTGTCGGGCAGCAAACAGTGTGTGGAGGATACATTCACTTCCACTGAGAATCCCATGGCCTTGAGGTCGGCTGCCATCTTGGCTGGCTCGATCTGTAAAACATCCGCTTCACCAGCCTGTAGCGCAGCTTTCTGTGTCATCGGGTCGCCTACATAGAGAATTTCCACTGCATCCAGATAGGGTCTGCCTTTTACCCAATAGTCCGGATTTTTAACGGCCTTGTAGCTGACATCACGACTGAAGCTGACGAACTTGAACGGTCCGGTTCCCACCGGGTTATTTCTCATCCAGTCCGCCCCATTTTTGTCAAAAGCCGTAGGCGAGACCATCCAGGAAGCATTACTATCAAGACCTGTTACTATAGTGTTGGACCATTGATTTAAATTAAGCCGAATCGTGTAGTCATCAATGATATCTACCGAATTCCAGTTAGGTTGAGACTTTCTGGCGATTATATTGTCTAGGTTCCACTTGGCAGCCTTAGCATTAAAATCAGTCCCATCATGAAATTTGACGCCTTTTCTGAGATTAAAGGTGATAGATTTCAGGTCATCGGCAACTTTATAGCTTTCTGCCAGACAGGGGATTATATTGCCCTTACCGTCAACATGGAGGAGTGGTTCTATGATGTGAAAGGAAGATAGGAAATCGTTGGCGAAAATCTCTGCCGGCAAACCACCGGTCCCCGATGGACTGGCCCACAAGATTAGTTTCAGTGTGCCGCCGTACTTGGCGGCTTTGGTTGGCGCGGGCGCGGGAGATGGCTTTGGTGCCGGCGCTGGAGATGGGGCTGGAGACGGCGCTGGTGATGGTGCAGGGGTTGGTGCTGGGGCAGGCGCCGGGGTCGGGGCCGGTGTCGGCGCTGCTTCCTCCTTGGCGCAGCCGATGATCAACGGGACGCAGACCAGCAGGATGACTAACAGGACGAACAATTTTTTCATATACTTTTTACTCCTTATTTATTATTTTCCTTTCGCCTCCCTTAGATGTTATCAAATTGATATTTAAAGCTTAGAGAACTTTCAAGGCTCGTACTTTTTTAGCCTGGCGCCTTTAGCGTAATTTACTCTGCCTACATAGAATTCCTCTTCCGGTTCGCGCGGGGTCAGTCCTATTGCTCTCAAACCTGCCCTGATTCTATCTTTTTGATAATCGTATATCCTGCCGGTGGGCTGCCTTACGGTGCCGCCATTGCCGCCGTTACACCAGTGAGTATATTTATCGCTCAAGGAAGAGACAATACCTGTATGAAAATAGGAGTTTTCCAACCCTCCCGAACCATCTCTTAAAGGACCCAGCTCCCAATATACATCTAGTGCTTTATCGATTTTACCCTTCATTAACAGGTCAAACATTTCGACCATGCGCGGTTTTTCAGGAGTTTGCATTCCATAGAAAGGCCCGGCGCCAGCCCACTGCTGACCGTAAACCGGTATCGTGACAAACCATCTATCGGGCATGGGGTCGTTGACTAGGATTTTGTCGCCGCAGAGTCGGAAGGACATGACGGTGATAGCCATGGAACTCCCTCCGCCAATCTTCATACCTACAACATTAGGTATATCAGCAATCCGGGGAAGGAGCTCTGGGGGGAAATAACTCGGGTGGAATTTCCTGGTATGCAGTCTGCCAGTATAAAAAACTATCGCCAGGTTGGTAGAATCGCACATATATTTATACATCTGGAAGATGTCCTCCACCGACCGGGGGTAGTATTGTATAGGATGACCAAGCGTGGCAAAGGTTCCGCCAACTGCTTCGATGTGCTTAAGCATCTCTATGTCCTGTTCGACCGTGTCCTGCATTACCGCTACCGAGGTATGTATTTTGCCTTTGGCTTCGTCAACTACTATTTCCACAAATTTTTTTCGCTCTTCAAACGTCATTCCGCAGGCTTCAGGCGCGGCCAAGGCAGATGTGAATCCATTGGCGATAATATGATTAACATCCCATCTGATGCCCTCTTCATCAAGTTCCTGGAGATCAGGTGTAAAGGAAGGGAAAATAGGTACTTCCAACCCCTTCAGGTTCTTCTTAGACCATTTTTTTGCCTCTGACTTGGTGTATTCCAAAGCCATTTCGGCCTCCTTATAAAGAATCTTGTTGAATATTTCTGGTAAACTAATCCCTCCCCAAATTTAGGCTAGGTCTGGTTCGATAAGAGTAGGGCTTTTATCTTTAAAATCTATTCAAGGGACACCGACCAGCTATTAAAATACAATTGGTGCCAATATACGTATACGTACTTGATTTTAGTTAAACAATATTATAATATACTTTCATGAATGTCAAGTCCTCTCCTTTGTATCACTCGGTCTAGTCCCTTTATTAGTTCAAATATTTATTTATCGATCTGAATAACAACAAGTAAAAAGAGGCGTATTTTTCAGCGTATAGAGTGTTAGGAAGCGATTAGGAGTAATTATTTATGAAAAAACAAGAGTCTGAGTTGACTAAAGAGCAAAAGCGTGAGCAGAGGTTACAGAGATGGCTTTCGCCGCCAGGGGTGACCTTTCGCGATGCCAGAGCCCAAAAAACTTACAAAGACAGAGTCATCCGATTCATGAAGGCATTTCTATGTGAGGAACCGGACCGCGTTCCGGTAATGGTGCCGGCGGGCAACTTTCCCATTCGCTACGCTGGGTTGAGCCTCAAACAGCTCATGTATGACCATACGCTTATCCGCCCGACGTGGACTAAGTTTATGAACGATTTTTATGATGATATGGATGATTTTCTCGGACCGGCAGGCATTAGTTGTGGGCGGATGCTTGATATTTTGGATTATAAATCATTTAAGTGGCCGGGACATGGCCTGCCTGAAGATGCGGGATACCAACAGTACGTAGAAACAGTCTTAATGCATGAGGACGAATATGATGCTTTGCTTAAGGACCCTTCCGATTTTGGGTTCAGAGTATTGACGCCACGGGTCGTGGGTTCCCTGGAGGTATTGAAGGATTTCCCTCCACTTAGTTCTTTAATGGGTATGCCTATAATGCTTGCTTATCCTTTTACCAGACCGGAAGTGAGGACAGCGTTTAAAAAATTGATAGAAGCCGGTGAAGAGTTAGAAAAGTTCCAGGTACAGCTTATGACCGTTAACAGAGACGCAGTTGCGGCTGGATTTCCGATGAGCATGGGTGGCCTCGCCCTTGCCCCCTTTGACATGATCGCCGATCATCTACGAGGGACGCAGGGGAGCTCCATAGATATGTATCGCCACCCAGAGAAACTCTTGGAAGCTACTGATATGATTCTTGAACAGATGATACAGCGTACTATCGACAGTGTTAACGCAATGGGTGTTTTTACCGTGAATTTCCCCTTACATAAGGGAGATGATACCTTCATGTCTAATAAACAGTTTGAAAAATTCTACTGGCCGAGTCTGAAAAAATTGATCCTTGCACTTATCGACGAAGGTATCATGGTTTCGCTATTTTGTGAGGGTCGCTACAATAATAGGTTAGAGTATATCGGGGATTTCCCCAAAGGCTGGGTAACTTGGCAGTTTGACCAGACTGACATGGCTAAAGCTAAACGGATAATCGGGAAAAATTGCTGTATCGTTGGTAACGTGCCGTCTTCTTTATTAGCTTTCGGGGCGGTTAAAGATGTCAAGGAGTATTGCTGTAAACTTATAGAAACTTGTGCTCCCGGCGGTGGCTATGTGCTAACCGGAGGCACCGCGGTCACAGAAGCCAAATCTGAAAATCTTCGCGCCTTCATGGAGGTGGCGAGGGAATATGGTGTTTATCATTAATTAATCAAACAAATAATGCACAAACAATGGCTTTTGCCTTGTTAAATAAAAACTTATTCAAGAAGGGGTGAAAAAATTGAAAGAAAAAGTCTCATTGGTGTGTTTAAACCCTCAGGGTGTGGTTGATGTTCCGACGCCTTCGGGGCTCATCAACCCTCGCGTAAAGGATCTGGCAGGCAAGAAGATCGGAATAATCTGGGATGGTAAGAAAGGTGGGGATAATTTCTGTATCGCAGTCGAGGAACTGCTGAAAGAAAGGTATCCAACAGCGACGACCATTCGGCTTGTCTGGGGAGATGCCGAGGCGGCGGAGAAGGCAAAAAAAGAAATGGATACATTTATCTACGGCGTCGGCGATAACGGGATGGGAGGATGGATTCAGTGCCGGCAGGTAATTGCTTTAGAAAGACTCGGTATACCCGGCGTTTTCGTGATCGGTGAGAACGCTATTCACACTTCTAAAATGTCGGCCGAGGACGCGGGAATGCCGGCAGTGCGTATCGTAAGTCTGCCTTCCATAGATTATTACCCGAACCGGTTGTCCGTGGAAAGGATTAGACCTGTTGCAAAAGCGTCTATCGATCTCATTATCGACGCCCTAACCCGGCCCCTGGCACCGGAGGAGAAAAACCCGGAGCTAAAGGCCCCAAAAAAGACTGCCGAAACAGTTAAGGTCACTGTGGAGAGTTATGAGTCTGCCCTTGAGGTATTTAACCAGTTGTACCTTGACAACCACTGGGGCGATGGGTTGCCCCTGATACCTCCCACGGAACGGGCCGTTAAGTGGATGCTAACAGGGACTAGGTGTTCTCCCGACGAAGTTATAGGCCGGGTACCTTATCGAAACGGTATCGCCACTGTTGAAAAGATAGCTATTAACGCGGTGATGGCGGGGGCAAAGCCTGAGTATCTGCCGGTGATAATTGCAGCCATGGAATGCCTGACTGAAGAGGGTACTTACACTCACATGATGAGTTCGGAAGGTTCCTTCACTCTTATGATAATGGTAAGCGGGCCTATTGCCAAGGAAATTAACATGAATTCCGGCGTAGGCTTATTAGGTCACGGCTGGCGAGCTAACAATACCATCGGCCGCGCCGTGAGATTATGTCTAATAAATATAGGTTACTTGTGGCCGGGAGAGATCGATATGGCACTTATCGGCCGCCCGTCATCGCATACCTTCTACACTTTCGCCGAAAATATGGAGCAAAGCCCCTGGGAAACGTTTAACGTGGGCCTGGGATATCAACCGGAAGACAGTTGCGTGACGGTGTCCACGGTCATGGGTGGTATAGGTATGAGGATATATGGTGGAGGAGTGGTCGAGCCCTGGGATGTAAAGTCAGTACTTAACGATATAGTAAAAGACGTGGCTCGTGACCGCGGCACGTTTGCTCAATATAAACTTGGGGTGGCTAACCCCGCTGCTCACCTCAGAAAACACATAATCGTCATTCACCCCGAATTGGCTATCATGTTGCAACGTCTCGGTTATAATAGCAAGCGAAGCCTACGAGATTACATCTACGAGAGCACAAAGGTACCGTACGAAGAGCTCAGTGAACAGGAAATACAGGGTATACATGACAGGATTAACACCAAACCTCCCGATATAGACATATTCTATCCACACGATGCTATTCCTAAGGACCGCTTACCGGTGATTAAAGAATCCCTCAAACCAGGAGGAAAGGTCCCTGTCGTAAACCCGGAAGACATTCATATCATCGTGTCCGGAAGTATACCGGGTTATTCTTTTGGAATGTCATATTTCCGTACGGCACACGAGACAAAGGTGATAAGAGGGGCCACATTGACCGAATCAGGCCGCTAAAACAAGCTACGGATTTTTTATTAAGCAGGTGTATGATATGCAGATTGTCAGAACCGATAAAGGTTACGTTTCAGGTACTCTAATTGGTGAGCCGGGGAAAGAAGTATCTAT
>JBGPRB010000058.1:0-13776 GCA_041489355.1 Dehalococcoidia bacterium
CCGGGTATTCTAAATTTCCGGGAGCAAATTCCTTTGGCCATGTTGTTATCAAAGGATGGGGTGCTCAATTTCTGGCATCGTTGAAAATTCAACTCGACAAGAGGGGTATCGAGGTATTGTATTCAACCCCCGCTACCGAACTGATTCAAGATGCTGAGACCAGAGAGATAAAGGGCGTTTATGCGACGAGCAATGGGAAAAAGATAGCCATCAAAGCGAAAAAGGGAGTCGTCCTGTGTACCGGAGGCTTTGAATTCGAGGAAGAAATGAAAGCAAATTACCTCAGGCCTTTCCCGCTTAAGTTTTCTGGCTGGCCGTATAATACCGGCGATGGTATCAAGATGGCTCAGCGTGTCGGAGCGGACCTCTGGCATATGAATACCATGGTTGGATATTTAAATATCTGGGTCCCTGAATACAAAGCCGCCTGGCTGTTAATTTTTGGCAGAGGTATCTGGGTTAACAAATATGGTAAGAGATACACCGATGAGGGCATCAATATAAAAAGCCACAACTGGTGGTTGAAGCATTCTAATTATAATTTGGAGGAGCCCGGATATGCCGATCTTCCGACCTATCTAATCTTTGATGAAACTGTGAGGAAACAGGGACCTATCTCGGCTAACTCCGCATCTAATCAAGGGTATCTTCTGGGTATTCAAGCCTACCCTGCTGAACTGGGAGGTTGTCCTGAAGGTTGGAGCCATGACAACTTGCGGGAGATAGAAAAAGGTTGGATTAAGAAAGCTGACACCATTGAAGAACTGGGGCGTCTTATCGGAGGCACAATGGACGCGGTTGCCCTTAAGGAGACTGTCAATAAGTACAACAGTTACTGTGAGCAGGGATATGACCCGGAATTCGGCAGAGGCGTACCATCCTTAAAACCGCTGGTAACTCCTCCTTTTTATTCATGTGTTCTATATCCGGGGGGCATCAATACCTGTGGGGGACCCCGGCGCAATGCATACGGACAGGTATTGGACCCCTATAAGGAGGTTATTCCAAGGTTATACAGCGCCGGAGAAATGGGGTCTATTTGCGGCAACGTCTACGCCATCGGAGGCCTTAATGCCGGCGAAATGATGGCTTCCGGTCGGCTTGCCGGGAAGAGCGTGGCAGCTTTAAAGGACTGGAATTAAGCTTATTCAAGTATTATCTTCATCATTTTTTTTATTTTTATAAACCGGATAACATAGATATTCACCTTCAGCGGAATGCTACATCGTAATGGAAACGGTATGAATAATTTTAGAATTGAACGCCATAATAGCTGGATACACATCGTTCTCTCCAATATGCCATAAGCGTTGACAATTTCATAGGCAAAGACTATATTACAGTTACCATATGGCGAAGGATTTTGTAAATATTTCAAAGAAGGGGAAGAGACATAAATAACTTCTTAGCGTGAGAAAAAAGGAGAATAAAGAAAAATGGAAGAGAAGAAATATGCTAAGTTACGTCTAAGTGAGTTACCCCCTGAGCAGAGATACCGAGGATTCGCCCGCTGGCCGCAAACGATAGTGTTTACCGACGATGATATCATCAAAGGGAGCAATCACTTCGTGGCCTCATGGGTCACTTCCCTGTCCCGTCCGGTACACGGGCCCCATACCCATAATGACGACGAGCTGCTGGTATTCTTGAGTTCGAACCCGGACAATATCCGGGACCTGGGGTGTGAGGTGGAGATGTGCATCGGCCCGGAGATGGAGAGGCATGTCTTCACAGAATCCAACCTGGTGTATGTCCCCGCAGATCTTGTACATGGGCCCATAAGGTTCAGGAACCTGAGAAGACCCTTCATCTTCATCCAAGCGGTGCGCGCTCCCAAGCTGACAGAAACGCCCTGTGTGGAGCTGGTGCCCAAAGCCAGGCGGGATAAGATGGTCTTCTTTAATTTCGATGGCACACAGACCGACGAGGAGGTAGAAAAGCAGTACCAGAAAATTCAGGAGCTCGCTAATGCGTTGAAGGAAGCACCGGCTAAAGAAGAGCCAGCCATGACCGCGGCGCTGGGCGAGACTAAAAATAGCAAGTACTTCTTCAGCGAACTCAGCCCGGAGAAAAAGCAGTACAAATTTGGGCGGCTGCCGCAGACCCTGGTGTTCGTCGATGATGACGTTATCAAGGGGTGCCATCACTTCTGGGCTTTGATGATCGCCCCGGGCCCCTGGCCGGAACACGGCCCGCACTCGCACAGGAACCCCGAAGCCATGGGGACTCTGGGCATCGACTGGAATAACCCGCAGGATTCCGGGTCGGAAGGGGGGGAAGACTGGATGGGTACGGAGATGGAGCATTATTCTTCCGGCACCGGCAAGTCGAGGCTGACTTTAATGCCAGCGGGTGTTGTCCATGGCCCGGTACGTTACGGGAAAAAGCTCCGCCCCTCTATCATGTTCCAGTGCCACTACGCGCCCAGGCTAACGGAGAAGTCCTTCAAGAAGCTGGTCTCTGAAGGAGAGAAAGATACCCTGGTCTTCTTCGACCTCAAAGGCACCGAAACGGAGGCAGAGCTGGACAAGCAGAGAGCGGTACGGAAAAAGCCCGAGGCTAAGAAGGAATAAAAGACACCTCAGTTGCCCAAAGTCCGTGATGCCTTAATCTTTGTTCGAAAATACTGGCCGATGCTGACTATCTGCCTACTTTGTTTCGACTGCGTTATTTTATCTATTGTGGGGTTGAACCAGAACATTGTATAAAGGAGATTAACTATGAATAATAAGGCAGTCTATGCTATGGCAATAGCCCCGCATCCGCTTGATAATGACATGGGTCTTGGTGGGACTGTTGCCCGTTGGACCCGTGAAGGGAAGGATGTTATCTATGTTATCTGCACTAACGGTGATAAAGCCTCCAGTGACCCTGATATAAAGCCCGAAGAGCTATCACTGGTGCGCAAGCAGGAACAGCAGGCGGCGGCTAAAATACTCGGAGTTAAAGAGGTAATTTTTTTAGGTTACCCCGACCTGGGCCTGGAGTACACCACTGAATTCAGGAAAGAGCTGCTGGTATTGATGTTGAAGTACCGTCCGGAAATTGTGGTAACCAATGACCCTTATTATCGCTTCCGAGGCTATTTTTCGAGCCTGGACCACCGGACTACCGGTCAGGCAACTATGGATGTTGTTTGGCCCTATCTGCTCGCCCCCGGCACTTATCGTGACCTCTTAGAAGCGGGTTTTCAGCTTCACAAAGTGCAAGAGGTGTTGATGTGGCAGACTGACAACGCCAATTATCGCGTAGACATCACGGACACATTTGACATCAAGATAGCTGCGCTGCGTTGTCATAAGAGTCAGGTAGACGGTATGCCGGACGGGTGGGACGAGAGGTTAAAGGAGCGGGCTATGGAAGCAGCTAAGGGAGAAAATTACACTCTGGCTGAAGCTTTCCACAGGGAAGAGGTACTACAGCGCCTTTGACGTTTCTACGCAGTCAAAAGCGGCAAATAGCAACGCGAACTCCAGACCTATACATAGTCTTCGGAACCGGCGGTCGTGGGCTCGAATCCCTCCAAGCACGGTAAGGTTTAACTAAAGTCCTTTAAAACCTACAACCTACCGAACACCTTCCGCACTTTGGGGTTCAGGCCGCCGCCAACCTTCTCTATTGCCTCGTAGCGAATGCGGTTGAGCTCTTTTTGCTTTTCCTCGAACTCGGTCTCAGAATAAAGCCTCTCCGGGTGCACCAGGATATCGTCCACCGCCCGGATGGCCGCCGGCACTTTAAAACCGGAGGGAGAGTCCATCCAATCCTCAAGTCCACCTCGCAATAGCGAGTCCAGGATGCTCATGGTGTGACCGACTGTAATATCCTTGAAGTGGTAGCCTTCCCCGACCGAACCGGTGTTGATCAGGTAGTAATTTATATGGGGCAGATTCTCCAGGATATCATAGAACCGGTTGGCATGGGCCGCCCTATCGCCCGCCACGAAGGGGTCATAGAAAAACTCGGTCCTGATTTTACCTTCCTGGGTGGGGTCGCCCGCCGAGGACTCCATAGCCTGGCCCAGGACCATCAGCGCGGCCGCCTGCTCCTGACTCAGCTTGCAGATTGCCGGAATTATCGGCCCGCGGGTAATAAGGACAACATTATCGATTTTTTCGATGTCGATATGGGGGCTGGCGTGCATAAAGTCCCGCCGCAAAACGACCGCCCGGCCGTTGGAAGTCCTCGAAAAGTTCTCGAAGTCGAAATCGCCTTGTCCAGTGACAAAGACGTTTTCACAGACCGTTTCCGATTTCAGCAGGCCGTAGAATATCTCGACCTGCTCCCCGGGGTTCACCCCCTCCGTTTTGACGAAGACACCGCCGGCCTCGAAGCCGTTAAACGAGCCGTCCGGCATGAGAGTACCGCCGTCATCCTGTACCAACCACGACCTCTCCATGCCCTTACGGGCGAGAATCTGGCAGGTAGTGGTGGTCTTGCCGTTAGCGCTCAGGGCGATGAGCAGAGTCCTTACCGGCTGGTAGCCGCCGTGAGACGACTGGAGAAAGTCCTCGCGGCAGCCGGCATGCAAGAAAATGCCACCCCGCCTTGTCTTGGCTACCCAGTCCTCGGAGGCGAACACCCCCTTCTTATATTCTCCAATGTAATTGCTATTCCGCACAATCTTAACGACCCGGCCGTCATCCAGAAAGGCCAGTCGTATCGTGATATCCTTCTGTGGCAGCGGTTTCGACTTGTTGTGCTGCCAGGCTTCATCACCGAAAAAGACAATCTGGTAGTCCGGCTTCGCTACGGGCTTCCGGGCCGGTATGAAAAGGTTCTTACCACCATAGGCGACGTGGGCGAACGTCTCCGGGATGATAAGCCTGACTATGGTATTGCTATTCGGATTACCCACAATACGGTCGATAGATATCAACCGCTCTTTAGCCAAGGCCTTCTCACACTGACTTAACAGTTTCAACTCCTCTTCACCGAAGGAGTCATCAACGCTGTTTTTGGTGAACATCTGCGAACGCGATGTCGGCTCGCTCTCGGCGACGAAGTTATTGTAAATAGTTTTAACGACGCCCTCCTCCTTTTCCACCAGCGCCCTCAGTACATCGTCGGAGGGATTATCCAGCAACCTGTTTTCAGCTTTCGCTTTCTCTCTGATTCTCTCAACCGTACGGGCAAACTCTTCCAGATTGATTTTCGAACTCATTTCAAGACCTCCCTGCGATTTTACGGGTCTTACCTGCTACCCAAACACTTCCCCTTCAGGAGAGAAGGTGAAATAGAAAGCGGGCAAGGCATCAGCCCTCGAAAAAGCACCCCTGATAACCCAGGGGCGAATCAATGAATTATACCCAATTATAGCATATATTTTTTATAAAAACATTTAATAATACCTGATTTATTCACTTAACAGACTTTTATTAACAAATTTCCTTTTGTATAATGATTATAGCAAGGGATGTAAGACGATGATTCGCAGATGCCGGGCAAAAGACACCAACAGGATGTACTACATTATTAACGAGGCCGCTAAAGCCTATGATGGCGTCATCGCTTCTGATTGCTATCACCAGCCCTACATGCCGATGGAAGAACTGGAACGCGAGATGAAACGGGTGACCTTTTACGGCTGGGAAACGGATAATGAGCTTGTCGGCGTGATGGGCATGGAACCGATTAAAGACGTCACCCTTATCCGCCACGCCTATGTGCTGCCTGAATACCAGAATAAAGGAATAGGCCGCCGGCTCCTGTACCACCTGAAAAGCCTGACAACCACGTCGAGCTTGCTGGTGGGGACATGGGCGGGAGCACACTGGGCGACTGATTTTTATCGGAAACACGGCTTCAGACTACTGCCGGACAAAGATACACTGTTAAAAAAGTACTGGGATATTCCACAGCGCCAGATTGAAACCTCGGTGGTGATGGGAATAGGAATCAACAGTAACTAAAAGGAGCGCTTATGGGCAAGTGGCTTGTCAGGCTAATCGAGGCAGCGATTGTTACGGTTACTCTGGCCGCAGTTTGCCAGGAACTGGAAAAACCCCGAGAACAAAGGCACTGGCACGGGAAGTTAGGCTTCATCCCCTATGACTTTCGCCTGCCCACTATCGAGAGGTTAAAGGAATCCTTCTGGAACCCGGATGATAGCCGTATTTTCACGACAGGGGTATGGGGCATCGGCTGGGTGATAAATTTCTTCACCCTGCTGGAAAAAATGAGGATTATCGGTGAATATTACGTCACCGAGGACGATTTCCTGATGCCGACCGAGTCCTTGCGGAAGATACTGGAAAACCGCCCGGTGATGCCGTAAAAACTATTACTTTATGTAAACAAGTTCAAGCGGTAAAGGGGAACATCAATGACCAAGAAACAGACTGATGCAAACGACTTAACCCTTAATGAAATAAAGTCTTTCACGTTTCAAAGTCCCCAGAACCGGATTCCTATCCCCGATAAAGACATTATTTTCGACGATCCACTGGTACAGTTTGCCGATGGCGATGACCCTATTTTTAACGAATATAAGACTATAATCGGCGCCACCCACCTTACCCCCCGCGAGGCGCTGGCTCAGGCTTATAGTAAAACTCCCAGAGAAATGCCCCAACACCTCTCGGTAATCAGCTGGATTCTGCCCATCACCGGAGCGACCTGCAAGTCCAACCGCAGCCAGACACATGTCCCCTCCCGATTATGGTCGCATACCCGCTGGTACGGTGAGATATTCAATGATACGCTGCGGAAACATGTAGTGGAACTCCTGACGGGCAAGGGCTATCTGGCAGCGGCTCCGGCTTTGCAATCTTCCTTGAAAATATATAACAACGAAAAGGGGATGTACTCAAACTGGTCGGAGAGGCATATCGCCTATGCCGCCGGACTGGGCACATTCAGCCTTTCCGATGGCTTCATTACCGAACGCGGTATAGCCCACCGCTGCGGGAGTGTAGTTACCAGCCTGGAACTGCCTGCCAGTCCCAGGACAGCACAAGGGCCGTATACTAATTGCCTGTTCTACGTTAACGAGAAGTGCGGCATCTGCATCGAGCGCTGCCCGGCTGGTGCGATAACAGAGGAGGGGCACGATAAAATTAAATGCGGCCAGCACTTACGAGATATCGGCTATTCTCCTGACCGGTTGAAGAGTGGCTATGATATCGAAAAGAGCGTGTCCGGCTGCGGACTCTGCCAAACCAAGGTGCCCTGCGAAGCGGTAAATCCGACCAGGAAGCTGAAAAAATAATTTACAGAGAAATTTAAGCTTCCTCCCCCCACACCCCATCCCGGTAAAGCTTCGCTAGTTTCACAGGTAACACTCGATTGGTTAAGTCCATATCGCTTCTGGCATATACCTTGATATAGTTGCCGGTAAGGCCGGACCAGACGCCGCCCGACTGCTGCTCCCAGAGGACATTCATCGTTCTAAACAAAAAACGCTTTCGAAAGCTCAGTGCGCTCTCTTTAGCCAGTGCCAGCATCTGCTGACCACGCTGCTTTTTAACGTCGGCGGGCACCTGCTGCGGCATATCCGCTGCCTCCGTGCCCGGTCGCGATGAGAATGGGAAAACGTGAATGCGGGCAAACTGCATCTGCCGACAGAAGTCCAGAGTTTCCTGGAACTCCGCATCGGTCTCGCCGGGAAAGCCGACGATGACATCGGTGGTAATAGCCACGTCCGGCACCAAGTCCCGAATAAGTGAGACGACACGCCTATAGTCGTCGATATTGTAGCGTCGTTTCATCCTTTTGAGCACAGCATCGCTGCCGCTCTGTAAAGACAGGTGGAAATGCGGGCACAAACGGGAGTCGCGCCACAGCCCAATTAGCCCGGGTGAAATCTGGTGAGGCTGGAGGGAGGACAACCTCAAGCGGGGCACCGCCGTTTCGGCAAGGATACGCTTTAAAAGTCCTTCCAGGTTTACACCGTTACCGTTATAGGCGCCGATTTCCGTGCCGGTCAATACCACCTCCTGATAGCCGTTCGCCACCAGCCCCCTGACCAGGGCCGTCACCTTTTCCACCGGCACGTTTTCTTCACGACTGCGCACCAGAGGCACGATACAGTAGGCGCAGAAATTACGACACCCGTCCTGGACTTTGACGAATGCGCGGGTGCGGCCGTCTTGCTGCTTATTCATAGAGTCCCCAGTCACCGGCCTGACCAGGTTGTCGGCATCCTCTAAAAGCTTGAGAAGGTTCATTTTCCGGTCGTTACCGATAACAAGTCCCACTCCTTCAATCTGTGCCAGCTCTTGGGGAGAACGCTGGGCATAGCAGCCGATGGCTACCAGTCGGGCGCCGGGATTACGGCGGCGGGCCATCCTGAGCATATGCCGCGACTTGCGGTCGGCAATATGGGTTACCGTGCAGGTGTTCAGGATATAGATATCGGCTTTATCCGTGGGTTCCACGAGCCTGTACCCGGCGGCCGTCAACTGTCGTGCCAGCTGCTGCATTTCCGCCTGGTTCAACTTACAGCCGAGGCTGTCCAGGGCAACGGTGGGTCTTGCTTCTCTCTTATTCATACAGATTATTGCTTTTATTAAGTGGGCCTGTAAAAATTATACTGTCACCGCTATAGCAGGGTCAAAATTATATAAATTTTGTTTGCATTTTATTGAAGAGCTAACCTCACCCCTTACCCCTCTCCGACCTGCTATATCATGCTAATGGTTACAACTAACTGGTCAGAGAGGGGATAATATTGAGAGGGTGCTTCGCCCCTTCTCGCTTCGCACTCCTCTTAGGGGAAATGAGAGTATTTTATGGGGAAAGGCGATTGATATTATATAGGCTTTAATTCGATATTGCTTCGTCGTCCCGATTGCATAGGGGCTCCTCGCAATGACCATTCGACTTGAAATTAATCTCAAAATATGTTAGAAATAAGTTGAATTCCTCAGGATATTCGCATTCCCCATCAGGTATAGAAACAAGGAGGTTACTACAATTTACAGTCAATTACAAAGAGTTGTCGTTACGGGCATCGGGGCTCTGACCCCCCTTGGCCTTGACATGGCAACTACCTGGCGAAATCTCATTGCCGGCAAATCCGGCATTGACTATATAACGTTGTTCGATGCCACACCCCATGAGACGAAAATCGCCGGCGAGGTCAAGGGGTTCGACCCCAGCAATTACATCAACCGCAAAGAAGTTCGCCGTATGGACCGTTTCGCCCAGCTGGCGGTAGCTGCCGGCTACCAGGCGGTACAGCAATCCGGATTGAAAATCGATAGCAGCAATCAGGACGATATCGGTGTCTTTATCGGGAGCGGCATCGGCGGCCTGACCACGCTATTCGAGCAGGCCAAGGTACTGGTAGAAAAGGGGCCGGATAGAGTCAGCCCGTTCCTGGCGCCGATGATGATTTCAGATATCGCGGCCGCGCAGATATCGATTGCGCTGGGAGTCAGAGGTCCGAACATGTGCATGACATCGGCCTGCTCCAGCGGCTCGGATGCTATAGGCGCCGCCTACGAGTATATCAAGCACGGCGACGCCCAGGTAATGATTGCCGGCGGTGCCGAAGCCATTATCAACCCGCTCGGCATCACCGCTTTCAATGCCCTGAAGGCTCTATCAACGAGGAATGACCCGCCCCAAAAAGCCTCCCGTCCTTTCGATAGAGACCGCGATGGCTTTATCATCAGCGAGGGAGCTGTCGTCCTTATCCTGGAGAGCCTGGAACATGCCCTGAACCGGGGCGCCAACATCATGGCGGAAATCGTCGGCTACGGGGCTACGGCCGACTCATTTCACGTGACACAGCCGCTGGAAAGCGGCGAAGGCGCCGCCAAGGCGATGCAAATGGCCATGAAAAGGGGCGGCATCAAGCCCGAAGAAGTCGACTATATCAACGCTCACGGCACATCCACACAGTTGAACGACGCCATGGAAACCAAGGCTATCAAGACAGTCTTCGGCGAATACGCCTACAAGGTCCCCATCAGCTCTACAAAGTCGATGACAGGACACCTTATCGGCTGCGCCGGCGCCATCGAGCCAGCCATCTGCATCATGACGATTTTAAAGGGAATCATACAGCCGACGATAAACTACGATAACCCCGACCCGGCATGTGACCTAGACTACGTACCCAATATAGCCCGCGCGGCCAGGGTTACCACAGCCCTGACTAACTCCTTCGGGTTCGGCGGACACAATTCCGTCCTTATCTTACGGAAATACACCGAGGCACAAACTTGAGCCACAGTCGCTGGAACCTGCTGCCACCCTTCCGCGGAAGGGCACTGCCGGAGAAGGATAAAAATTCCAGATATTCCCCATTACTGGTACAGCTCCTTTATAATCGCGGCATCTCGCGGCCGGAGGATTTCCCGGCCTTTCTCGCCAGCGACCGGAGCCTGCTGGGCGACCCTCTCCTGCTTCCCGACATGCAAAAAGCGGTAGCCAGAGTTTACCAGGCCCTGCTTTCGGGAGAGAACATCAGCGTTTACGGCGACTTCGATGCCGATGGCATCACCGCCACGGCCGCCCTCGTCCAGGGTTTATCCCTCCTCGGGGGAAAAGCCAGCCCCTATATCCCCCACCGCCAGAGGGAGGGCCACGGGCTGACAACACCCGTTCTGAAAAGACTTTACGAGCAGGGAGTCAGCCTTGTCATCACCGTCGACTGCGGTATTACCGATGCGGCGGAGGTAAAAAAGGCAATGGGGATGGGGCTGGATATCGTCATTACCGACCACCACAACCCCCTGGACGAAATCCCGGAGGCTTTTGCCGTCGTCAATCCCAAGCTGGCTGGCTCAGTCTACCCGTTTGCCAAGCTGGCTGGGGTGGGGGTAGCTTTCAAGCTGCTCCAGGCCTTGTTCCGGAGCCTCGGCAAGGAGGAGCAAATAAATAATGTTTTAGACCTGGTAGCCATCGGCACCATCGCCGATATGTCGCCGCCGCTGGGAGAGAACCGCTACCTCATCAGAGAAGGCCTGAAGAACATGAACGCAAGTCCACGACCAGGCATCAGAGAACTGATAAACCAGACAAGACTGGAGGCCGGCAGTATCGATGCGGACAGGATTGCCTGGGTTATCGCCCCGTGCCTGAACGCCGCCGGCCGACTTGCCGATGGCCTGACCGGCTATAACCTGCTCATGACCGAATCACCACAGGAAGCACAGGAACTGGCGATATGGCTGGCCGGGAAAAACGAGGAGCGCCAGAGACTGACCAATACTACGCTCGTCAGGGCGAGGGAGCAGGTCATCGCGCAGGGACTGCCTCCCCTGCTGATAACCGCCGATGAGGAATACCCCATGGGTATCGCCGGTCTGGTGGCCAGTCGACTTACGGAGGAGTTCTACCGCCCGGCCATCGTGATACATACCGCGGATACAATCTGTCACGCCAGCTGCCGCAGCATAAAGGAATTCGATCTTATCACCGCCCTTAATAAATTCAGCCGCTATTTCACCCGCTACGGCGGTCATGCACAGGCCGCCGGCTTCACCATGCCCACGAAAAACCTGCCTCAGCTGGAGAAGGAGCTTTCCGCGGTCGCCGCAGAGCAACTGAGCGGAGTCGAACTACGCCCCCACCTGGACATCGATACCGTTATTACCCTTAACGACCTCGGCGGGGATACCTACCAGACGACGCAACTGCTGGCACCCTTCGGCAACGGCAACCCGGTGCCCATGTTCCTCAGTCAGGGAGTGGAGGTGCTGGAAAGGCGCACCATGGGCAACGGCGGCGAGCACCTGAGAATGAAGCTGAGACAGGGAGGCACGGTCTGGGACTGCGTGGCTTTCAGGCTGGCCAATCACCAAGCGGAGCTATCACCGCGCCTGGACATCGTCTATAATCTGGAGGTGGACAACTGGGGCGGGAAAAAACAGCTCAGGCTGAATATACTGGACTTTAAGAAGAGCAGCTAACAGGAGAGACCATTATGAAAAATCCGAACGGACCTTATCCGGGAAGGCAACTATTTCTCGGTTTGACGATAAAAGAAAGGCCGGCTTTCGCCTATCTAGTCACCGGCCGCTCGCCACAGAGTCGGGAGCGAAAAGCGACGCCGGTGGAAAACAGCGTTATCATGGGGCCGCTGGGTAACCAGCCGTTCGACTGGTTAAAGCATTACACGGCGGTAAGGTACGATAATGGCATCGGACTGGCTGCTATCAGCAACGGGATTCAGACCGAGGCCATCTTTGAAACCTATAAGCTTCTTTTCCACACAGGTACGCCGCCTATCAAAAGCTACCTGCAAAAGATAATGGAAGGCGCCCGTTCCGAGCCGGATAGCCTTAATACACCCAGGATTGCCGGCGTTATCACCAATCCCGGCGGCAAAACTGAGCCTGTCTATATCATCAGCATAAAAACGTACGGCCGACCGGCAGCCGCCTGGCAGGTGAAGCCGAAACCAGGCACATTGACCGGCGTATCTACGTATCACGGGAATATGGAAAATCCCGGGGCTTTCAACGTAGACGGAGGCCTGAAGGAACTTAAATACGAAGCCGACACACCGGAGGAACTGGCCGAGTTTATCTATAGTATCTCGGCGGCAACGTACCAGGGTAATGACATCAGGGTATGTGCCATCGGGGGGATACGGGTGGATAACCACAACTGGAAAGTGGCGATAATCAACAGGCACCAGATTTAAGCGGCGGGCTTCTTGCTTTCTACCTCCTCCTTTTTCACCCACCGTGTCCGCATCACTATCAGGACTAGAGAAATAATTAATACGATTACGCCGATAAACTGCGCCTGGTGCAGGCCAAAAAGGAAGGGAGTCCCCTCGCGGAGAAAATCGCTGCCGATGCGCCAGACCGAATAAAACGCCAGGTAGACCAGGAAGAGCGAGCCATCGGGCCGAAGCTTTTTCCGCAGCATCAGTAAGATACCAAACACAATGAGATTGAAAAATATCTCGTAGGTTACCACCGGGTGAGTGGGAGTCAGACCCACTGCCATATTAGCCGGACTGTTCGGGCTGGTGTAAACGAAACCCCACGGCAGCGAGGTGGGGAAGCCGTAATCATCACCGAGGATGGTGCAGCCCACCCGTCCGATAGCCTGCGCCAGGATGATGCCGGGTGAAAGCATGTCCGCCATGTGGCCGAAGGATATCTTCCGAAAGCGACTGTAAATCCAGACGCCCAGGGCCGCTCCCAGTACCGCGCCCCAGATGGTCAGGCCAGCGCCGCCAATTATCTGTCCGGGGTTTTGAGAGTAGTATTTCCACAGGTCAAGAACGTGGAGCAGACGGGAGAATATTACCCCGGAAGGGATACCGACCAGGGCGGTATTAATCACGATATCGTAGGAAAGCCTGGGGTCATTTTTCACTGAGTATAATGCCCACACGACCAGCGTTATCACTGCCAGCGTCACCATAATACCATACCACCCAACGGTAACAGGTCCGATGGTAAAGGCTATCGGGTCTATGCCTACAATAATCATCCTACCTCCGGATAGTTATGAGCATAACGCCTCGACAAAGGCTGACGCATCAAAGGTTACCATATCTTCCAGTCCTTCGCCAACACCGATAAGCTGGATAGGGACTTTAAGCTCATCACAGATAGCCAGCACGATACCACCCTTGGCAGTGCCGTCGAGCTTGGCGATAAAGATGCCGGTCACGCCGACCGCTTCGGTGAAATATCGTGCCTGAGTGAGGCCGTTCTGGCCGGTGGTGGCGTCCAGCACCAGGATGACCTCATGAGGGGCAGTGGCGTCCAGCTTGGCGGCCACGCGCCTGACCTTCTTTAGCTCCTCCATGAGATTGAACTTGGTATGTAATCGGCCGGCGGTATCTATTATAACAACGTCTAC
>JBGPRB010000059.1:0-13721 GCA_041489355.1 Dehalococcoidia bacterium
AGTCTCTGTGTCATTTCCCGGGCGAAGGAAGACATGGCGTTTCTTTTCAGCATATCCATGAGTTCCTGGAACTGGCGCCGGGCCTCCGCGTCTATAAAGTCATACTGGCTGAGCTCTTTTATCTGACCGCCGACATCAGAGGGAAGATTATCCAGCTTTTTAAGATTCTGAGCGGCCTTTTCCTGGAGAGTCTTCAACAGTTTCTGCCGCGTCTCGGGGTCCAGGTCATTCTGGCTATCGGCCGCTTTCTGCCGGGCTTCGTCCAGCCTGGTTTTTATGCCCTGTTGCTCCGTCCCGGTAATGGTTTTCAGTTTCTCACGTATCTCGTCCAGCACAGAATCCAGCTTGTATTTCTCCAGGTGTTCCTGACGCCGTCGGCGTAGTCGCTGAATGAGGTCCTGAAGGCTGGGCAACCGTCTCCCCTGGCTGTCCATGAGGCCGCCGCGCTGCATCATGCGCAGGGCTCGGGAGAGGTCACCATCGAACATCAGATTCCGTTCGAGTTCCTGCATCAGCTCTTCGGCATCCGGCTCGAATATATCCTGTGTCCCGTCCCATTCGGAATAGCGGTATTTTCTCATTTCCTAACGCCTGTAAACCGTCTTGCCTTCAACTCTTGATTTGTTAAGCCTTTTATTCAGGTGCAGCCCTTCGAGGATAAACTCCACTATCGAGGCGACTATCTCCGGCGTTTCCGAATCGGTCATCACCCTGACGGCTTTCGCCATGCCCCTGATTTCTTTCATGTTACGCACGTAGGACCGGGCGCTCGCCGTTTCCGAGGTCTCCACACTGAACCCGCCGTCGAACTGCTTCACTATGTCCTCAAGCTCCCCCGGCTGATAATGGCGGTTAAAGACACCGAGTACCGCTTTCCTGGTGAGGTCGCCGATAATCTTCTCCTCATCGGTGTCTTCAAAGCTTTCCATTTCCACCTTGCCGGTGGTCGAGGCCAGGATATAACTGAGGTCGCTGATGCGTGGTACCGCCAGTTTTTCGCTGAGTGTAATGGCCCGCCTGATGGCGTTAGCGACCACAGTCTCCTGGTTGGCAATAGAGACTCTCACGCTTACCCCGGAGCGCTGGCCGATATCCGGACTCTTCCGCGCCAGATGCGTTATTTCGGCAATGACCTCTTTGATATACTCAGGCACATAATAGTCAAACTCATCACCGCTGAACCGCTGCCATTCCTGTTCAACTATGGCTACTTCATCCTTAATCGTGACTGGATAATGAGTCCGGATCTGGGCGCCGAACCTATCTTTAAGCGGCGTGATAATCCTGCCCCGGCTGGTATAGTCTTCCGGGTTAGCGCTGGCGACCAGGAATATGTCAAGCGGCAGCCTGATGCGGTATCCTTTAATCTGGATATCGCTCTCCTCCATCAGGTTGAATAGTCCCACCTGCAATCTTTCCGCCAGGTCGGGAAGCTCATTAATGCAGAATATCCCCCGGTTCGTCCTCGGGATAAGGCCGTAGTGGATGGTGAGTTCATCGGAGAGGTACCTGCCCTCAGCCACCTTAATCGGGTCGACATCGCCGATGAGGTCCGCAATCGTGGTATCCGGCGTGGCCAGCTTTTCACCGTACCGGTCCTGTCGCGATAGCCAGCTGATTTCCGTAGCGTCGCCATCACTGGCAACTATCTCACGGCATGACTTGCATATCGGGGAAAAGGGATTATCATTGATTTCACAGCCTTTGATTACCGGTATCTCTTCATCAAGCAGTTCCACCAGAAGACGCATGATTCTCGACTTAGCCTGACCTCGTTCGCCTAGAAAGATGATGTCCTGCCCTGAAATTATGGCATTTTCAACCTGGGGGATGACAGTTTCATCGAAGCCGATGATACCGGGGAAAATTTTCTTATTCCCCTTTATCATTGATATGATATTGCGTCTCATTTCTTCTCTTATCAATACCGGTCGGTAACCTGATGCCCTGAGCTCGCCTACGGTCTTTGGCTTATTCTGTACCTTATTACTACTTTCTTTGTTTTCCTTCCCGG
The DNA here is from genome assembly GCA_041489355.1 of Dehalococcoidia bacterium. Classification (GTDB taxonomy): domain Bacteria; phylum Chloroflexota; class Dehalococcoidia; order Dehalococcoidales; family RBG-16-60-22; genus JBGPRB01. Next base: position 2,015 of record JBGPRB010000059.1, read on the forward strand.
GGTCGTTTCGCCTGGCAATATCAGGACTGCTATTCTTTTCAGACTTACCCGCCGGGGGGATGGTGCCTTTTTCTGGAGTATTACTTGCTTGTTCTCGAGCGCCCTTAATTTCTTTACTATATCTTCGAAAGATAGATGCTAAATTACTCAATATTTTCATGGTTCACCTGATAATAATCTGATTCAGCCTGTATCTGTCACAAAGTCTATTATATTAAAGTATAGGCATGGCATTTAAACTCTGTCAATGAAATCAATGATGATAAACAACAAGGGTTATTTTAATAGTTCATAGGAACGATTGAAATGCACAATGCATCGTATTGTGCAATTGGCAATTTGAGAGGAGATCTGCACAGTATCTGAGCGTTCAGATAGATTAGTGACACTATAATAGTGTCATGAGAATGAAAATTAGAAGGCCTGGAGGACCGCTCCCACAAGCCAAAACGCATGCTTTACACCCAGGGGGTCAGAGGTTCAAGCTTCCTCTCGTAATTTTGCTCTGAAGATATAATATCTGATACGTCCAAGTCAAGCAGATGCGGACTCGCCCGAGTGCTAGGGCTTGATTGCCTTGTGATAATCTTTATCAGCCTGCGCGATGGCTTTCTCATAGACCTTCGCAGCTGCCTTGACCTGTTTACCATCGGCCGATTTCTTAGCCTCTTCATAGACTATATTTGCTCGGTTCTTCGCCTCATCAAAGGCCCTTTTCGCGCTATCAAGACGCTCCTTTGATTTGGTCATTGTTTCCTGATAGTCCTTATCACTTTGTATCCAAGACTTGTTTAAGACGACCTGGGCTTCCCATATAATAGTGTCGCGGACTTTCTCGGCGTGCTTCACTGCCTCCTCGTAAGCAGCGGTCGTTTCCTTCCTGGCCTGGTCATCGACAGCCAGTTTCATAGCCTTTTCATGGACTACCCCAGCTTGCTTCTTAGCCTCAACATAGGCCTTTTGTGCTCGCAGCCCAGCCTCGTCAGATAACTTCCTGGCTTCAGCTTGAGCCTTTCTCCGATTGGCCAGTTCTTCTGCCATTTCACACCTCCCTTAGAATATTGTTTCGCTATTTGGCGGATTAGTTCATTATAAAACTTACAATGTTCCCGGGAAAATGCTTAATTATTATCCTCATCATACCATAATTTGCTTAATGATTTCCGATAGTGTATAATATATTCATAGTTCAAGTTTAGGCTAAGACAAGCTTCTTAGAATCCCTTCAGATTTATATCAAGTATTGAATGGCCCAAGCTCTAACTAAATTTTTAAGAGAGGAGGCCATCTAATGAGTTTTCAGGACAAGACCCTCACCTGTTCCGATTGCGGTAACACTTTCACGTTTGGCGCTGAGGAACAGGAGCAATTCCAATCGCGAGGCTATACTAACGAGCCTAAGCGCTGCCCCGAATGCCGTCAGGCGAGGAAGTCAGAGCGCTACGGAAACGGCGGTAACAGCTATGGAAATGGCAGCTACAGCTATACACCCGGGCGTCAAATGTTCCCGGCTGTATGCGCCGATTGTGGTAAGGCAACTTCAGTACCCTTCGAACCCCGTCAGGGTAGACCGGTTTATTGTAGCGATTGCTACCGTAAAGTAAGAGTAAGTCGATAAACTTGCTCTCGTCAAGTGAAATGTGCATGGGCTGGAAGTACCCGGCCCCTGCACATCAAAGACAGTCGGGATACACTGTAAAGGGGGGTTTTTATGTTAGTAAAAAAACCAAGAAGAACCATGGAATTCGGCGAACAGGATGAGGACTTTATTAAAAAACTCGCCGGAGACATCGGTTGTCATTACTCGAAGGCGAATGAGCGTACTTATAGCCTGAACAAATTCAATTCCGATATCCACGGCGAAATGGGTGTTTTCGCCTGGGTCCACAAAGAAGACAGTGATTTTTTCTGGGTAGCAACGAGAAAAATTTGGGTAGAAGAAGCCAAGGCCAGGGCACTAGTCGGTAGAAAGCCATCAGGGATAAATTGTTTTCCTAGAGATACCCAGCATGCCGAAGACAGTGTATGTTTTAACACACAAGATGACTACCAAAAGACTGTAAGCGTTCTAAGACTTATAAACAAAGGGTGTTAGCTCGGGGCACAAACATACTTGCATATCGTTAATTCTAATAAAGAAGTGAAGCGTAAATTTTAGAGGAATTTATTAATTCACCAATTATCCAAAAATCTCATTTTTTAGCACGACGGAACATGTAATATATTCTTTCTTGTTCTTGCGTGCCCGTACCAATGATTCCCCCCTTTGTTGTAAATGCTGTCACCAGCTCCCACTGTTCTTTATCAAACTTACTAAGCTCCTCTTCAGTAATTATCCTGTTAAGGTGCCTTTCCTTCGGTCCTTGGACAATTTTATATTCCCAACCCATACGAATATCTCCTTCGATTCAGTCTACGATTATCTATATTCTAGCACTCTTCTAAATATAATGGGGTAAAGCTTCGATCCTTGACGGTTAATGAAAATATAAATATAATGAAATCCAGAAAGGAGGTAGGAGACCCCCTCCTTTTATCAAGAGTGTCTTATACGCAGTGGGTCAGAGGTTCGCCCCGATTCTATGGGAGCTACCGCCCACTATCGAGCAAAGGAGGTAATAGAAAGGAAAATGGCCAAATACGACAAGTATATTTGCACGGAACTCAAAAAAAGGCACATGTTGCCCGGCCCCACCCCGGAAGCAAGGGATAAGCTCGCGGCTGAGGGTAAACGCATGAGCATGGAGCATGTCTTGTGGATTGACGACGAGGTCATCCCGGGCGCATATTACGGCGAATCCACCTGGATATGGCCCCCTTCCTACCCGAACCAGATATCCTGGGCCGAGCTGGCGAAGCGGACTTCAAACCCCACGCCGATGTTCCCCCACGCCCATGACTTCCCTGAACTGCTCTCCTGGTGGGGCACCGACCCGGACCACCCGGAAGACACCAACTCAATGGGGATGATAATGGAAGACGAAACAATCCCCCTGGACAAAAGCTGGGTGGCTTACATCCCGGCTGGCATGATACACATGCCCACGAGGGGTACCGGCGGCAAGGTCACGACCAGGACTGTGTGCCACTGGACATCCGGACCCGGAGTATACACCAGAGAAAAAGACCATCCCGCCGAAGAAAAGAGCACGAAAAAACCTGAGCCTCAAAAAAAAGCAACGAAACCGGGTGAATTTAGAAACGCGAAATACTTCGTCTACGGTTACAAACCGAACAAGAGGCCTGCTTACATACGCGACACCGACCCCAGGTACTGGCGCGGCATGGCTTACATCGACGAAAAAATAATTCCCGATGCCGAGTTCGGCTGTGACACGCGGTGGCTCCTGCCCGGCGATAAGTCAAAAGCAGGCCAACTGATGATTGACGAGCATACCTTAGCGTATGGCACCTCCATCGTTTTCAATGCTATGAACTACGATGACATCACCGACCTGTGTGCTGAAGTCGAGCTCTGGATCGGCGGCGAGAAGCATATTATCAATAAAAGCTTTGGGGCGTATATCCCCCCTAACGTGAAGCAAGGCCCGATGATAATCCGCAATATCACCAAACAGATATTCTACATGATGTCCTATCCCATCGGTAAAGGTATCGAAAAATACCGCGGTAGATAATATGATTGTGTCATGGCGATAAACCTGACGGTGAAGCAATCTCCCTCGAACGCTTCAGGGGATGCTTCGCTTGCCTCGTAATGATACGGGAAATCGGATAAAACGGATACCGGGAGGGAGTATGTAACGGTCAGCCGCGTTTTTACAGGATGACCGAAACGGCAACTCCCTCCGGTATTCAGGCGTGAAAAAAGCGTGGAAGCCCCGAATTATCAGGTTAATCTTAAAGACAACTCAAAGGTTCCACCTATCGTCCTTTATCGCCCACCATCGAGACTTGAGGGATTTTCCAGACCTGATATTTGTCTTGAAAAGCATCGGTCGTTGAACCTGAAAAGGTCACCAAGCTACTTTAATTGAAGGCTGTTACTCTCGTTACCGGGGAGTTACCGAGGTCTGTAACGACTCTAAAGAATAACCAGTCCGCATGTGCTGTTCCGTATTTGTTTCTTACCAAATTCTAACCTAATTCATACCATGTACGCTTGACAAATTTAGTTATGTATACTACGGCAGTCAGACTTACCCAGCCTCTCAAGTATGGACTTATTACAATGACGTCTATTACTTAGATGTCAGAGATGGCTCAGGCAATGCTCCGACTTCGTGGCGCTGTTGTTTCTTTTTTAGCCCATCAGGAGACCAGTCTATTTCCCGAGGTATTTTAAAGCATTTTTTCCGGCAATACGGCCTGAATTCAAAGCGAAGGCTGACGCCAGACCCGAAGAAGTCTTGATGGGGTAACTGTCTCCATACATTCCTCCGGCGTCGAACCCGGCCGCGTACAGTCCCGGGATAACCATTTCCTTTTTATCCACCACCTCGGTTTTTCCATTGATTTTAATCCCTCCCATCGTCCCCAGAAAGACGGTCCGGCCTTTTACCGCATAAAACTTCGGGCCTTTGATTGGCCAGAGATATTTTCTGTCCTTGACAAAAAGCTCGTCATAACCGTTCTCGCAAAATGTGTTATATTCATCGATAGTTGCCTTTAACACCGCCGGGCTGACACCCATTTTCATGGCCAGTTCTTCCACGGAGTCTGCCTCGAATATATCCGTGTTTCCCCTTTCCAGGGCGGCTTTTAGTTCTCTTTCAATGCTTACAGGCCGACTTCCCGGGGGACTGTCTATCGCCACGTTCTTATCGATTCCCCTCTCTATCATACGCCGTATTATCGATTCATCGAATATGCTGTAGGTATAGCCTTCTTTGAATCTGGCATTAGCGTTGCCTACCGAGGAATCGTAAAAGGCAACAGTCTCATCACAGAACCGCTCCCCCCGCGGACTGACCCAGAGGTCTGGCTGTGTAACCGCAAACTCTATCTGGCTTCCCAAGGCGAATTCCGGCCCTATAGGCCCAACCCGGTATAGCTCCAGGAGGCTTTTCCCCTCTTCAGCCGCCCCGGCTTCCCAGGCCATGCGGATGCCGTCTCCCATTTTATCGACATTGCCGATGGGGACTAAATTGACTCCCAGGTCAAACCCCGTATACTTCTTAATCCACTCTTTGTTGTTGGCGTATCCTCCGCTGGCAATGATAACCGCCTTAGCGCCCACCTGTATTTCCTCTCCATCCACTTCTGCTATCACACCTTTGATACGGTCGCCTTGTTTTATGATTCTCTTCACCGGTGTGGCAAGCCTTATGTCAACCCCTTTTTCTTTGGCTCGCGTGGTGAGCGCTTTAATTACCGCTTCCCCCCTCCCTCTGACCACATGGTACGTCCGGGGGCAATCCGGCATGTTTATCGTCGCATCGCTGAACTCAACCCCCTGCTTCTGGAGCCAAGCAATGGTAGCGGCTGACTCGTTCACGATAGCCCTGACCAGCCTCGGATTAGCCATCCAGTGGCTGAATTCCATAATATTTTTAAAAGCCTCATCCCGGCTGTAGGTAATGTATCTTTCCCGCTGCATATCGCTTTCCACAGCAAAGATACCCTGGAAAAAGTTAGATGTGCCCCCTAAAGAACGCTCCTTTTCAAAAACTGTAACCTTAGCGCTGCCTTCCGCCGCGGTCAATGCCGCCGCCAGGCCCGACGCGCCGGAACCTATCACAATAACATCAGTTTCAGCAGGTATTCTATTCATCGTTGCCCCTCCTTTTGTGAGTAAACATCGTAATTTTACTCTATAACAGGAATATTTTAATAGTTACCCCAGAATTTGACCGGGGTAATCTTAAGCCTCAAATCGCATTGCAGACAGCGCTTCGACTCATACTCTGCTTTTTCCCCATCCATATCCTGTACTACCCGGCAAAAACTCTTTAATCGTTCTTCCGTGGCGACGTATGAATCCTGGCATCGCTCCAGAGAAGCATAGCCATCCCAGGGACCGAGATATTTCTTTACCTCTGATTGAGGAGCCAGTTTTTCGTCGATATTGCCGCTGCCTTCCAGGTATTTATCCAGGGCAATCGCGGCTTTTCTCCCGGAAGCGATGGCTTTGATGACGGAAGAAGTTCCATTCACTGTATCACCAGCGGCAAAGACACCATCGCGGTTCGTAGTATAGGTATATGAGTCTACCTCGATAAGGTTACTGGCCACAGTATTGAGTCCGAAGCCTTCCGGTATCTCCGGCCGCTGGCCTATCGCAAAAATCACGGTATCGGCTTCAAGAACGTGCTGGGAGCTTTCACGAACCTCTATGTGCGGATTTTTTTCTTCGTCAAAAGTGAAGGACGCGACCTCGAGGCATTCCACGCCGGTGATTTTCCCATTTTCGCTTAAAACCCGGGTGAAAGTCCGGGCGGGGTAAACGGCAATGCCTTCCTCTTCACCCTGCTCGATTTCATCACTCGCTGCCGGCATCGTCTCTCTGGACTCAAGACAGGCTACCTTCACCTGCTCCGCGCCCAGTCTTCGCGCCACGCGGGCGCAATCAAAAGCAACGCTTCCCCCGCCCAACACCAGGACCTTTTTACCGATGCCGACCTTTTTACCGAGATTGATATCCTTTAAGAAATCAACACCCAGCAACACGCCGGAATTATCGACTCCGGGAATCGAGAGCTTCTGACCTCGGTGAGTTCCTATCGCCACAATGATACCATTATAGCCCTGTTCGAGAAGCTTATCTATCGATTCGATGCGGGTGCCGGTCTTGATTTCCACCCCCATATTCTCTACGTATTTTATCTCTCTATCGAGCACATCCCTGGGAAGACGGTATTCGGGAATTCCGCAGCGCAGCATACCTCCCGCCAGAGGCAGTGCCTCAAATACGGTGACGGCATGGCCCTGCCTGGCCAGATAATAAGCTGCTGTCAGACCCGCCGGTCCGGCACCGATTATCGCCACCTTTTTGCCGGTAGCGGGTTGCTTGTTCGCATTTATTTCCCACAGTCTGCTTTCATCATGTTCAACTGCGAAACGTTTGAGTTCTCTAATCGAAACCGGCTGATTTATTTCTCCCCGGCGGCAAACATTTTCGCAAGGATGGTCGCACACGTAACCCAGCACCCCGGGGAAGGGCACTTTCTCTCTTATCACCGCCGTAGCGGCAGAATAGTTCTTTTCGCTGATAAAACGCAAATATCCGGGCACATCTATTTCCGCCGGACAGGTATATCGGCAGGGGACTAAAGCGTTCTTTCTATTTTTCCCTTTGGTAAGCTCTTCCTTGTCCATGATGGCCCCGGTCGGGCAGACCTCGGCGCAGGCGCCGCAGAAGCGACAGCCGGCTTGAGCCAGCGGCAAATCGTCGGTCGTCCCGATGTAAGACTCATCGTCCTTCGTTTTTTCCATGAGTATCCCCACCCCCCGCAGTTCTTTACAGGCTCTCAAGCAGCGACGGCACAGTACGCATTTGTTAGGGTCGATGGTAAAAAGCGGGTTGCTGGTATCTACGGCGAACAGCCTGGCGCGCCCCTTTATTTTATATTCCTCGTCGCTGATATATTGCTTGAGCGACTGCAGTTCGCAGTTGAGATACTTAATGCAGGTACCGCAGTCCGCCGGATGTCCTTCCAGTATCTTTTCCATTGCCTGACGGCGCGCCCCGGCTAATTTTTCTGTTTTGGTCCTGACCGTCATACCGTCGGCAGCTGGCGTAGTGCAGGAAATAGCCAGCTCATCCATCCCCTCCACCTCTACCACGCATAACCGACAGTCTCCGGTAGAGGGAAGGTCAGGATGATAACATAAATAGGGAATATAAATCCCTGCTTCGAGAGATGCTTCAAGGATACTCTTCCCCTGCTGCGTCTCGATTTCTCGTCCGTCTATATTAAGCTTAATCGTTCCCAAATTTCTTCAAATGGGGCTAAATAATCCTACAAATCCGGTATGATATATGCCAGGTCCAACTTCTCCAATGTCTCGGGCAGGGGTTTACCGGTTTCCGGGTCCCAGCCCATTTTCTGGTAATAGTTACGGCACAGGGCTTCCCAGTGTGGCATAATAGACTTGCCCTGGGCCGGGCCGTCAACAGGCGACGAACCATAGCGGACGGATGGCGCCTCGATGTCTTTGGTCAGCCCATGCCGGAAATTAAAGACCCGTAGTTGATTGACAATTCGGCGACCGACCGCCATCGCCTCCTGTATAGTAAAGTCCCAGCCTGTAATCGCACTCAAGGTATCTGTCAGCATTTGCAGGTCCTGGCCGCAGAAGAAACAGATGACCAGGGAATCCTCGAACAGGCGCCGGCCGCTTATCATCGCATTCAACGTTGAAATCTCGATAGGGTCAAACATGTCTTTCGGCGGTGACATCCCCAGTTCCTTGACAATGGGCATACCGGGGCCGACCTCGATAGTGCCGGTATTGGAAAGACAGGTATCTATCATCTCCGACCAGCGAGCCCGGTGGTCGTGGCCACGGGGCGTAGCGCCTTTCTGTGTATACACGGCACAGTTTAAGGCTTCTCCGCCAATTTTCTCGGCAGTCCGCTTCACCCCTTCTGCCCATAGATTGCCGCTGCCCTGGCGGTAGGCAATCTTCTTCAGGATTGCCAGTGTCGCCTCGGCATTACCCCAGCCAATCTCGATACCGTCGAGGTCATCTTTCTTCAAGAGCCCCTTCTGGTAGCATTCCATAAGCCAGCCGATTATCCAGCCGCTCTCATTAATATCCATGCCCAGACGGTCGACCTGATTGCCCAGCATCACGGTAGCTCCGGGGTCGGTTTGCCCGATGACGGAGCTCATAGCGGCCACGCCTTCATATTCGGGTTCCTCGCCGACGAAGCCCTTATAAGGGCCTTCGGTGACCTCGGTCATGCGGCAATGACTTATACGGCAGGCCCAGCACGTGCTGGGCGTTGCCTTGAAGTGGGTGCGCAGATACTCTCCGCTGAACCTCTCGGATTCAGGGAAAATACTGGTAGTATAATTTTTAACCGGCAACTGGCCGGTACGGTGCATCATGGGGAGGGCCCCGGACGTCCCAAAAGCGGACAAAGTGGGCATCGCTTTTTGGGCGCTTTCGATAAGAGCGTCAGCTAACCTGGTCAGTTCGTCCGGACGGGCAACGGCGACCCTTTTTCGTCCCCGCTCGGCAACGATTGCCTTTAGCTTCTTGGACCCCATCACCGCTCCCAGCCCGTTGTGGGCCGCCACATGGCCATGGTCACCGACGATGGAGGCGAACCGGACCAGGTTTTCGCCGGCGGGACCGATGCTATAGACACTGCATTGCCGGTTAATCTCCTTTTTAATGGCGTCTTCGGTTTCCCAGGTGTCCTTGCCCTGGAGATGCCCGGCGTCACGAAGCTCGGCGGTGCCGTCATGGACATAGAGATAGAGCCATCTTTTGGCTCTGCCCTGGACGATAATGCCATCGAAGCCGGCGAATTTCAAGAAAGCGGCGAAATATCCGTTTGCCTGGGTAGTTCCGGCCATATTGGTCATCGGCCCCTTGCTGACCACCGAGAATATGCCGGAGCCACTGACCTTGGTGCCGCTCAAAGGACCCGCGAAGAACATTATCCGGTTTTCAGCGTCAGACCATGCCACACCCGGGGGCACTTCTTCGTAAAGGTATTTGACTCCCAGTCCCGTACCCCCGATATATTTCCGGAGAGTTACGCCATCCGGTGACTCCTCACTTATCTGCTCGCGACTAAGGTCAACACGCAGAATTTTTCCCATGTAGCCGCTCATTGCTTTCGCTGCCATGTTCTACCTCCATTAATTTCTTTTCACCGGGCTTTTAACCGGAGGTATTTTAGGTGACGCCGCCACCGAGGACGATTACTTCTCCGGTCATGTAGCCGGACTGGTCAGAAACCAGGAAATAGGCCAGGTCAGCGATTTCTTCAGCCGTGCCGAGCCGACCCCATGGTATCATTTTTGCCAACGCCCCCTGGTCCTTCTTTCTGGCTTCTTCCCAGGTGATGCCCTCAGCCTCTGCCATTTTAGTAAAAGACTCGTCTCTCAGGTTTGTAACAAACATACCCGGGTTAATACCGTTGACATTTATTTTGTACTTCGCCAGCTCCAGACCCAGGCTTTTCGTCAACCCGATAGTACCCCATTTAGCCGCGGCATAGGCGGCACTGCCCGGTACACCTTTCAGTCCGGCGGTTGAGCAGATGATAACAATCTTACCGCCTTCCCCCCTGGCTGTCATTCCCTTAGCTAAGGCCTTACAGACTAAGAAAGAGCCGACCAAGTCAACGTCAATGATAGCTCTTATATCTTTCTCCGAAAGGTCAACCACAGGTACCCCCACCGGTCCGCGAATGGCACCAGCGTGCACCAGTATGTCTATCTTCCCGAATTTTTTCATTGCTTTAGCTACGGCCGCGTCAATCTCCTGGCTGACATTAATATCCATCGTCACCGCCAGGGCTTTCCTGCCCAGGGCCTCGATTTCAGCGACGATAGCGTCTAATCCTCTCCACCCCTCGTCTCCGGGGAAAAGGCTTTTGGGGGCGGTAAACTTGTCAGTAACGACGACATCAGCCCCTTCTTTAGCCAGTCTCAGGGCGATGGCATGTCCCATGCCCCTCTTGCTGGCAGCTCCGGTAATAAAAGCGACCTTGCCTGTAAGACTACTCATAATATGTTAAAACCTCCTTATATAAAATAGCATTTTAAGGCCATATGTCCCGCGTTATATCAGCCGGGTTACCTCGGGCCGGTGGATTGCCCCTCCGGCCACAGTTCTCTGGCGACATCGTCCAGGCTTAGTTCCAGCAGCTTTTTCCGGCTGGGTTTGGTGGTGACCCGGTTCCAGTCCAGAGCGCCGAGACCCCAGTATATCTGAGCTTCGATACTCGCAGTGGCGCCCGCCAGCGGTCCCTCTTTCAGCGGAGGGCGACCTATTATCCTGGGATGTACCTTATAATCCAGAGGATTAATGCCCTCACGCAGGTTAAAGACATGCCGCATGTTGATAATCCTCTCGCCTGCTTTAAGTAGCTCATCCTCGGAACGGTCCCAACCGGTCACGGCTTTCATGAATCCCGTGATGTATTTGACGGAGTTACCACCGACCAGGTCGCTAAACATGCACCAACCGGTGGCATTGGTAATTTGCATGGCGAAGCTGGCAGGCCCGAAATTCATTTGAGTGTGGCGGCCCGGGGTAGCATCCATCTGATAGCGCGCCGCGGATGTCGCATCCGGGAAGTTATAGAACTTCGGGTCATGCATTCCCAGTTCTTGCCCGCCGATATGTACGGCGTACTTTTCGGCTCCCTTGCCGATTTTCTCGGCGGCTGCCTTAACACCATTGGCAAGTAAGGCGCCGAAGCCTTCTCCCTTCACCATCTTTTCCGTCATGGCGACGATGGCTTGATGGTTGCCCCAGGTAAGCTCAATCCCGTCGGTGTCCTTCCTGTTGATAATTCCATTCTCATAGCACTCGATGGCAAAGGCGATGGTAGTACCACTGGAGATAGTATCCAGTCCATAGCAGTTGCATAAATGGTTTATCATGTTAAGTGATTCCGTGTTATTATTGAGACACATCGTTCCGAAGGCGGCCTGGGTCTCATATTCTACACGGCGGGTGCCGGCCGGGTATTTGTACTCGCCCTTTCCTTCTTTAAGCCTGCCTTCACAGCCTACCGGGCAGTGCCAGCAGCCCGTTCTCCTTTCAAGGTTGGCGA
>JBGPRB010000060.1:0-13681 GCA_041489355.1 Dehalococcoidia bacterium
GCGGGCTGCCCTTCCGCCGCGAATTGCTGGAAAATCTCGGCGCCCGGTTCAATATGACCAGTAAGCCGGTGCGGATTACCGACCGTTTCTTTACGACCGGAGAGATTCCGATGCTCTCAGCCTATGAAGAGATTGACAGCGGACTCTACGATAAGGAAAGCGGTGAAATGCTGCCGGATAAACTGAAAGACGACCTCGCCCTGATTATCGATACCGACTTCGGGCTGGTGGTCATTCTGGGTTGTGCCCACCACGGCATCGTTAACACTCTGAAACATGCTCAAAAGCTGGCTGGCAAGGAGCTGATTTATGCGGCTATCGGCGGCACGCACCTCCTCAACGCTTCCCGGGAGCGCCTGGAAAAGACAACGGCGGACTTGAAGGCTATGGGTGTGCAATACCTGGGCGTTTCGCACTGCACCGGCTTCGAGGCTTCGGCCTACCTGGCGCAGGAGTTCGGCGAAAAATTTTTCCTGAACAATTCAGGTGAGTGCTTTACTTTACCTTTCAAGTAAGGCAGGGCTTAAGGCATTTACCTGCTGTCTTTTTCCGTCGGATATAGCGCCCCGGCAGCCTTCGGCATGGCGAAGACAAGCGGAGCTGATATCACCAGGATGGCGGCCAGGCCGAAATAGACCACGGTGAAACCCTGGTTCATGCTACTGAAATTTTGAAGAATGAGGGAAGTGACCGCAATGCTTATGGCGCTCCCGCTCTGGCGGAACATGCCTCTCACACCGGTTATCGTGGCTATCCGGTTAGGCATGAGTTCGATACAGGCGTTATTAGCCGCCGGGGCAGTCACACCCATACCAACGCCTGAAAGAAACATAATCGTTAACAGTATCATCGTACCACTCAGATGAATTCCCAGTACATTTATGCCCGTTAATTCGATACCGAGCAGAAAAAGGCTGAGCACCATGATGCCGGTGCCGAATAGCATTGGCCAGCGATACCCCCACTTTGGCAGGGAAATACTGGTCACTATCGAGGCAGCCATCGTACCCACCGACCTCGGGGTCAGGATAAGGCCGCTTTCCAGGGTGGACATGCCGTATAGGGAAGTGGCATAAAGGGGAATGAATGACATGATTCCCAGGACCGAGGCGCCGTATAAAAGGTTAAAGATGTTGGCCGCCAGGAAGGGCCTTTTTTTAAGAAGTTGCAGGTCAATGATAGGGTTCTCGATTCTTCCTTCGCGCCGGATGAAAATAAGCATTAAGACAATTGCCGCCGCAAACAGCAGCCCGGGCAATAACCATGTTGACCTGCCGGGATTACTGCCGATATCACTTAGAGCAATGAGAAGGGCGGAGAGCGAACCGGTAAATAGCCCGGCACCGGCCAGGTCCAGCTGCCCCTCCTCTTTTTTCCCTGGTTTTAAGAGAAAAAACGATGCAATGAAAACGATAACACCGAGAGGTATATTGAGCCAGAATACAGACCTCCACCCGAAGGCATCAACCAGCCAGCCTCCTATGTTTGGCCCGATTATCATGCCGATAGGCATGATGCTGGTGAAGAGTCCTATCGCCTGTTGCCTCGCATCGGGAAATTGATCGCTGACTATGGCTGTACCCAGGGGAAGAAAACTGCCCAGACCGATAGCTTGAATAAAACGGGCTGCGATGAGGAACTCAATGTTGGGGGCTATGGCGCCAAGAAGAGAACCGATAGTGAAAACGGCTATGGAAATCAGAAAGGTGAGTTTGCCGCCGAAGATATCACCGGCCTTGCCGGCCAGGGGCATGATGGCTGTAGCGGCCAGCTGGTTGACGCTCAGGACCCAGCCGGCTAAAATCAGTGAAACATTAAATGATGAGGTGATGATAGGAAAGGCTACGGAGACAGTGGTACCGCTGATGGCGACGAGCAGGAATGACAGGCTGGTGACAGCAAAAACGACATATTTCGTCACTGTCATAGTCTAGCACAGAACCACTTTAGTGAGAAAATCACGATATCATTTGCTTTCCAACTGTATTTCTGTTATAATTCAAAGACAATATCCGCTAGGGGTGCTCAAGGCTGAGAGTCCCGATAATATCGGGACGACCCTTGGAACCTGACCTCGATAATGCGAGCGTAGGGAAGCGGCCTTACTGTAAGACCAGGGGTCTAATGCTATCAGCCGAAGCCCTTGGTTTTATTATTTTGTAGGGGAGGTTGATATGACACAGTTGGAAATAGCCAGGAAGGGTGATATTTCTCCTCAGATGGAGGCGGTGGCTCGGACTGAAGGGCTGGATGCGGAGTCTGTCCGTAAGGGTGTGGCTAAGGGGACGGTGGTGATTCCCGCCAATGTCAGGCATTTCGGCCTCGTGCCCTGTGGTGTCGGCGAGGGATTGTCCACCAAGGTCAATGCAAATATCGGTACTTCCTCTGATTTCGGCGATGTTGATACCGAACTGGAGAAGCTCCAGGTGGCCGTTGCTGCCGGAGCCGATACCGTGATGGACCTGAGCACAGGCGGTGACATTCCGGCCATCCGGCGGGCGATTATCGCCGCCAGCTCTCGACCCATAGGTACCGTGCCTGTTTACCAGTCGGGTATACAGGCTATAGAGAAACATGGCGCCATCGTGAAGATGAGTGTTGACGATATTTTTAATGCTATTGAAGATAATGCCCGTGACGGCGTCGATTTCATTACCGTGCACTGCGGTGTGACCCAGGCGGCCATTGCCCGTCTCAAACGGCAGGGGAGGGTGACGGATGTCGTCTCCCGTGGCGGTGCTTTTATGGTCGGCTGGATGCTGCATAACGATTGTGAAAACCCTCTCTTTGAGCAGTATGACCGCCTGCTGGATATCGCCCGTGAGTTCGATGTTACCCTGAGCCTCGGCGATGGTATGCGTCCCGGCAGTCTGGCTGATGCCACTGACCGGCCTCAGGTTGAGGAGTTACTCACCCTTGGAGAACTGGTGCAGAGGGCGCAGGACGCCGGCGTTCAGGTCATGGTAGAAGGGCCGGGTCACATACCCCTGGATCAGGTCGAGACCAATGTCCGCCTGCAGAAGGCTATTTGCAAGGGCGCCCCATTCTATGTGCTGGGCCCGTTGGTGACCGATATTGCCGCCGGGCATGACCATATCACCAGCGCTATCGGCGGCGCTATTGCCGCCATGGCCGGCGCCGACTTCCTCTGCTACGTAACGCCGTCCGAGCACCTTGCCATCCCCGATATTAACGATGTCCGGGAAGGCGTCATCGCCTCGCGCATTGCTGCCCATGCCGCCGATATTGTAAAAGGCGTTAAAGGAGCTGCCGAAAGGGATAAACAAATGTCTTTGGCGCGGAAGCGACTCGACTGGGACGAACAAGCCAGGCTGTCCCTGGACCCGGAAAGTTTCAATCGGATTCACCGGCAACGTGCTTCCACGGGGTCGGCCTGCAGCATGTGCGGGCAGTACTGCGCCATGGAGCTGGTGGGACAGTATCTGGGCGTTAAAGCCACGAAGTGCTAGTTTCAGACAAAGGGAGATAACGTAATAGAACTCGCTGTGTACGAATGATTCTTAAATATAGTATTTGTAGGAAAAGGGAAAGAGTTTTAGAGAGGGGGGCGAAGCCCCCCTCTTAATATTTTCGCCCCTCTCCAGCCAGTATGAACTTGGGTTTGTCTACAATAATCCAGGCTGGAGAGGGGCAAGGGGTGAGGTTATGAAGAGGTCAGAGAATGAACTTAAAGACGATAAAATAAAATTAAGTAGGCATTCATTTTGCGCTCCGCTCGTTTTTGCGCTAACATTAAAGTAGAGGCGTTAAATATATTGATTAAAGATTCACCGGATTATTCACTTGAGTTTATTAATAACTCTCCTACCGTGGATGCGGGAAGTCCCATCGGGACGGACGCGGGTGGAGATACCGAGCTTCTCGATGCTTATTCGAGAGCCGTGACCGGCGTTGTCGCCAGGGTAAGTCCCGCGGTAGTGCATATTCGCGTTAAGAAGGAGATGCCCCGCCGCAACATGGCTCCCCCTGAAGTTGAAGGCAGCGGCTCCGGCTTGATTATTACCCCCGATGGCTACATCGTGACCAACAGCCATGTCGTTGAGGACGTCAATACTGTAGAAGTGAGCCTGGCTGATGGCACTACCTGTCCAGCTGAAATTATCGGCCAGGACCCGGCGACAGACATCGCCCTGCTGCGTGTATCCGGCTCCGGGTTGCCTATGGCTTATCTCGGCGATTCGGATAAGCTCAGGGTGGGGCAGCTGGCTATCGCTGTCGGCAATCCTCTCGGTTTTCAGAGCACGGTGACGGCAGGGGTCATCAGCGCGTTGGGACGCTCTTTACGCAGTCGCAACGGCAGGCTTATCGAGAACGTTATTCAGACGGATGCGGCCCTCAATCCGGGCAATAGCGGCGGCCCCCTGGTGGACTCCCGGGGCTATGTGATAGGCATTAATACGGCCATTATTCAGTACGCCCAAGGTATTTGCTTCGCCATACCAGTAAATACCATGCGCTGGGTGGTCACTCAGCTTATCAGGGAAGGCAAGGTTGTCCGCAGCTTCCTCGGCATTTCCGGGCAGACTGTGCCTCTCCCGGTACGGGTGGTCAGGTATTTCCAGCTCGGTCATAATTCCGGCGTGCAGGTGGTGGATGTTGCCCCGAACAGCCCGGCCCATCGTGCAGACTTGAAAGAGGGCGATGTTATTATCTCCCTCGGCAGCGAGCCTGTAACCAGCGTCGACGATATTCACCGTCGACTCACCAGGGAGGCCATCGGCAAGAGCCTGGGAGTTGTTCTGCTCCGCGGGTGGACGGCCCGGCTGGAAAAGTCCATCGTACCCGCCGAAAGCCCGGGGTAAAAGTTAACCCTGAATTTCTTAACGCTTTTAACATTTTTTACAGTGGAAAAATGGGGAATTTGTTTCTTCGGAAGCATCAGGGTTTTCTTGGTTGACATTTGTCCCCATAGTAGTAAAATTAATGTAAGATGAAGCTTTTTGGCTCGTCCGGCATACGTACCGTTTTCAATAAAGACCTGCTCAACATAGCCTTCAGGGTAGGTCTGGCGGTAGGTAAGAATCATAATAATGTCGTAATCGGCACGGATACCAGGACCTCCGGAGATGCCATGAAGCACGCTGTTATCTCCGGCCTGCTGGCGGCCGGTGCCCGGTGCAGCGATGCCGGCATAACACCCACGCCGACTCTTGCCTATGTCACCCGTGAGTTTGATGCCGGCGTGATGATTACCGCCTCCCATAATCCCCCGGAGTACAACGGCATTAAACTATTAAATCCCGATGGCTCTTCCTTCGATTCCCTCCAGCAGGTTCGGATAGAAGAAATGATATTAGCCGAATCATTCGATGTAGCCCAATGGGAGCAGGTAAAGCATGGAGATGCTTATGCCGGGGCTATCGAACACCATATTGAAAGCATATTGTCCAGCTTTCCGACCGGATTGAAAGTCAAGGTCGTGGTGGATGCTGGCTGTGGTGCCGCTTCCGAAGTCACCCCGCGCCTGCTTGAAAGGCTCGGCTGTGAAGTGGTCGCTTTGAACTGCTATCCCAGCGGTTTTTTCCCCCGCGGTATCGAACCGAATGAGGCCAATCTGCAGGACTTGTGCCGCCTGGTCAGGGAG
This sequence comes from Dehalococcoidia bacterium, assembly GCA_041489355.1. GTDB lineage: Bacteria > Chloroflexota > Dehalococcoidia > Dehalococcoidales > RBG-16-60-22 > JBGPRB01. The sequence goes on from JBGPRB010000060.1 coordinate 5,606, forward strand.
TCCGCTGCCGCTGTTGGTATTGCTCATGATGGTGATGCCGACCGCATGATGGCGGTCGATGACCGGGGCAGGTTTATCTCCGGGGATAAGCTGCTGGCGGTCCTGGCAAAGGCGGTGGGTGCTAAAGACGTGGTGACGACACTGGATGCCACTATGGCTATCGAGGAAATGGGTTATAATATCAGGCGGACGAGGATAGGTGATACCTGGGTCTCCGAAGAACTGAGAAAAGGCGGCGATTTCGGCGGCGAGACATCGGGGGCATGGATTTTCCCTGGTATCTCGCTATGTCCCGATGGCATCTATGCGGCGGCGCAGATTGCGACTCTGGCAGGTCAGCACAGGCTTTCGGAACTGGTCGACGCTATACCGGTTTATTCGCTGCTTCGTGGTAATTTCGGCAGCAACGGCATGAATAAGTCGCGTCTGGAAGCGAACCTGAAGGCTCTGGAGCCGCTATCGGTCAGCAATACCGACGGCATAAGATTAAGCTTTAATGACGGTTGGCTGCTGGTTCGTCCCTCTGGCACCGAGCCTAAAATCAGGCTAACGGCCGAGGCGAAAACCGAAGCCAGGGCGAAGCATCTATATGACCGTTGTCTCAAGGCAGTCAAAGACTCTATAGATAATGGGGGATAGCGCTTTGAAAGCAGTAATTTTAGCGGCCGGTGAGGGCAACCGTATGCGTCCTCTTACCAGCAACAGGCCCAAGGTGATGTTACCCGTTGCCAATAAACCCATCCTGGAGCACTTGCTCATTGAGGTCAAAGATGCTGGCATCGGGGAGTTTATCTTTGTTGTCGGCTATTGTGACGAGCAGGTGCTGAGTTACTTTGGCGATGGGGAGAAATGGGGGGTTAAGATAGCTTATTCCGAACAAAGAAAGCAGTTGGGCACGGCGGATGCTATCAGGATGGTGGGAGGCGAGGTAGATGGTAATTTCCTGGTCATCAACGGCGATGTCGTGGTCAGATCTCAGGACATCAAGCGTTTAATGAAAAATAGCCATAATACCATGAGTGTCATCGAGGTAAAAGACCCCCGGGGACTGGGGATGGTTGAGCTGTCCGAGGATAAAGTCGTCAATATTTATGAAAAAACGCAGAAACCTACGACCCTCATGGCGAATGCTGGTTTATACCTGTTTACTCCGGAGATATTCGAAGCTATCTCGCGGACGGAGAAATCGCCGCGGGGTGAATATGAGATAACCGATTCGTTGCAGTTGCTGATGGGCACCAGGCAGGGTCTGCACTATCAGGAGATAAAGTCCTGGCTCGACCTCAGCTATCCGTGGGATTTATTGCGCGCCAATGAGTCTATGCTGGCTGGGCTGGAGTCGCAGAACCTTGGTGTGGTGGAGGAGAACGTGGTGTTGAAGGGCGCTGTCGCTATCGGCAAAAACACGGTGATAAAGTCCGGCGCCTATATCGTGGGGCCGGTGATAATCGGGGAGGACTGTGAGATTGGGCCAAACTGCTATATCCGTCCCTCTACCACGATTGGCGACGGCTGTCACATCGGTGCTGCCGTTGAAGTTAAGAACTCTATCGTCATGAAGGGCAGCAAGATTCCGCACCTTAGCTATGTGGGTGATAGCGTCATCGGCGAGGGATGTAACCTGGGTGCCGGTACCAAGATTGCCAACCTGAGACTGGATAAGAAGAACATAAGTATAACCGGCATTGACACCCGGCGGCGTAAGCTGGGGGCAATAATCGGCGACCATGTCGAAACCGGGATAAACGCCTCCATCAACGTCGGCAGCATGATTGGTAATAATACCTTTATCGGGCCGGGGGTGCTGGCTCACGGTGTGATTTTGCCGGGTTCCAAGATATTTTGAGGGGTGGTATATGAAACAGGCAGTTATTTTAGCGGCGGGTGAGGGGCAGAGGCTCAGGCCGTTTACCGTTACCAGGCCTAAAGCGATGATTTCCATAGCCGATAAACCAATTCTTCAATTCATCGTCGAGTCATTAGCCCGAAACGGTATTCGCGATATTATCTTCGTCGTCGGCTACCGCAAGGAGCAGGTATACGATTATATGGGTTCCGGTGAACAGTTTGGTGTTGATATCACCTATGTGACTCAGGAGACACAGTTGGGCACGGCCCATGCCCTGTCACAGGTTAAAGAAAAGGTGGGCGATGAGTTTCTGGTCCTGTCCGGAGATAATCTGATTGAAGCTCCTACTATCGCCGATTTTTCAGGAATAGAACCGGAAGCGGTACTCGTAAAGAGGGTGAACGACCCGGTAAGGTACGGGGTGGTAAATATTGACCACGGTGAGGTAAAGGGTATCGTAGAGAAACCGAAAGAAGCGGGCAGTAATATGGTCAATACCGGCATTTACGCCTTTAGTAGAGACGTTTTTAAGTTTACTGAGACTGTGCTCGATATCCCCGATGCTCTGAACAACATGATAGCCGAGGGTTATTCTATTAAAGCCCTGGAGACCGGCGGCACCTGGCTTGACGTGGTTTATCCGTGGGATATCATCGGCCTTAATAATGCCATCCTCCAGAATATTCAGGCTGGTCTGGGTGGTACCATCGAGGATGGTGTTTCGCTGAGGGGAAAGGTTATGATTGGGGATGGTACCGTTATCCGCGCCGGCTCTTATATCTATGGGCCTGTGGTTATCGGCGCCGGATGTGATATCGGTCCGCACGTATGTATTATGCCGTCTACCAGTATCGGCGATAATGTGGTTATTTCCTCGTTTACCCAGATTAAGAACAGCGTTATCGGTAATGATGTAAGCATGGGCCCCGGCTGTTTCGTCAGTGATTCTATTATTGATAGAGGCTGTGTTATCAAAGGACGTTTTACTGCCCTCGGTGGACAGAGTGAGGTCAGGGTCAATGGTGAAAGCCCGTTGATAAATGTAGGTGTTATCATGGGCGAGGACTGTAAAGTAGATAGTAATGTCACGGCTCAGCCGGGAGCTATCATCGGCAACTACTGTCAAATCCAGATGTTAAAGATGATAAGCGGTCGTTTACCCGACCGTAGCCTGGTATATTAAACGGATTTTAAAGGTTTAATTTGATATGTGTGGGATTGTTGGCTATATCGGGCAGAAGAGGGCCCAACCGATACTCCTTAACTGTCTGAGCAAACTCGAATATCGGGGCTATGATTCCTGCGGCATCGCTATATCCAATGACAGCATTAAGGTCTATAAAGATGCCGTCCGAGTGAAAGCCCTGACGAAGGCTTTGCCGTCTATAGAGGGTACGATAGGCATCGGGCATACCCGCTGGGCGACACATGGCGAGCCTTCCCAGATAAATGCCCACCCCCATTGCGATTGCGCCGGACGTATTGCCGTGGTGCACAACGGCACCATCAATAATTTCCAGAAACTGAGGGAGCAACTGGCTGAAGAAGGACATACCCTGGTCTCACAGACCGACACCGAGGTGATAGCCCACCTTATTGAGAAGTATTATAAAGCCAATTTTACCAGGGCCGTGGAGCTGGCACTAAGAGACATTGAAGGCGCCTATACTATGATTGCCCTGATGGCCGGGGAGTCCAGGCTGGTAGCGGCCAGAAAGGATAGCCCGCTGATTATCGGCATCGGCGACCGCGAGAACTTTATTGCCTCGGATGTGCCGGCTCTGCTGGACTATACCAGCCGGGTCATCTATCTGGAGGATGGGGATATCGCCGTGGTCACCGCTGATAATGTAAAGGTAAAGCAAAATGGCAGCGGCATAGCCCGTGAAGAGCATAAAATATCATGGAGTGTGGAAGACGCCCAGAAGGGTGGCTACGAGCACTTCATGCTCAAGGAAATACACGAGGAGCCCAAGGTAATTCGGGATACCCTTGCCGAATATATCTCGGCGGCGGAGCCGGCGGCTGACCTTACGGGGCCTGAAGCTGGTGGCTTTGAGGACACGCTCATTCTGGCTTGTGGGACTTCCTATCATGCCGGCCTGGCAGGCAAGTATATTATCGAAAGGCTGGTTAATGTGCCGGTAAGAGCCGAGCTGGCTGACGAGTTCATCTATAGCGGCTATATATCCGCCGGGAACAGGGCTATCGTTATTACCCAATCAGGCGAGACGCTTGACGTTCTCAAAGCGATTAAAAAGCTCAAAGAAAAAGATTGCCGGGTGATAACTATCACCAATGTCGTCGGCAGCACGGCCAGTCGCATCGCCGATAAAACGGTCTATACCCGGGCGGGGCCGGAGATAAGCGTGGCAGCGACGAAGACCTTCATCTCGCAGCTTATCGCTTTATACTGGCTGGCTTTACCTTATTCCAGAGTCGATGTTAGAAGACTGGACGACCTCGTTCTGGAACTCAGGCAATTGCCGGTTAAAGTGCAGCAGGTACTGGATAGCGAAGAAATAATCGCCGGTTTTGCCAAAAAACTGGCTGGCTTTGATAACATATTCTATATTGGCAAAGGGATAAACTACCCCATAGCCCTGGAAGGCGCCCTCAAGCTCAAGGAAATTTCCTATATTCATGCCGAGGGTTATGCGGCCGGCGAGTTGAAGCACGGGCCCTTCGCTTTACTTGGCAGCCGTACGCCCGTTGTGGCTATTGTTGCTCAGGACAATACCTATGAGCCTATCATTACTAGTATTAAGGAAATAAAGGCAAGGCATTCTCCGGTGCTTGCCATTGCGAGCGAAGGGGATGATGCCATGACGGGGTTGGCTGACTTTGTCATACCCGTGCCTCAGATTGATCCCTTGTTTTCGCCGGTGGTTAACACGGTAGCCTTGCAGTTGCTTGCCTATTATGTGGCCCGGGAGCGTGGTTGCCCTATAGATTTCCCGAGGAACCTGGCAAAAAGCGTTACCGTGGAGTAGATATCAGGCTATCTCTACCGGTATACAATTAAAATGTCTCTTGGATAGTTTCTCTGCTGTCACCAGGACGGCTTCGGCATCATGGTTTAATTGCTCTTCCATAATAGTTATTAGTAAAGGTTCAGCCTCCAGTCCGTGAAAACTGGAGGCTGAAGCCGTCTAACTATTTAGTGCTCTTCGCCTAACTAGGAAAAAGATTATAAATCCTACTACTACCACCCCTCCAATAATCCCTCCAACCAACGGCCAGTTGAAGCCCTTACCCTCAGGCGCTGCCACTGTTGGCATCGGTGTCGGCGTTGGTGTTGGTGTCGGTGTCGGGGTTGGCGTCGGGGTTGGTGTCGGTGTCGGTGTTGGCGTCGGCGTTGGAGTTGGTGTCGGTGTCGGTGTTGGCGTCGGAGTTGGTGTCGGAGTTGGCGTCGGCGTCGGAGTTGGTGTCGGTGTTGGTGTCGGCGTTGGAGTTGGGGTAACGGTGGCAATGATGGTAAAGGTAGTGAAATGGGAGACTGAAGCAGTAATCTTGTTATTCGCGGTGTCAACCACACACTCCGACTCTACCCACTTGCCCGCGGTAGTATCATAGTAAGCTATGACCAAATCCTCTTCCGCTACACCTGCCGGCAAAGCAGCCGGGTCGTAGCTCCAGGTGAAGGTTATACCCGGGTTGAATGTAGCCCCAGCAGGTCCGAAGTCATAGGCAAGTCCGATGATGTGGGAGTCCTTCGGTGGTGGTGGTGGATTATCATAGATGCTTACCTGAAGACTTTCGAGTCTTTTCCCATTCTTATCCAGGGCTTTGGTACCCTTGGGAATTTTCATGGTGAGCTTGCCGTCTTTGGAGGTCGCCTCTACATCCTGCTGAACTACGCCATCCTGATTAGTCCGGAAGCTCTTGTATGTGCCGAATAGCTTACTATCAATATAGTACGTCGTACCTCCGCCACCTCCTCCACCACCACCTAAGTCACTGGTCGGCGTGGTTACAGTGACCGTAGCAGTATCTGTATCTGTCTCCGTGGCGTTATCGGTTACCTGGAGGCCAATGGTATAGGCACCGGCAGTGCTCCAGGAATGTGAAGTCGTAGCGCCTGTGGCATCATCATAAGCAAGGTCGTTGTCCAGGTCCCAGGCATAGGTATACGGTGATGTGCCGCCGCTGGCCGAGCCGGAAATGGCTATAGCTACTCCCGTGTGGCCGGAATAGGGGCCGCCGGCTTGCGCAACGAGTGGTGTTGGACCTGGCGGCGCCGCACCCTCTATGCTCAGGTTAAGCTCGGTATAGCCGCCAATAGCGAAGGGATAGCTTTCCAGCGTTTCATTGGCGGCAACGTCATACAGGTCAGCGGTCGTGTCGCCGATTTTGAACACAATGGAGTCGTCCCCAGAGGCGCCCTCAACTCTGGCTGTGGCAGGGTCATCAGCGGGAATTTTAAACATCGGGTCCCAGCCGTATCTCCCCTGGTCGTCCACGGTGGTGGTATACTCCAGCCCGGCAACTGTGGCGGTAATGACCGTATCTACGGGCGCCGGCTCATCGGCCATGGTGACCGTGCCGTAGAAAGCGTGAGATATCTGCGGTACAGCCGCTACCGGGGCCGGAGCTAGTATCAGGCTAAGGGCTAGCAGGAGCCCGAGAGCTCCTGCCAGCCGACTGGCTAATTTATTCAGATTCATCGTTATTCACCCCCCAAGTTAAGGATATATCGTCCCATCAGCACTCACCGCCAGCCAGTATCCTTGACCCGGCTGTAAACTATCGCCAATTAGTACGTTGGTGTAGACAACATCCGCGGTGTCATAGCCGTACATCCTCACGAAATCGGCGTATGCGTCGCCTGCGAGGTAGACGGTGGCTGTCTTGGCATCAACCGATTTGAAGCCGATGAGGTTCCAGCCTTCGTATACGCTATAAGCGGGCGGGGCGTCCGGCGGCGCGGGTAATTCAACACCGGAGATGGTGAGCGTGTTATCCGCGGTCATCTCAAACCAGTACCCCTGGCCGTCTACCATCTCGGTGAGGTCAGCCGCACCGCTTCCCCATACCTTCCAATCTGCAAGCCCATCCTCATCGTAGACATATGCCCATACCACGCTGACGTTATCAGTGATGTCAGCGAGGATGATATCGATATCCGAATCGTCCGGTATGAGCGGGGTGGAAATCAGGTTCCAGCCTTCGACAAGGTCAATATTATAGGCGGTGAGCTCGGCGACAACCACTACGGTCACGTCTGCCGTAGCCGCGTTGTCAGCAGCATCTGTGGCGGTAATGGTAAGAGTATAGGTATCCGCGTCTACATCACCCACCTCAAGAGTGACACTGTAGGTATCATCATCGCCCAGTGTCATGGCCTCTGTTGCAGTAAGACCGATGTCGGTAGCGTCTATGGTTACCGTATCCACGCCGGAAATGTCATCGGTGACTACTGCGGTGATTATCACGTCGTCACCTTCCTTGGCAGATTCGAAGCCGACGGGGTACTCGACTTCCGTAGAGGTGATTTCTGGGTCAGTAACGTCTTCGACGACGCGCAGGGTTATGACGGCGGTATCGTTTGCGTTGCCAACCACATCAGTTGCCGTTATGGTCAGGTCGTAGTCATCTTCGGCAATGTCCAGGTTGTCAAAGACATAAGTGTACAATTCGGTGTCATCATCATATGTCATTGCCTGGTCAGCGTCCCCGCCTATATCACTGAGGTCAATAGTGACCGTAGCTATTCCCGACCCCTCATCGGTGACATTGGCGGTGAAGGTGACGTCAGTTTCAGTGTCCGGTTGGACTACTGCCGGGTCGGACGCTTCATCGGTCACCGCCGGGTCGGTATTATCCAGGCTGACGGAGACTGATGTAGTAAAGCCCGCGTCATCAGCCGGGTTTCCGGCACCATCCTCGGCAGCAACGGTGATGGTGTATTCTTCGTCGAGAATGGTGTTGTCCGCGGAGATGTCGTAGGTCACAGTGTAGGTAGTATCAGCATTGTCCACGACTGTCTCATCCCCCGCGGTGTAACCGCTGTCTATCTCGGAGAAGTCGGCGGTTACGGTGTAACCTGCGGCATCAAGCGTGACCACCAGGGTGATGGTGTCTTCGACGGCCGTTTCCTTGTCCCACCGGGGGAACCGCTCTTTAACTCCTTGCGAGTCCTGGATTATGCGAATCGCCGATCGGAAAGGCTACCAGTTGCGTGTCAGCCTAGCCTTTTCCCGCTTTACCAACAAGTGCGAACTGAC
>JBGPRB010000061.1:0-13668 GCA_041489355.1 Dehalococcoidia bacterium
AACAACGTTCTACTTCCTTATCGCCAATGTTAAAAAGGATTTCTTTTCAGATTAGCGTATTGGAAATCCGGTACCACCTTGAGTCCTTAAGCAAAATCTGCTATTCTAACAACACAAACTTCATTTCGATAGTTTTATTCAAAATTTAAGGAGGTAAGATGGACCTGGGTTTTAAAGGTAAAGTAGCACTAATAACCGGAGCTGGCAGCCAGATAGGTTTCGGGAAAGAGATAGCTCTTCTCCTAGCGAAAGAGGGGTGTGACACCATTGCCGTCACCGATATTAATCTAAACGACGTCCAAAAAACGGCCGAAGCGATTAAAAAACTCGGCCGCAAGTCTATCGCTGTCAAGGCCGATATCACCAACAAGGACGAGGTCGGCGCCATGGTCAAAAAAGTAGTTGACGAATACGGCAAAATAGATATCCTGTGCAATGTTGCCGGCGCTATTTTACACCGGGACAACACGCCCCTGGAAGTGCAAAAGGAGGAAGTCTGGAGTAAACAGATAAGCCTTAACCTCTTCGGCACGATGTTAGTCAGCCAGGCGGTCCTGCCCCATATGAAAGAGCGGAAGTATGGCGTTATTGTCAACGTCAGCTCGGGCAGCACTCACCAATACACCATGGGTGTTGGGATGTACGCCATTTCGAAGGCCGCTATAGACGTGTTCACCAAGCAACTGGCAATGACAGAGGCAAAAGCGGGTATACGGGTGAATTGCGTTGCCCCCGGACCGGCGCCGACCAATTTCGGCGCGGCGCTCCGGGAAGGGATGCCGCGTCCCACCGAGGAGCAGATGAAGATGATGAGGGAGATGATGTCCAAGACGATGCCCCTGGGCAGAGTCGGCACGGCGGCCGATATTGCCAATGCCGTCGTCTTCCTGGCATCGGACGTTACCGGTTATGTCACCGGGCAGGTCTTTCACGTTTCCGGCGGTTCAGTGATGTAACAGAATAAGTCCTCTGAAATATTTATTTGCTGGTTCGGCAGGTACATTAAGTAAGATGTCATCTGGAATTCATTGGCTGACACATTTATCAATGACATCAATGACCTGCCGCCAATAGTGATGCCGCTTTCAACTTTAATGCCAAAGACGATATAACTTAAGATTACCAACCAGGAAGTAAATCTAGTGACTTTTTTACAATCCAGCATGCTGGAAGGAAAATAGAAGCCTAAATTCATTAAGCTTTACGTGGTTTCAGGAATTCATGGTCGGTGGTTCAAATCCACCCGCTACCACTATTTTTTTACTACTGTTATTCCGGTTATTTCCAACCTATATTGCAGCTAGGCACTCAATTCTTTACAAAAGTGAAATAAATGGAGGTTTTTTATGTATGAAATAGCAGGAGTCCATCATGTTGCTATCGGAGTTAACAACATGGAGGCCATGAAATCATTCTATAAAGATATCCTGGAATTCAAAACCGGCCCACAGGAACCTCCGGCTGCCCCGCATGCCGTTATGTCCGATATAACGCGAGGGGTGACTCCGGTATTCGCGGCGAGTATGCTCTCCCAGGATGCCGGCGGAATAATTGTCGAGTTCATCCGCATGAATACCCCGGCTCCGCGTGCCATACGCCGGGACTTCCGCTATGGCGATATCGGAGCTAACAAGATGACCATCGCTGTCTCTGATGTGAAAAAGGTATACGGGGAGTTAAAAAATAAAGTCAATTTCTGTTCCAGCCCGAAGTCAGCCGAGATTCCAGGCTGGGGAGCTTATAACTTTGTATATGGCAAAGACCCCGAAGGCAACCTTATCGAATTTGCCTCCGGGGTGAGGTTACCGGGAAAGAACAAGTTTGGCGGTGTAATCTGTATCGGCATCAGTGTTACTGATTTGAAACGATCGATAGCCTTTTATCAAAAGAATACCGGTTTTGATACCCTGTTTATTAACCCGCATGAGAGTTTTTCCGGGTTGGTCGATGAGGTCTCAGGCGGGAAGTCGACCAAAGTCCGCTCTTGCGTTCTGTCCAGCAGCCAAGGCAGCGGGATGGTAGAGCTTTTCGAAGTCCTCGAACCGCGGGGAAGGTCGATCCCGTCTTATACCTTATGGGGTGACTTTGGTTACCTTCAAACCTGCCTGATGTGTAAAAACGTACCCGAAATAGCTGACCGTTGCGAAAAAGAAGGACTTGAATTTGTTCTAAAGCTGCAACGTATGCCCGGTGAAGACGCTGCCTTTACTTATGTTCGAGACCCGGACGGGATTACACTGGAATTTCTCAGTTTCGGTAAGTAAGATTGAAAACGCCAATTTTAGATCCTGACTCAGGAGGTGTTAGATTAGCAGGACGATTTAGTATTACCGAGCAGTAAGTAATTGACAATTGTTGTTCCAGGTAATACATTACTCTTAATACGAGTACTTCCAGTAGATAGTCGGGCGGATAGCCACCAGTTGATTCATCCGTCCAGTGCGCCAAGAGGCCATTAGATTTTTGAATAAGTAATTACAGGGAGGAAGCATGGAAAAACAATGGTCAGAATTAACCAAGGAAGAGAAACGGGAGCGAAGGCTAAAGGACTATATCTCACCCACCGGGATCAAGTTTCGTGATGCTAAAGCGGAAAGACTATACAAAGAGAGATTGAACCGCCAGCTGGCGGCCAGCATGTGTCAGAAACCCGACCGGGTACCCGTCTCATTGCCACTGGGAAGTTATCCGGCTTATTATGCCGGTTACAATTTCAAGACGATGATGTATGATTACAAGGCCGCCCGGGAGGCGTGGACCAAGTTCATGTGGGACTTTTATGATGATATGGACAGTTTCGGGGGGCCTGGCCTGGTCTTTTCCGGTAAGGTATTTGATATCCTGGATTACCATCAATACTCCTGGCCTGGCCACGGGTTGGGGGACGATGCCACCACCTACCAGTTCAATGAAAAGCAGTATATGGCGGCCAGTGAATATGACAGGTTTATCGACGACCCCGGGGACTTCGGGTTTAGAGTACTGACACCGAGGACCATCGGCGCCGCGGAAGCCTGGAAGTATTTTCCGCACCTGACCAATATAAACGGTATGCCAATGGTGGCTGTCTTTCCCTTCATCCGCCCGGATGTGCGTGATGCGTTTAAGAAATTTATCGCGGCGGGAGAGGAGATGGAGAAGCAAATGCAGGAAAATATGATATTCGCCCGGGAATGCCTGGCGGCCGGTTTCCCGGCGGGGCGGGGCGGCATGGGCAGCGCCCCCTTCGACCTTATCGCGGACAACCTTCGAGGAACCGAGGGAATCGCCATAGATATGTTCCGCCAGCCTGAGAAGTTACTCGAAGCTATTGACGTAGTCACGGAAATCCATATCGCCAGGTTGATAGAAAGTATGAATGCCATCAATGGCTTCACGGTCGGTTTCCCTCTGCATAAGGGTGACGACATGTTTATGTCCCGCAAGCAGTTCGAACGATTTTACTGGCCGAGCTTGAAGAAGGTCATCGATGCTTTAATCGAAGAGGGAATTATGGTATCGCTCTTCGCCGAGGGATCTCACAATCAAAGGTTGGACTATTATGGTGATTTTCCCAAAGGGTGGGTATCATGGATGTTCGACCGTACTGACATGGCTGAGGCCAAGAAAGCCATCGGTGACAGGTGCTGCATAAGCGGCAATGTGCCCGCCTCGTTAATGGTTACGGGCACGCCAAAGGATGTTAAGGAATGCTGCCGCCGGCTTATCGAGACCTGCGCGCCCGGAGGCGGCTACGTGCTGGCTGGCGGCTGCTCAGCTACCGAAACAAAGAACCCGGATAATTTCCGCGTGTTTATGGAAGCGGCCGTTGAATATGGCACGTACTGATAGTCGGTACAAGCTGGATTGAACATGGTAATGACAGTGCGAATAAAAAGTTTCGCCATGGGTTCCTTTAGAATATATTTCGAATAATCCTTCTACGCCATTAATCTCTCCTTTTTGAAATTAATTCGAGTTAAAGTATTCTAAACGTCTGGTGCTATCTTTTCCAGGACTTGATTAGCTCATAAGAGGTCGCCCATTTCAAGTTGAACCCGACCTCTTCCTTTTTATTCTCGTAATCCTTTATAGCAGCGGCGAATGCGGGACTTTTGGGGAAAGCATCCATAGCCTCTTTACTCTCAAACTCGTAAATTGTCAGGAATTTAGCGCTCTGGGCATCATCACCGAGACGCCGATAGCGGCTTGCCTGTTTGAGGCCTTTGAAACCTAACAGCATGGGGACATGCTCATCGGTGTACCAGCGGTTGAATTCGGCTTCCTTCTCAGGGGTACTTTCAGCGGCTACTATCTGTATGATTAATTTATCCGGCATTATAGTTACTCCTTTATAATATTCCACGAAAGAAAACATCCGTTATATTCTTTTAAAGCTATATACGTGTTACTTGATGATGTGTTCTTCCACAATCCAGGACTTGCCGCTACGCAAGTCGCAGAAGTTTGCCGCGTCTTCAGCCAGCACTTTAGCTTCGGGGGACCTGATGTATTTTATAGACTTCTGCCAGGCCTCGATGTCGTCATACCACATCTCGACGATTCCGTCACCCTCGTATTCCATCCCCGGAATGGTTACCAGGTGATTTTGCACGTATCTCCTCACTCCGGGGATGAGTCTGGCGGCTAAAGGGGCGTGCTTTTCCAGCCAGTATTTGTTGTACTCCTCGCGGGTCATTCCCGCCTTTCTATAGGCAACCACAATCGACTTAATCATAATTCTACCTCCTTATATATCCTGTAAAAAGAGTATTCCAGCCTAGTCTATCTTTCTAATACTGGGAACAAAGACCAGAGATAAGATTGAAAGGATACTCAGCAGTATGGCCAAACTTCCGAGTACCCACTGGACGGGAACTATTTCGGCCAACATTCCAGCTATGAAGGTGCATAAACTCATGAAACCCCATTGCATATTGAGAATACTCATTACTCGTCCCATATATGCGCCTTCCGTGTAAGCCTGGAGCAAAGTGCTCCCTATTGTCATGCGAAAGGTTTGACCCAGTCCGACGAAAAATATAAAAGCTAATGAGAGGGTCCATTGGGACGAAAAAGAAAAAACAACTAGAGCTATACCAGCTATGATACCACTCGCCAGTAGCATAATCCCGCGCTTTTTGTTAGGTAAAGTAGCTAAAATAATGGAGCCGACCAATGCCCCGGCACCGGAAACGCTCATGAGTACACCCATCCCCGTGGCGCCAACTTTCAGAATATCATCTACGAAGATGGGCAGTAACTGCTGATAAGGCATCGATAACACCACGACTACCAAAGTAAAAGCCAGAATGAACAGGATTAGAGAATCCTTGCGAATATATTGAAAACCCTTCTGAATATCCGCCAGAATATTGCTGCCGCGAGCTATTATCCGGCTCTTACCAGGTATGGACATGATAAAGAGCGCTGCACAGATGTAACAACCGGTCATGGTAAAGTAAACAGCTTTAAAATCGAAAGCATCAATCATGAAGCCGGCTATGCCGGGAGCCGTCAGATTCAGGAGATTCATGCCCAGTGTGTTTAAGGCTACGGCATTCATTAACTGCTCCCGGCTGACGATTTCCGGGATTATCGCCTGGAGCGCGGGCATCATTAAACCCATGATTGTCCCCTGGCATACCGAGGCGACCATCAGAATCCACCACGAACCGGCGTTTTCCCGGCTGAGTTGACCGGTAGCCAGAGATAGGGCGATACCTAATGCTACCACTGAAGAACAAAGCATACCGGTGACGAGTATCTTTTTTTTCTGCATTCTGTCGGCAAAAGCGCCACCGAACACGGATATGGCAATCATGGGGGCAGCGCCGACCAGGGACATGGTTCCCAGCAGGGCCGGCGAATCGGTAAGACGGTAAATAAGAAGAGGCCCGGTTACTATCTGCATGCTCATCGACGCAAAATGAGCGATAGTGCCAAAGAAGTAAAGACGATACGAAGAGTTCCGTAAGGAACCGAGCATTCTGAGTCCGAAGACTGTGGAACCGGCTTTACTGCTTCCTGATACGTTCAATCACTATTTCCTGGCAAACATATATTATCAAGTACGCCTATTTTACCCCGAAGTAAGTATTTGAATCAATTTAATCCTTCGGAACAATGAAAATTAAAAACGCTTCTACATTATGTAATTTCATAAAAGAAACGTCTTTGCCTGATTTCCAATTGGGGGATATTTTAAGATTGATGGAGATTGGCTTTCAAGCGCTTTTGGTACGCGGTTTAAGTCCACCCGATAATACTTTTTATGAGAGTGGACGGGTATTCAATGGATGTTAATCATCCATTAAATAATATATGAGAATATAACCAGGATAAATGACCTGAATTCACCTGTTTTAAGAGACCCTTGCCTGTTTCACGACGACGAATGAACCAGAAAGTCCGTTTATATCTATTTTATAGGTACCGGGAATATTCTTAACTGTGTAAAATTTCACTTCCTGAGTAGCACCCGTCGCTAAGGTCACTGTTTGTCTGTCTTCGATAGCGCCATTTATACTTAAAATTACTTCATAAGTACCGGCAACATTGCCACTATTGGTGACAATAACACGGATGTTTACCTTTTTACCAACATTGGTTTTTGTCGGATTTATCCTTAAAGAGCTTACCGAGAAGACAGCCTGTTCAGTTACGCCGACGGTAATAGTGATATCCTCGAAGTCGGTCAATTCACCATCGGATACTTCGAAGTGGATGCCAGGGTAAATGCCACGTTGAGCAGCGCTAGGCGTCCATGAGAAGGCTCTGGTCTGGGGGTCGAAAGTTGATCCTGGCGGCAGGTTGGAGGCTGAGTAAACCAGGGGGTTATCATCGGGGTCGATTGCTAAAAGGCTAAATGTTAAGGGTTTCCCGGCTTGTTGTATATAGGAATTAGTGTTATGTTCGGAAATTGAGTTTACGGAGAGAGCTTTAGGAGAGTAAAACGGTTGAACCGAGAGATAATTACCAGCGATGGTATTATCATGTGATTCACCCGCTATGGCTGGCAGGACACTAAAGATGGAGGCGATAATTACCGCTACTGATACTATTATTACAATAATTCGCTTCATTTTTATCTCCTTTATCTATTGACAGCCATTACCATTCACTTCATAATAAACGCAGGAAGGCGGCAGTAACTGGCTGCAACGCTCGGTTTTCTGTTTTGTCCTTCCCATCGGCGGCCTTGTCAGAGGTCGCCGTTATTTTGTCAGGTTTGTATTGCTTAAATAATCATTATTAGCCTCTCGTATTAACTGGGTACCCCCTATTTGATGACACGCCAGTGGTAATAATCAGGCAATCCGACAATAGTAATACGATGTGGAGGTAATTAAGCATCAGATACTTATAGGCTATATTAATGGGTAATTTGACAAGAAGCAAGGTCGGTGAATATCATCTTATAGTAATTAATGTGTCGTGAAACGACTGCAACAGGAAATAAATAGTATTGAGAAAGGATTAATTATGAAAATTGAGGAACTGGAAGCCAAAGTTAAAACCCTGGAAAACAAAATCAGGACACTGGAAGACATCGAGGAGATAAAAAAACTGCAAAGGGCGTACGGTTATTACCTGGAACACTGGATGGCCGAGGACATTATCGACTGTTTCGCCGATGGCCCCGATACCTCTCTGCTGGTGGCCGCCGGTCATTACGTCGGGAAGGAAAACATCCGGGATTTCTTCCACCACGGCAGGAAAGACATCGAAGTTAGGAAAGCAGAAAACGGTGAGTTTCTCCACCAGGTGATGCAACTCTCCGGTATTGTCCATGTTGACCCGGACGGCAAAACGGCCAAGGGAAGATGGTACGGCTTCGGGGCTAATGCGTTCCCGGCACCGGGAGGGAAAATCAATCCGGGGTGGATGAACGGGGTATATGAAGTCGATTATATCAAACAAAATGACATATGGAGGCTCAAGAAAGTCCACTGGTGCATGACTTTCCATGCCCCCTGGGGGGAAAGTTTCGTAGACCCGGCAAAGCGAGCCGACCAAAGGATTGACCGTCCCTACAAGCGGAACCCCGCTTTGAAACCTGTTGGAGGCCCCGAGGAAACTCTATATCCATCCGGGTTTATCTGCCCCTTCCACTTCGATAATCCCGCCACCGGGAGGAAAGCTCTCAAATAAAACGTTGATACGTTAAGGTAGATAAATGGAAAAACTGGAGCAGGTTACCTACTGCGGGCTGTATTGCGGTCTTTGTGCGCAGCGTAATCGCATTCCCCAGCGCGCCAGGGCCCTGCGTGAGACCATGCATAAGGAAGGGTGGGAATACTGGGGTGGGGAGCAAGCTAATTTTAACGAGTTCTGGGCGTTTCTGAATAAGCTATCGGAAATGGAGTCCGATTGCAGTTGCCGCTCCGGCAACTGCGGCCCGCCTTTCTGCGGTATACGTAAATGCGCTCAGGAAAAGGGCATCGAAGTATGCCCGTTCTGCGATGAATATCCCTGCCACCGGGTTCTCGGGATTGCCCAAGGCTATGTGACCCAACTCGCCGATGGCAAGCGTATGAAGGAAAAGGGCCTGGACACCTGGATTGAGGAGCAGGAAGAGCGGCGCAAGACCGGCTTTGCTTACTCGGATATCCGCAACCATCCCTACTCGGTACCGGATAAATAGTTGATTGGAATTTCCATAGTCAGGAGTAAGAATTATGATTAAGGTAGTCATGGTTGTCAAGAGAAAGCAGGGCATAAGCAGGGAGGAGTTCTATAAATACTGGAAGGATGTCCATGGTCCTCTGGTGGCAAAGCATATTCCCGGCATGAGAAGGTATATACAGAACCACTTCGTCGAGGTGCCCGGCTATGAGTACGAGGGTGACGGTATTATAGAGACCTGGTATGACGATATTGCGTCTTTCCAGAAGTCCATGGAGTTCAATAGAACCAAGGAAGCGCGAGACCTCGGCCTGGGGCAGGACTGGGCAAAAATCGCCGATATGGGTCCGCCCAAGATGTGGATTGTGGAAGAGCACGTCATTAAAGACGAGATGAAGAAATCAAAGTAAGTCAATCGGTTTTGCTCACATTCTACCGCACTTATTCTGTTGCGCTAACGCTATCGCCCCCAGCACCCCGGAAAGATCGCCGAGCGCCGGTGGGACAATGTAATTTTCGATATTCTCCATAATTTCGGGAGAGTTTATATAATTATTAATTAATTTTCTTACTCTATTGCGTACCTCAGCCAGTAGACCCTGCTTTTTCATGATACCGCCGCCCATGATAATTCTTTGCGGGGAAAGCGTGCAGATAAAATTTACTATCCCGCTGGCGAGGTAGTCGGCTTCCAGTTCCCAGGCAGGGTGGTCCGGGGGTATATCCTCGGGCGGCTTGCCCCATCGCTTTGCCAGCGCTGTTCCGGAAGCGAGTCCTTCCAGGCAATCTCCGTGGAAAGGACAGGAGCCGGGGAAAGGGTCTGCTTTATAGTCGTGAGGGATTCTGATATGCCCCATCTCGGGGTGAATCAAACCTTGCATAATTTGTCCATTGATGATACCGCCGCCACCGATTCCCGTGCCCACGGTAAGATAAATAAAAGTATGCAGACCCCGGGCGACACCCCATGTCTGCTCCCCCAGGGCGGCACCGTTAACATCGGTGTCCAGGGAAACAGGAATATTAAGGGCGTCCCGGATACCTTTGACAACGTTGGTATAAGCCCACCCCGGTTTAGGCGTGGCGGTGATGCAGCCGCAGGTCGGTGATTTTTGATTCAGGTCGAGCGGTCCGAAAGAGGCAATACCTATAGCCGCCAGCGGCTCTTTCTTCATCTCCAGTTTGAAAAAACCGATTACTTTTCCGAGAGTTTCTTCGGGTGTGGTCGTTGCGAATTGAGCCCTGGCCCTGATATCGTCCTGTCCAGTGCCGATAGCACAGGTGAACTTTGTTCCCCCGGCTTCGATGCCCCCGAATACATCAGACGGAATCGATTTCATGATAACATCACCTGCTAACGCGCCGTGTACCCGCCATCGACGACAATGTCGCTTCCTGTCGTAAAGCTTGACGCATCGGAAGCAAGGTATATAACGGCGCCGACGAGTTCCTCAGGCTTAGCTATTCTTCCCATAGGGATGAGCGCTTCCCACTGTGGCACGAGCTTCTCAGCCATCATGGTCATCTCGGTGCGGGTATAGCCCGGGCTGAGAGAGTTGACGCGGACGCCGTGTGGCGCCCATTCCACGGCGAGACATTTTGTCAAAAGGATAACTCCCGCCTTGGAGGCATTATAATGCGCCTGTTTCTGGGGGTAGTTGGCCACCGTGCCGGACATTGAGGCAATATTGATGATGCTTCCTTTTCTCTGCGGTATCATAATTTTAGCCGCCGCCTGGCAGCAAAGAAATACCCCTTTAAGATTGGTATCAACGACGTAATCATAGTTTTTCTCAGGGGTATCTTCTGCCGCTTCGTGGATGCAGACACCCGCATTATTGACACAAATGTCCAGACTGCCCAACTCTCTGGCCGCGGCGGCGAAGGCACTCTCTACATCTGTCTTGCTGGTAACATCCGCTTTAAACGCAATGGCTCTTTTACCGAGGGCTCTGATTTCCTCAACGACTTTTCTGGCATCGTCCATATTTATCTCTAGTATCGCTATATCACATCCGGCGTCAGCCAGGGCCAGAGCTATCACGCGCCCGATGCCGCGTCCGGCGCCGGTTATCAGGGCTTTACGACCGTCGAGGTCGAAGAGTTTCCTCACGTTCATTATGTCCCCCTCAAACAATTAATTGAATATATCTTTCCTCGGGAATAATCGCTTGAATTCTATATACAAATTACTTTCGCGTCAATCGACATCAAGATAAAGAAAGAAAAAACGAAGGCCTGGCTTTTATTCCTGTTTAGACCTCGATATTATTCATGGCTTCCTGGAACTCCCGCTCTATTTTTTCTGCTTCAGCCGTGAGTTTATCCCATTCGCCGGTAAGCGAGCGGATAGATTTCTTGATTGTCTGGTATTCCTGGTTAGTTTCAACGACTTTCAGGCTGTCTTTATAATGATTAGGGTCGGCAAACAGCGCTTCTATTTCGGCGACTCGTCTGGTATGTCTCGCTACCTCTCTTTCTATTTCGGCGATGCGGTTTTTAACCGGCGTTAACTCCCGGAAATGATTGTTTCTCAGGTTTCCTTCAATTATCTTACGCTGGCGCTGCTTGATTTTTAACGAAACGCCAGCCGGGGTATTTTCTTTAATCGCTCTCAGAGTTTCGGGAACAACGTTTACCGGGGGCTCTTTTTTATAGAGATAATCATCATAATTCCCCGGGAAAATCTGAAGTTTGCCATCTCTAATTTCGATGATTTTATTGGCAATCTCCCGAATCAATGTCCTGTCATGGGTGATAAAACAAATCGTGCCGGTATAAGCCTCCAGAGCGTCGGTAAGTATTTCTCTTGAAGGAATATCGAGGTGGTTGGTAGGCTCATCCATAAGTATAAAATTAGCCGGTTTCGTCAGCATCTTGGCAATGGCCAGACGGGTCTTTTCTCCACCTGAGAGGACCGAAATTTTTTTAAGAACGTCTTCACCGCTGAATAAAAATGCCCCCAGAAGCCCCCTCAGCTTCTGTTCCGGTTCGTCCGGGGCTACCTGCCACAGCTCATCAATGATGGAGTTTTCCGGATTGAGCAGCTCGATATAGTACTGGGCGAAATACGCCGTGGCAACGTTATGGCCCAGTATGCGCTCGCCCTTTTCAAAAGGCAGCACCCCGGCCAGAATCTTGAGGAGTGTGGTCTTGCCGGCACCGTTAGGCCCGACCAGCGCTACACGGTCTCCCCGGTTAAGTGTCAGGTTAAGGTCGCGATAGACAGCCTTGGTATCGTATGACTTGGCTATATTCTTGAGGGTAATGACGACGTGTCCGCTGCGCGGCGGCTCCGGGAAGGCGAATTTTATCTTTCGAGTCGACCTCGGTACAAAGATTCTCTCCATTTTCTCAAGTTTTTTAATCCGGCTCTGGACCTGGGTAGCCTTGGTGTTCTTAGCGCGGAATCGCTCAATAAAGCGCATTTCTTTCCGTATTTTCTGCTCCTGCCTTTTGGCCGTGGCCTGTTTGATTTCCAGGTCTTTCTCCCGGGCCAGGATATAGCTGTCATAGTTGCCATGGTAGAAGATGACTTCGTCTTTTTCGATAGCGATTACTTTTTTAACCACGTTATTTAAAAAGGCCCGGTCATGAGAGGTGACCAGTACTGCCCCGTAATATGCCTTCAGATAGTTCTCGAACCAGCGGGTAGTCTCCAGGTCGAGATGGTTCGTTGGCTCGTCCAGGATTAGCAGGTCCGGATTGAGAAAAAGGAGCTTGGCCAGTTCGACACGCGTAAGCCAGCCGCCGCTGAATTCGGATAGCGACCGAGGAAAATCGGATTCGATAAAGCCCAGGCCGGCGAGGATAATTTTAGCCTCATGTTCGGTATTATAACCTCCTGATGATTCAAAGGCGTGCTGGAGTTCACCCAGTTCGCGAAGCAGCGTAGCGATATTTTCCTCGTCTTTCTCTTCAGCCAGTTCTTCTTGAAGAATCTGGATTTTATGTGCCAGTTTACTGATACTGGCGGACGATTGAACGACCTCATCCAGCAATTTATGGTTAGAAGTGGGCTGGATATCCTGACGCAGGTAGCCGATGTTGGTGCCCTTGCGTATAGAGATATTGCCGGAATCCGGGGTGATATCACCGGAGATGATGTCGAACAGCGTGGTTTTCCCCGTACCGTTCTGGCCGATAACTGCAATGCGGTCTCCCATGCCGACATTGAAGCTGATGCCGCTGAAAAGATAACGGGCATTGTATGATTTGGATATGTTGGAAACATTAAGCATTATATATTCTCTCTAAGAGATAATTATACAGGCATTGATGTTTGAATGGAATTGGGGGACTCATCGATGTCCCGGGGGACTTTTAAAAAGGGTTTGACCGTTAATGTGGTAAAGCGAAGCAATCTATAACTTCATTATTAATATTGCTTTATTGCCGGTATTCCCCGCAAAGACAGTTAAGTCTAACGAAACTATCCTCTCTCCGCTGCTATTGACAATTATCTCAATAATGACTAAACTAGACTTCAACTGCACTGTTTAAAGTGCGTGAAGAGGGTAATTTCGGTCTGATGAGCAGAGACGAAATGATGGCACTGGTACACATCAAAAAATATAGCCAACCAGTGCCTTTTTGTTGTAGAATGTAAAAAATGTATACTGCCCTATTTTTTAATAGCTATATGAATATTATTAAAACAAAGGAGGTGATACTTTATAGCAGGAATACTAGGGGAATATATAGAAAAAATACATTAAAATATTCATAAGGGGGTACAATATATTATATATGAAAAAATCATTGTTCATACTTTTAATTGCTATTTTAGTAGGTACCCTGATTTTCGGGAGTTGCGCTAAGGAAGAGCCGACACCGGCACCGACACCGGCACCAGCTCCCGCACCGGCGCCAGCACCCGCTCCCGCACCGGCACCAGCTCCAGCTCCAGCGCCGGCACCCGCTCCAGCTCCCGCGCCGGCACCAGCACCAAAACCCAGTGCAGGTGTCTATGGTGGCACCCTGAAGATAATTTACGCCTCCGCGCCCCGTGTTCTGGGGGGCTCTGTGGAGCAGGGACCCTTCGATTTATATGTGCTGCTG